>CALJJR010000114.1 GCA_937973905.1 uncultured Arenicella sp. | reverse complement strand
CCTGCGCCAGAGAGTTTTGAGTCTGATGGTAAGCGTATTGCTTGCGAAAGCGCGCTCGATTATATGGGGCTCGAAGCTGGCACACCGATGACTGAAATCCCCGTAGATTTCGTCTTTATTGGCTCGTGCACAAATTCTCGAATTGAAGACTTTCGTGCTGCGGCTGAAGTTGCCAAAGGCACTAAGGTGCCGGCCAATGTCACTGCTATCGCAGTACCGGGCTCCTACCAAGTTAAAGAACAAGCCGAGCAAGAAGGCTTGGACAAGATCTTTACGGATGCTGGTTGGGAATGGCGTGAACCGGGGTGCTCTATGTGCCTCGCTATGAATGGCGATCAACTCAAGCCAGGTCAGCGTTGCGCATCCACATCCAACCGTAACTTTGAAGGCCGACAAGGCAAAGGTGGCCGCACTCACCTGCTCTCGCCAGCCATGGCAGCGGCGACGGCCGCTGCTGGTCGCTTTGTCGATATCCGCGAACTGGAGGCTTAAAGATGAAAAAGTATGAAAAACACACCAGCGTTGCCGCGCTGATGAACCGCTCAAACGTTGATACCGACCAGATCATCGCCAAACAATTCTTAAAGAAAGTTGAGCGCACTGGGTTTGGGCAGCACTTATTCCATGACTGGCGTTATCTTGATGATGGCGCAGCCAACCCTGAATTTGAACTCAACAACCCAAACTTTGCGGGCGCCAGAATCTTGGTTACCGGCGATAATTTTGGCTGTGGATCTTCACGCGAACATGCGCCGTGGGCGATTGAAGATTACGGCTTCAACACCATCGTCTCTACGAGCTACGCCGACATTTTCTATAACAACTGTTTTAAAAACGGCATTTTGCCCATCGTCGTAAACGAAGCCACACTCAAAGCCATGATGGCTGAGATCAGCGCTGCTGAAGGCGTCGAGTTTACTGTCGACCTAGAACACCAGAGTTTAACGACGCCAGGTGGTATTGAAGTTAAATTCGACATCGATGGCTTTCGCAAAAACAATTTGTTAAACGGCTTGGATGACATCGGGCTCACATTGCAGCAGACAGATCGCATTGCAGAGTACGAGAGCGGCCACAAGGAACGATTTCCGTGGCTCTGGGCGAGTTAAGGTAAACTCGTTAATTCTGTTTCAACGGCCAGCTTTGCTGGCCGTTTTTACTTTGTGGCTTGCTAAAAACCCGATATAGTTGCGACGACTCCACTGCATTACTAAATTGATGACGAATCCTCAAACCATTACCTTGATGGACACCACTCTGCGTGACGGTGAACAAACTCAAGGCGTGTCGTTTGCCCCAGCTGAAAAGCTGAGTATGGCACAGGCATTGCTCGGCCGATTGAATGTCGACCGCATAGAAGTTGCGTCTGCTGGGGTCTCAGCGGGCGAGCAAACTGCAGTGGCTAATATTAATCATTGGGCAGCTGAAAACGGCATGCTTGACCGAGTTGAAGTGCTCGGTTTTGTCGATGTAGATCGCAGTGTCGATTGGATTATTGGTGCCGGCGGTAAAGTCATCAACTTGCTCACCAAAGGCAGTGAAAAACATTGCCGAACGCAGCTGCGTACGACACCTGAAGAGCATATTGATCGGATCAAACAAACGGTTCATTACGCCAATGAGAAAGGCGTGCGCGTGAACGTGTATCTCGAGGACTGGTCAAACGGCTACCAAGAAAACCCTGATTACGTGTATCGCTTATTAGAATCCTTACGCGAAGAAAAAATAGAGCACTTCATGCTGCCAGACACCTTGGGCGTGATGTCTCCAACCGAAGTGCATGCCAGCCTAACTGACATGAAGCAACGCTTCCCTGAGTTGCATTTTGATTTTCATCCGCACAATGACTATGGCTTGGCAACCGCCAACGTCATGGCGGCGGTCAATGCAGGCGTAAGCTCTATTCACTGCACCGTGAATTGCCTTGGTGAGCGCGCGGGCAACGCGTCCTTGGCTGAAGTGGTGGTGGTGTTAAAAGACAAACTCGGTGTAGACCTCAACATAAACGAAGAACACATTGTTGACGTAAGCCAAATGGTGGAGAGCTTTTCGGGCAAATTCGTTGCTTGCAATGCGCCAATTCTCGGCACCGACGTCTTTACCCAAACAGCCGGCATTCATGCCGATGGTGATAAAAAAGGTGACTTATACGTCACCAAATTGTCACCTGAACGGTTTGCTCGAAAGCGTACATACGCCTTGGGCAAAATGGCCGGCAAAGCCTCGCTGGAGAAGAACCTCGATTATTTGGGCATCAATCTTGCACCTGAAGACCAAAAGAAGGTATTGGCCAAGATTATTGAGCTGGGCGACTCGAAACAAATCATCACCCCGGAAGATTTGCCTTTCATTATTGCTGACGTACTCGAGAGCAGCGGCACTCAGCACATCAAGCTTATTGACTGCAAAACATTCAGTCCGTTAGAAGGCGACTCAAATGTAGAGCTTACTGTTTCGATCAATGAAACCACCTACAGCGCCGAAGGTAACGGCAACGGCGGTTACGACGCGTTTACTGATGCACTCGACACTATTTTGGCTGAGCATGCAAAAGCAACAAATACTCGTGTAAGCCGCCCTAAATTGATCGACTATCAGGTACATATTCCGCGCGGCGGAAAAACCAATGCACTAACTGAAGCCGCGATTACCTGGCAACTTGATAACAATCAAAAAATGACCACCAGGGGCGTGAACGCAAATCAGGTTTTCGCGGCGATTCAGGCCACCCTTCGTGTTATCAATATGCAATTACAGTAAGACTCTTACTAAAACCTCACCCGCTGCTTGCTCACCCAAGCGAAATGAGCTTGAAGTTGCGGATCGTCTCGCAGTTGTTCAAAGCTCGATAATTGCTTGGCCAAGGTCATTTCATCATAAAACTTATGGATACCGTTATGGCAGGCGCGGCAAATACTCACGCCCGCCTGCAGCTCGTGTTTGCTAAAATTCTTTTTGAAATGCGCTCGCCGATGCACCTTGCGCGGGATAAAGTGATGAAAACTCAAGTGCGTCACGCGGTGACACAAGGGGCAAGCCGCTCCTGAAGTGGACGCTGATGATTCGCTCATAGACCTACAATATGACACCTGCTGTGAAATTTCTCGATGCCCGCGGACTGCCCTACTCACTGCATCAATACGATCATGATACAAGAGCCGAATCATATGGCAATGAAGCGGTCGAGAAACTGGGTTTCGATGAAAACTCGGTATTCAAAACACTTGTCGTAGAACTGACAAAAAACCACTTTGCAGTCTGCGTGGTGCCGGTTGCCGCACAACTAAATTTAAAAAAAGCCGCCGCTGCGCTCGGCGTTAAAAAGATCGCCATGGCCGACGCCAAAGACGTGCATCGAGCCACCGGCTACATATTGGGCGGCGTCAGCCCGGTGGGTCTCGCACGGCGTCTATCTGTGATTATTGATCAAAGCGCTGCAGCTCTGCCGCGCATCTACGTGAGCGCCGGCAAGCGAGGCTTGGAACTCGAGATGACGCCGAGTGATCTTTGCTTGGCCACGCATGCTCAGTTCGCGCAGATTGCTGGCTAACCGGACAATGAGCAGAGAAAACCAAGGCTTGTTGTTAGGCGCCATTGGCGTTTTTGCGTTTGCTCTCACCTTGCCGGCAACTCGATATTTAGTTGCCTATCTCGACCCCGTGTTTATTGGTTTGGGCCGCTCCTTTTTTGCCAGCATTGTAGCGGCAGGCATCTTAATTCTATTTAGACAACCGTGGCCCAGCAAACGACAGTGCCTGTTGCTACTAATTGTCACAGCGGGAGTGGTGATTGGCTTTCCGGTCTTATCGGCCATCGCGATGCGAACGCTACCGGCAGCACACGGCGGAGTGGTGCTTGCTGTTTTGCCAATTGCCACCGCGGCTATGAGTGTTTTGCTCAACAATGAACGCCCTTCCCTTGGATTTTGGGTTACTGGTGTCATCGGCGCGGTACTTGTGGTGCTTTATTCCTTACTTTACGGTAGCCAGAATGAATTGGCGCTATCGTTGGAGTTCGCAGATTTTGTCTTGCTACTCGCCGTTGTTAGCGCAGCAGCAGGCTATGCCGTAGGTGGAAAACTGGCGAGCGAAATGCAAGGCTGGCAGGTTATTTGTTGGGCGCTAGTCCTGGGCATGCCATTTTTAGCCTTGCCAACTTTAGTTTTAATCAACCCAGTAACTCATGTTGATGCGTCGCTTCTCGACATCGGCATTTTGCAGTTCCTCATGCAACTGCCAGAGCCAGCACTCTTAAGCTTTGCCTATTTAACGTTAATAAGCCAACTTATCGGGTTCTTCTTTTGGTATAAAGGTTTGGCAATTGGCGGCGTAGCACGCGTGAGCCAACTACAATTACTGCAACCGTTTATTACCATCGTGGCGTCCGCTTGGCTGCTGTCTGAAGTCATTAATCCAGCAACCACTTGGTTTGCGATTGCTGTGGTAATCGTTGTCGCAATCAGCAAACGCATGACGATTTCAAAACCCTAACGCTTATGTCTGAACTTATTATTCGCCCAGCAACAGAAAATGACATCGCTCAAATTTACGCCTATGTGGTTGAGCTGGCCATCTATGAAAAAGCCGAACATGAGGTTGTAACCACGCCTGAGGAGCTTCAGGCCGCTTTGTTTTGCAATCAACCCCGAGTGTTTGCTCTGATTTGCGAGCACCAAGGTCAAGCGATTGGTTTTGCAGTCTATTTTTACAACTTCTCTACTTGGCTCGGGCAGCATGGAATCTATTTGGAAGATCTGTACGTTACACCTGACAGCCGCGGGCTCGGTGCTGGTAAGGCGTTATTGAAGCGCCTGGCAGAAATTGCCGTAGCAGAGAACTGTGGCCGAATTGAATGGGCGGTGTTGGATTGGAACGAGCCTGCGATCAAATTCTATCTGTCTCTAGGCGCTAACCCACAAGATGAATGGACGGTGTATCGATTGACTGGAACCGCTCTAAGTTCATTCGCTGCCAGCTAATCGAGTACCTGTTCTGGCCGATCAATGTCGTGATGAATACCTGAGTCACTCACTGGCAGTAAACGTACAACGCTAGCGCGATCTAGTAGCACTTGCTTGCCGCCTTTGTCTCCTTTAATAGACATCAACTCGGTATAAAATTGTTTACCGAAACCAACCGGGTTGCCACCCTGCTCTTTGTAAACGGGTTGCACAATATT
This sequence comes from uncultured Arenicella sp., assembly GCA_937973905.1. Lineage (GTDB taxonomy): Bacteria > Pseudomonadota > Gammaproteobacteria > Arenicellales > Arenicellaceae > Arenicella. Next base: position 6,723 of record CALJJR010000114.1, on the reverse strand, counting down.
GTCTTCTTGCAACTCATCAACAATCTTCCTAACAGTGCTGGGCTGCACATAAGGCATATCGGCCAAGGCGATCAATGTCGCACCGGCGTCCAGATTTTCGGTTAGTCCTGCAATCATACTTTGGCTCATCCCCGCATCACTGGTTTCGCAAACAACAAGTCTTATCGGTAAATCAGCAAGGTGTTCGATAAGTTGCTCATAATTTGGATTAACCACTAAGGTGATCGAATCAAAAACCTGAAGATAAGACTGTAAGGTTTGGCGCAATATCACCTCGCCATTGGCCAGCACGTGCAATAACTTATTCGAGCCAAAGCGTCGGCTTTGCCCGGCAGCTAGAACGACGCATGCGACTTTAGTGTTCATCAAAGCCGCTCAATGGAGTTTGTGCTGGGACGGCTTCACTTCAGCTAGACGTGAAACGACATCTGATGCACCAAGTCACGTTGCTCAGGGGGTAAGTTGATAGTTAGCACGTCAGACTCAATAGTCAGCACAACTGATGAGGCAAATTATTACGACACTGAACAAAGCGCTAGTGTTTACTAAGCGCTTCCACGCCGTAAATAGTCACTGCTTCGTTCTTGCCTTTTACTTTCACAGTATCCAACTCGGTGTAATGAAACTCAGGCGCTGCAGCACGGGTGAATTCACTGACGATGAGGTCCACACCGTATTCTTTGGTGATGCTCTCTAAACGCGCACCCAAATTCACCGCATCGCCAAGCACGGTATAGGCCATACGAAATTCCGAACCCATATTACCGACGCTCATTAAGCCAGTATTAAGGCCGATACCGATGCGAATTTCTGGCCATCGCTTACGTTGGAAGCGCGCATTTAGCACATCCAATTCTTGCAAAATATCGAGGGCGGCAGTGATGCCATGCGCGGCATGCTCGGCATCATCGATCGGCGCACCCCAAAAGGCCATAATGCAATCGCCCATGTACTTGTCGATTGCACCACCATGTTTGTGAATGATTTGGGTCATCGGCGTTAAAAACTCATTCATCCAGTCAGACAGCTCATCGGGTGGCATACCCTCTGAAATGGTCGTGAAGTTGCGAATATCCGTAAACAAAACCGTCATGTTTTTCTTTTCAGGCCGCATCGAAAAGATATCTTTGGTTTCGCTGATTTCACTAACCACTTCTGGCGGCACGTACATACCAAACATTTTCTGTGTGCTACGGCGTGCTTTGGTTTCGGCAAAGAAACCGACGATCATATTAAGAAAATACAATGAGCCCACAACCAGCAAAGCGGGTGCAATCGTTAGGATGACATTGAGCTTAGTCCAATAGTGCCAGTTCACTCCAATTAAGACGGAGCTGGTTACCAAAAACACCAGAGTTGCCGCCAGCGCGGACAAACGTGGGAACAAAAAACTCAAAAGCACACCAAGCACCGAAACGATCAGAAGATCGGAAGTCGCGACCCAGCCGGGTTTAACACGAAATCCATTTTCCTCGGTCATCGCAGCCAGCACATTGGCGTGCACTTCCACTCCCGGCATGGTGCCTTCAAAGGGCGTATTTCTGAGATCCACCAAACCTGGAGCTGACGTGCCAACTAATGCCAAAGCGCCGGTCAGATCTCCTTGGTATTCACCGGTCAGGATATCGGTGGCGGGTATGTATTGGAATGATTTTCTTGGCTGACCGTAAGGCACGTAAACGGCTGCTTGTTGGTCTACCGGCACTCGACCCAAGAGCAAATCAAGGCCTTCTAACCCCGAATTGCCATCATCGGATTGCTCGGTTAGGTGCGGTTGCACTTCATCGAGAAAAAACTGTTGCACCAGTTGCAGCGTCAAGCTCGCGTAGAGCCGGCCGTCATATTTGTTTAGCAACTCTACTCGACGCACGATACCATCGGCATCACCCACTTGATCGGCGATATTAAAAAAGCCGACCCCTGCGGCAGACTCAGTTAATGTTGGGATATTGGCCACATAACGACCCATCAATGGCGCATTGGTTTCTTGTAATAGGGTATCGTAATCAACCGGCGAGTTTAAAAACACTGGTTGTGGGAGCACACCGGCATTGACGTTGATCGCATGCTCTTCGCGCAGGGTTTCAAACACGCAACCTAAGATGACATTGCGTCCCTCCATAGAGCGGGCAAACACCTCATCGCCCGATTTCTCGCGTAAACGAGACAGGAGATCCTCAGCGCTGTTGCTGGCAGGGAGCAACGCGGCCACGGCGTCATCGCTGTAACGTTGCTCAGGTTCTGGGAAAGTGATGTCGTATCCCAAGCCTTCAATCAAATAGTTTTCGAAAAGCTGATCGTTTAATTGCGCAAAGACCGCTCGAGACCACGGCCATTGACCGTGTTTTTGCAAACTCCGGTCATCAATATCTATAATCACAACGGTGTCGTTGAGGTTGTCACTCGCCGAAAACCTTACCCTGAAATCATAGGCTTGCCGTTCTAAGGCATCGATGAAACCGATGCGCCAACGCTGATCGGAATTAACCACCGCATACAAATGAAAGGCAAGAACCACTGTAACCAGAAACCCTATCAGCGTTAACGCTTGCTTAGCCATACGCGAACTACGCTAGTAACTCAGCCTTTACAAGATCGTGCAGCCGGTGCAAAGACTCGTGATTCTCATATTTCATTTGCAAGTGCGAACAGTTCATCCACACTTGGTCTTGGTCCCTGCTGCGCTGGATGAGTTCAGCAATATCCAATTGGTCAGGCGTTGCCGGACCAACGAAGCTTAAACCTTGTTGCACCAACTGGTAGGCCAACATCACTTGATCTGGCTCGTTAGGCAAAAAGATAGAAGGTACTCCGTAGGTCAGCAACTCATAGGTGAGATCGTGGTCAGCATTATTGATAAATATATTGCATTCATCGGTGGCAAGTTTGAGGTTCACCGACTCACGCTGCAAGGTGATCGTGGTGCCATGATAGCGCTCCATCAAGCCGTTGCTGATCTCGGGCACAATCGCCAACACCGGTTGCTGCAACAACTGCAACTGCTCTAGAACGCTGTTGAGGTAGATTGAGTTGGCATGCATAAACAACAAAATCTTATCCCCTCTGGCACGCGGCCATTCTGGTACGCGGCGTGGCGAGGAGTTGGTCCATCGAACCACATAGGGTTGGTCGCGCGCGCCATAGTGGTCCATTTCAGGGATCGAAAAAATCCACTGTGCCGAATCAGAAAACACGTCTTTAACTTGCGCAAATCGCAGATCGGAAAAACCCAACTCAGAAACGGTGTCATTGATCACATGCAACAAAGTATCGTCCTCTAAGGCGACTTCTGATGCACTGGTGTCCTTCCATGGGACGATTGATTGCATTGGTGAAACCAACGGTGGCACACAAAACCCAGAGCCAGTCATGATGCTTGGAATCTTCAGTAGCTTGGCGGCCAAGATAGCTGTGGGCGCATGATCAGCAACCACGATGTCTGCATTTAAGGTTGCTTGTAGGTGCAGCCATCCGCGCAGCAAAGGTGCCAAGGTATGTACATCCCGATAACCGTTTTTGCGCAGAATAGATGCAAAGCTCAGATAGTTGGGGTCGGGCATACCAAACTCAGCCTTCATATCGCGAAAGATCGGCGCTTGAAATACCGCCACATCAACGAATTCAGAAACCTGATGGGCAGCATGCAAGTCATGCGTAACCAACTTAACGGAATAACCCTGAGCTTCAAGCTCAACCGCGTAATCTGCAAGCTTGGCGAGGTGTCCGGAGCCCTTACCCAACTCCGAACACAAAATCACACTTGCCATGAATGGTATCTACCCCTTTTTTAAACCTCTGCGGCACACATATTAACGGTTTTAATGGCATCGCGCACTCGCTCTGACTCTAGAAAGGCTCTGCGCTCTTCTTCGGTCAGCGTGACCAACACATCAACAATCTCCGGCGGCAAGGCCATCGGCTGTTCATCGATGATCACAACCACAACATCCGGCAACATCGGTGGTGGCGGCGGAGCGACCATCGGCGCTGGAGGTGGCGGCGGTGGTGGGCTCACTACAACCACCGGAGGTGGTGGTGGCGGGCTCACTGGCGGATCAACTGGCGGATCAACTGGCGGATCAACTGGTGGATCAACTGGTGGATCGACTGGTGGATCAACTGGTGGATCGACTGGTGGATCAACTGGTGGGTCGACAGGCGGATCAACTGGCGGATCAACTGGCGGATCAACTGGCGGATCAACTGGTGTGTCGACAGGCGGATCAACTGGCGGTGGAGCATCGATTGTTGCGCCTACTGCCAGATAAAAGTTAGTAGAGTTGTCTGTGTACGAGAATGAGTTGTAAGACGGCACGTTGGCGTCTGCGCCGTCTCCGTAAACACCGACATTGATGTTATCAACAACGTCTAAATCGGCGATATCGCCACTAACGTTGGCTGTAATAACGTTGAATGAAGCACCGTAATCGGCCGGTGGCATCACGCTGGCGTCAACATAAAACTGCACATCACCCGATGCTTGAATGACGTTATCACCCGCAGCTCCGCTAGTAGGAATCATTGCGGTACCACTGATATTCAGGCTGTCATAGTAGATTCCTGCTGCGCCGTAATACACTTCAAAATCAAAGATGTTACCACCGCCCCTCGCATCAAAGTCACCTTGTACATACAGGGTACCAGGTGAAAAACCAGGATCGATCGTGGTGTTTTGCACCGTAACATTACTGAACAATATACCACCGCTGGTGACACCATCGTAATCGCTGATGCCACCGCGAATAGCACCACCGGTGAAATTGAGTTCTGAACCGTCGCCGACTTCGCCAGCGATGCTACCACCGCGTAATACTGTTTGCCCGGCCGATTGAAACAGGCCACCATACCTGAGATCTATGGTGCCAGCCTCCGCGTAAATATTCCCGGTATTAATTAAGTCAACGACAAAATCAGTTGTTCCGTCGCCGGTCTCTTTGATGATTGTACCGGTGTTGATAAAATCGCCAACCCCCGTGCCCATACCATCAAAAGGAAACCCGGTTTCAAATGTGAACGCGCCGGTTTCAGAATTAACTCCGAAGGTGCCCGAATTGTTAATAACCGAGTTGAAAGCGCGACCTTGGTAAGAAGGAGGGGCGTTATAACTGGTAAGAAATCGTACGGGTGCAAGCCCAACTTGAACGCGCCCCCCGGCCCAATTGACCGTGCCTTCTTGGTTCCAAGTAACTGAACTCAAGCGCAGCGCAAAGTCCACGGGGCGGTTACCATTATTGCTACCATCGATCACGCTGTTGTCACCGGTGGTAGTAAGAATCAACTCACCCGGGGCATGCGTTATGTTGTCTGCATTGGCATCGCGATTAAAGACAATTTGACCATTGGTCGCAACCAGGTTTTCTACTGTGATTAGATCAGGGTCGGTACTTCTACCCAACTCACCCGCTTGATCAGAGTTGTACCTCGTTTCTAAACGAATCCCACCGCCATTGAGTTCTAAGGTATCGCCGACGTTGGCGGTGAAGTCACCGAAGGTCACTATGGCACTGCTGAAGTCTGGATTGAAATAGTCTGATTCGTCGTAACTGGGATTATCAACGTATTTATGGCCAAGCAAACGGAGATCTTCACCAATATCAAGCTCGGTAGAAACATCCGACATTAGGCGTACCCAATCCGCGGTGGTAAATACGTCGACATCTCCTGTCATTGGGTTGGTGTAAGAGAGCTCGGCAGAAGAATCCAGCGTTAAATTGTCCGCATTCACGACCAAATTGCCGCCGACGTATTCTCCTTGTTCAAAGTCATAACTCCGGCCAGCGAATACATTGATATTAGACGCAACCCCTACCCCAGACGTGAGAGTAATATCGCTAGCATTGAGTTCTATATCCGCACCACTGATATCAATGGTGTTATAAGCCGTGCCGCGGCGCAGTCTCGCGCCTGTCATTTGTTGCGGATCACCCGGAGCAATAAAATCGGAATCACTACTTTGAATCGTGATATCAGTTTCGGTAAACATATTGACATCTTCAAACGCTGAAATTCGGATGTCTCCACCCATATTCCCGATAGGAATTCCTGGAATTTGAGGATTATTGTAAGATGACTGGCCAGTTTGCGCATTGGCCAGAATTCGAATATCTCCGGTGATTGGATCAGCGTCCGAACCGATATTAACGTTGCGACCCTCAATTCTAACCCCAGCCGAGCAGTCCGCACCGTAGCAACCGTTGTTTTCGATCAGTACACCCGCCCCGCTGAAGTTAATTGAATCACCATAATCACCGGTAACACCGGTTCCACGAGACTCTATTCTCACAAAACGGTTATCCGAGATGATCGAGACAACGCCGTAGTTATCGCCACCCTCAGTAAAACCTGAGAATTCATCATTTGCGTTGGCGACAAAATTTATCGAACGACTAGCATAGACGCGAGAATTCACATTAACGTCTCGATCAGCCGTAAAATTAACCACCCCATTTGATTCAACTGTATTCGTTGTTACGATGTCTTCTGATGAGGTAATATTAATGTCGCCGTAGGCATCTAATGTCGATACTTGGACATTATGACCCGTTGTACCTTCTTCAGATTGATTCACGCCCGAGTTAAGCGTGATGCTCCCCAAAGTTGATTCAAGTGTTGCAAGGCTGGTGATGCCTTGACTCGCGTTGGCCGCAATATTTCCCTGCACCTCAACCGTTCCTGATCGAAACCGATTCATCGGATCAACACCAAACTCTATTGAGCCAGTTA
>CALJJR010000113.1 GCA_937973905.1 uncultured Arenicella sp. | reverse complement strand
CACAGTCGCAATACATCACTGTGGTTATTGGCATTCTGTCAAAGTTGTTGCGAAGTTCTGGCGAATTTTATACTTCAGTCGATTCTTCGTGATCGTTCATCATTTTTTTTCAGATGGCCGGTCAATTCTCTATGGCGTACAAAGCTGCGATCTTTGTGTCTCACGATGGCGACTATGTTGCTTGCGGTTGATTCTATTGCAGCTGAGCCAAGTCGATCTTACTCAGGCGCTGCAGTGGTTCTTCAGACAGGCCCACCAATCTCACTGTATCACCCGATTGGACATGCCATCTGCCGCATTCTAAATGGCGACCCGTCTTACCTCCAGGGTTTCAGTGGAAGTCGTTGTCGTGTTCAACAATCAAATGGGCCGGTGGCGAATCAACGCGCCTTGGCGGAAGGAGCCGCTGATTTTGCGCTACTAAGGAACGATGTAATCAAAGAAAGCGGTTTTGCCAGCATATTGCCCTTATATACCGAGTCGCTTGTGCTGCTGGTCAAAGGTGATCGCGGACTTGGAAGTATCGAGGAATTGGGTTCACTGCCGGTGTTTTTAGGCGAAGGAGAAAGCGGAGTGCGAGAGCTTGCCGAGGAGGTGCTGCAGTTAGCTGGCTGGTCTGCTAAGAAAATCGCACGCGCCCGGTCTCAGGAGAGGATAAATCTTGTGGAAGAATTTTGCTCCAGTTCTTACGGCGCCGCTTTTCTTATGACGGGTCACCCAGCGGCCACAATTAAGTACCTCACCGCAACTTGCAATGTGCAGGTTCTACCCGCTGTTACTGGAGCTAGTCAGGCATGGTTGGCCAGCAAGCCGAACTATCAGTTGGTGAGTGTGGATCTAGCCCCCTATGTTGGTAACGATGGCAGAATTGAAACAATCGGTATTGGAGTCTCGCTAGCAGCGAGAGAACAATTTACCGGCATTTCTGGAATCACCGCATCACTGGAGCGTTATGCAGGTGCGCTCGAGCAACTACAACCTATTTTAAAGAACTTAGAGGCAGGCCCGCTACTAGCGACACACCAACAGGATAGTCTACCTACAGAATAAGGCGTGAACTCAGGTCAGCGATGAGCGTTACTGGACTTGCTTGGAAATAGTGAGGCTGAGTATTTCTGAATTCGTATTGCTGGTAGTAAGCACTTGCGATTCGTAGTCACCAGATTGCGCGATTGGATTGCCTGATTTAGATACCCTGGCAATGACCTCTAATTGTTCAAACGCGCCTATGGTTAATTGCGGCATCATTGCATCTGCCTCGCTTAAAACAATTTGAGTGGGAAAGTCACTCGCCCTCATTCGTTTGACTGCAAGTGGTGCAGGCGGCCCATTGGCGGCTCTAGCAAGTACAAATACCATGTCGCTTGCGCTGATATTGGCAGCAACAGATTCGTCAATCGACACATTGATCGTAATTGCTTTGCCAGTTGCGGGAGCGCTATCTCTTGATGAGGCATTGTCACCCGGTTCCGAGCTGATCCCGGCGGCTTCCTTGGTTTGAGCAATGACATCACGCAATTCCATTTCTTGTTGTGGAAACTCAGCGAGTAGCGGTAACAAGGTTTCCCATTTTTGAATCGCCAGTCTTGGGTTACCTAATTGGACTTCTCCAAGACCTGATAGCCACAGCGCTTGTGGATGATTTGGGTCTAGCTCCAGCGCTTTTTGCACGTATGAAAGTGGTTCTCCAGGAAGCCTTCCATCGGCTAGTAAGCCGCTGGCATCAGCTAAACCAGCATAGACGTCAGGGCTATTAGGTTTGAGAGCCAAAAGTTTCTTATAGGCGTCAACCGACTCTTGAAAACGCCCGAGTTGTTGGTAGGTACGCGCGAGAATCGTCCAGCCCTCTGCATCATCCGGCGCGTTCTTTAGCCGTTCTTGAAGCCCGCCAATTAGGCCATTGATTTGCTCCAGTTGCTCACTCTGGCTCGCGGCTGGCTGCGCTTGATCAGCGACCGTAGCGGTCGCACCAATTGCAGACGGAGTGCCCGTAATCAAATAGGTTGCCACTGCTGTCACGGGTAGTAGGCAGCAGAGCAGGGTAATGGCGATTGCATTTGATGTTTTGTTATTTGCTTCAGCGCTTTCATCCTTTTGGGCTTGCTCGCTCAAATCGATATCAGTCGCTAATGTAGACTCAATTTCCTGTTTTAAGGCTTCATAGTCTTCAGATGAGATGGTCGCTTGTGCCAGTTGCTCATCAAGTTCTGCGAGCCTCTCCTTGGCGAAATGGATGTTTTGGAGGTGTCTCGTGTAAGAATCTGAGGCTGCGCCTTTCATGAGAGGGCGTACCATGACCACGACGCAAAGGATGGCCAAACAGATGGCAGAAACGATGAACGTAAACATGATTAATTAATCCAGATTGGGGGTGTCTTTTAACAGCGCTCTGACTCTTTCACGCTCTGCATGATCACTCTCATTTTCAACTTGCGCGGGGTTGATCGATTGCTTTGAGCGTACATGTCGATAAACGAAGATCAACACCAGTAGCAGTAGGATGATGGGGCCAAACCAAAGTAAGGCGGTGTCACTTCTAACCGGGGGGCGATAAAGTACGAAGTCACCGTAACGATCGCTCATATAAGAAAGAATTTCTTTATTGGTCTTGCCTGCGATGAGCATTTCAGCGGTTTTATCGCGTAAATCTCGAGCTAGTTCAGCATCGGAATCAGCCAAGTTTTGATTTTGACAAACCAAACACCTAAGCTCAGCAATCAAGTCTTGATAACGATCCGTCAAACTAGGGTCATCGAATACCCGGTCTTCAATCGCGGCATTCGCAGTCGAGCCCAGCGCCAACGCCGCTGCGACTGCTACAATGGCGAAAACCCGCCTCCCATGTGCAAGTATCATCATATTAGTTCAGTGCTTGTTGGCTGGCTGACTCAGTAAATAGCGGTAGTAATTTAGTTTCCATGGCAGTGACAGTCAGCGGGCCAGTGTGTTTGTAAATAACCACGCCTTGTTCATCGATCACAAAGGTCTCAGGAACGCCGTATACGCCATAGTCGATACCAACATCACCGCTGATGTCCATTGGGATAATTGAGTAGGGGTCGCCTCGTTGCGCCAACCACTTCTTTGCCGCCGTGGGGTCATCCTTATAGTTGAGTCCAACCATTATGATATTGGTTTGCTGTGCCATTTGATTTAACAAGGGATGTTCCACTCTACATCCAACACACCAGCTGGCCCAGACATTCAGTAACCAACGCTGGCCGAGCAAATCTTGCGGCGAGAAATCTTGATTTTCGTTTTTCAACTGAGCGAGTTGAAAAGTAGGCGCTGGCTTGTTGATCAACGCTGAAGGGAGTTCGGTTGGATTCAAGGTCAGACCAATTCCTAAGAATACGGCAATACCAAGAAACACGAATAATGGCGCCAAATATTTCATTTTATTCGACATAACATACTCCTAGGCGGGGGCTTCTAGGCCACCCGTGACATTCGGTGTGCTGTCTTTATTAGTGTCTTTGGTCGATGCCGCCGTTTTTGTAGTCGTCGCTTTCAGTGGGCGTCGATAGCGGCGATCAGCAGTGGCGATTAGTCCCCCCAAAGCCATGAGGAAACCGCCTAACCAAATACAGGCGACAAAGGATTTTAGGTAGAGTCGCACACTCCACTCGCCTTTACCTAAATCTTCGCCCAGTGAAACATAGAGATCGCGACCAAGCGTGGTGTTGATGGCTGCTTCGGTCATCGGTGACGAAGTGCTATAAATTCGCTTCTGCGGGCGCAGCTGAACAATATGCTTCTCACCGGCCGTAACCGCAAAATTTCCTTCATCCGCAAGGTAATTAGCCTCTCGTTTTCTGGTGACACCTTCAAAGGTGAAAACATAAGGCCCCATTTCGTGAGTTTGACCCGGAGCCATACGAATATCCGTTTCCACGCTGTAGGTGTTTACATGCGTGACGCCGATTATGAAGATGGCAATACCGATATGAGCGCAGGTCATGCCCCAAATCGAGGCGGGTGTCCGCAGCAAGGCTTGACGCCAATTAACGCTGTATTTAAGACGCTCAGCCAAGCCATACAGGCTCCAAAAAAGTACCCATAAACCTAATGCGAGGCCGGCAAAGCCACCGATTGAGAACTCGTCTGGACGCATCACCCAGGTGCCCATCAGCGACCCTAATAAGCTCAGCACGAGTATTGATACTAAAGGCCGAGAGAATCGAGCAATGTTGTCGTTCCTCCAGCGACTCATGGCACCAATTCCAACCACCACGGCGAGTGGCACCATCAAGATCACAAAGAACAGATCAAAGTAGGGTGGGCCCACCGACAGTTTGTTCCCTGTCACGGCGTCGATAATCAGTGGATATAAAGTACCAAATAAGACCATTGCCGTGGTTATGACTAAAAACACATTGTTGGTCAAAATTGCGACTTCTTTCGAAAAAAGTCGGTAATTTACTTTATTAATGAGTTGCGGCGCCCGTATTGCGAAGAGCAATAATGATCCGCCAATCACGATTAATAAGAAGACTAAAATAAACAATCCACGCGCAGGATCACTGGCAAATGAATGCACGGAGGTAAGCACTCCAGAGCGAACCAAGAAGGTGCCGAGTAGGCTCAGTGAGAACGCAAAAATCGCCAACAACACCGTCCAAGCCTTAAAGGCGCCGCGTTTTTCGGTCACCGCCAAGGAATGGATCAGCGCGGTGCCTACGAGCCATGGCATAAATGAAGCGTTCTCGACTGGGTCCCAAAACCACCAGCCGCCCCAGCCTAGTTCATAGTAGGCCCACCAACTTCCCAGTGTGATGCCAATGGTTAGAAATAACCAAGCGACCGTCGTCCACGGACGCGACCAGCGGGCCCACGCGGTATCTAACTTACCACTCAGCATGGCCGCAATCGCAAAGGCAAAAACCACACTAAAGCCCACATAACCCATGTACAACATGGGCGGATGAATTGCCAGTCCAGGGTCTTGCAATAGAGGGTTGAGTTCTCGTCCATCTAACGGAATTGGCGACAATCGAGCAAATGGATTGGATGTGAATAGGGTGAAGCTTAAGAAGCCAATACCCACCAAGCCAAGCACGCCTACAACCCGAGCGATCATGTCGCTGGGAATCCCGCGGCTAAATTTAGCAACGAGGGCGGACCAGGTCGCATAGATCAGCACCCACAACAGCAAAGACCCTTCGTGGGCGCCCCACACGCCAGAAATTCGGTAGATCAATGGCTGTTCATTATTGGAGTGATTGGCTACGTAGGCTATCGAGTAGTCGTGAACTAAAAAAGCATTAGTCAGGATAGCGTAGGCGATGGCGACCAAGAGCAAGTGCAGATAAGCTGCGGGGCGAGCTACGGCCATCCAAGCATGGTTGCCTCGATGTGCGCCTAAAATTGGGATTATTCCTTGCGCAAGGCTCACGGCTAGAGCCAACGCCAAACAAAAAGTGCCTAGTTCTCCTGCCATCAGTAACTCACTGGTCCTTCGGTTGTGTCACATTTGTTCGCTTGCGCTTGCATCATGGTTTCGGCTGCCTCGTTCGGCACATAGTTTTCATCGTGTTTTGCGAGCACTTGGCCAGCAATCATTCTGTCATCATCTGCGAAGGTGCCCTTGGCAACAATGGCTTGTCCTTCACGAAAGAGATCAGGTAATAAACCCGTGTATTGGACCGTAACGTCGTAGTCGCAATCGGTGACAACGAACTCTCTCGTCACGCCGTCGCTCTGTGTGGCAACGCTGCCTTTTTTCACCAGTCCAGCAATTCGGTAACGTTGAGTGGTGCTGAACTCACCAGCGTTGACTTCGCTCGGAGTAATAAAGAATTCAGCGTTGGCATCCACAGCCTTCAAGGCGAGAAACGCGGCTAAGCCGGCACCCGCTATGATCATCGATACCACCATAAATCGTTTCTTTTGAGTAGGGCTCATAGCTACGAATTCCCGCTTTCCTTGTTCGTTGCGCGCGCGCTATGATCTACTAGCGATTCGCGTTCAATCTGTCGCAAAATCTGAGCCTTTATTTTAGCATTTCGAAGCTTTGCTTGTGTGAATAGATAGGCCAAGACAACCGCTGTCAGCCCCCACGCACTCCAGACGTAAAATGCGTAACCGCCCATGGCAAAAAATTCACTCCAGTTCATTGTGCCTCTCCTGTTGCCCTCGAACTCTTGACCAGCTCTCTTACCCAGCGGCTTTTTCTTTCTTGATCGAGAACCATGTTTCTAGCCCGTAAAAATAGAACGTAGCCATAAAAGAAGGTGAAACCGAGGGCCATCAAGAGTAGTGGCGTTAGCATACTGGCTGGCATTGCGGGCCCACCGTCTCTGAACACCGTTGCTCCTTGATGCAAACTGCTCCACCATTCGACCGAGTAATGGATAATCGGAACGATCACCACTCCTACGATTGCCAATAACGCCATGGCTCGCTCTGCGGTTTGACGCTCATCAAACGCGTAATAAACAGCCATTATTCCCCAGTAGACGAACAATAAAATCAGCTCTGAGGTTAATCTTGCATCCCATTCCCACCAAGTACCCCATATCGGCGCACCCCAGAGCGAGCCTGTGACTAAAGCAAGGAAAGTGAATGCTGCGCCGATCGGAGCTGAGCAAATGGCTACCACAAAGGCCATTTTCATGCGCCAAATCAAACCGATTGCGCTTGCGGTTGCCATGACCATGTAGATAAACAACGATAACCAAGCAGAAGGCACGTGCACAAAAATGATTCGATAGCTATCGCCCTGCTGATAATCCGCCGGCGCCACGAACAACCCAAGGTAGGCACCATAGCCCGTGAGTACTGTGAATAGAAGTCCGAAAATAGGCGTTGCGTAATTGCTGATTTTAAAGAACTCGCGTGGCGAGCCGAGCCGATGAAAGCTACGATTTAGAAATCCCCAGATAGAGGAGAAGAAAGCATTAATTAGATTCACTGTGAAATTGGTGGTATTGGTTTGGCTGATTTATAAACTCAAAAACGTCATGACTAATTAATCGTGGTACGTAAAGCCGCTGCAATTGCAAACGGAGATAAGGTCAAAGCCAGCACAAGAATCGCCGCCAAGGCGTATAACTGGCTAGCTGTGCTGCCGCCTATCGCCTGTTGAGTAACCATGCCTGCTCCAAAGATTAGAATTGGAATAAACAGTGGCAAAATGATAATTGCCAGCAAAACCCCTCCACGATGCAAAGTCACGGTTAGAGCAGCTCCGATCGCTCCAATCAGACTTAAACTGGGAGTGCCCAGCATCAAGCCCAGAAATAATACCCAAATTTGATCCGGGGGTATACGAAATGTCATACAAAGCAAGGGAGCGAAGAGGGCCAGAAGTAATCCCGTGCAACTCCAGTGCGCAAATACTTTTCCCAACATCGCCAGTGGCAAAGACCTTGGGCTAATTAGCCATTGTTCAAGAGCACCGTCGTGGTAATCCGAACGAAACATGGATTCCAGGCCAAGCAGCGTGGCAAGCACAGCGGACACCCAGATAACTCCGCCACCAATTCTTGTTAGTAATTCATTTTCCGCAGGCAAGCTGAGCGGAAACATCAAGGCAATGATAATAAAGAAGCACAAGGGTTGAACAAGTGCACTGGTGTTTCGAAAGAGAAGCTGCCACTCGCGCCGTGCAAAAAGATAAAAGGTGTTTTGTGCCATTACGAATGGTCCAGACTGCTTTGGAAATCCATCAGGTCTAGCACGGCTAATGAAGGTGCCAGTCGACTTTGCGAGAGCGTCCGGTGGTTGGTCAGCAAGATCATCCCTTGGGCGTCTAGATGTTCAACACAGATTGTTTCGATCAATGCGCGCCCGGCGTCATCGATTCCGGTGAACGGTTCATCGAGGATCCACAATTTCGCTTTGCTGTGGAGTAAGCGAGCGAAGGCCAAACGTCGACGCTGACCAAAGGAAAGTTTATTAGCGGTCAAGTCTGCACACTCCAAGATGCCCATTTGCGCTAGATCGCCGTCTACATGACTTTGATCAGAGTGACCATCCAAACAGGAATAAAATTCCAAATTTTCGACCGAGGTCAGCTCATTTTTCAGGCCTTCGCTGTGCCCGAGGTAAATCATCGTTGACTGATATGAGGGATTTGACTGGATATTCTCGCCTTGCCATTGAATCTTGCCTTTGGGCGAATAAACCAGACCCGCGACGGATCTTAGTAGAGTGGTTTTGCCACTGCCGTTAGCACCCACAATATGCAGGCATTGCCCGGCATTGATGGAATAGCTCAACTGGCGAAATAATGTTCTATCTCCTCGTGAACACTCTAGATTATTGATTGCCAACATAGCGGGCGTGTCGTTAGTTTGTGACATCTAGTTACGGGGCGAGTCAGGTCGGCTCACTTATCAGCTGGAATTGAAATAATCTGATAACTTTGCTTGCTCAATATATATTTATTCACATGCAGCAAGCGCCGCACAATCATGATCTTGAGCATTTCGTCAGCTAGAAGTAATCTGGGTTCTTGGGTTTTTGCATTGATTGCAGAATAGCCCTAACATTGTACCGTAATTCTATGGACGACCGTCTTTCTACCCGCAATTCATCCATATTTTGTGTAGAGACAGCAAGCCACCTACTTTTAGATACTATGAACTTCGATCAATTCCTGTTTCATCCAAATTCAAAACTTGAAAGCTATGCGACTAAAGCTGATGGCGGCTTGGATGACGACGAGTTAAAAGACTTGCGCGACGAGCAATATCAGAGACTTAGAGGGCTGCAAGAACGCCTCTACGCTGAGCGCAAGCAGTCGGTGCTGTTGGTATTACAGGCTATGGACGCAGCCGGCAAAGACAGCACGATTGCACGTTTGACGAGCCGTTTGAATGCTCAGGGTTGCTTAATTCACAGCTTTAAAAAACCCACCAAACTTGAGATGGAACATGATTTTCTTTGGCGTATTCATCAAAAAGCGCCAGGGCAGGGTGAGATAACGCTCTTTAATCGTTCGCACTATGAAGATGTACTAATTGTTAAAGTACACGGCTGGGCCGATGATCAAACCATCAATCAACGTTATACCCACATTAACAATTTTGAGTCGCTGCTGGCAGATCGAGGGACTAAAGTTGTGAAACTGATGCTAAACATCTCGCCAGAATATCAGTTACAGCGCTTTAAGAGCCGACTTGAAAACCATGATAAACACTGGAAGTTTAATCCTGGAGATTTAGATGAACGCAAATTGTGGAGCGACTACATGCAAGCGTTTGAATTGGCCATGCAAGCCTGTGGCCCCGAGAGTTCGCCCTGGTATGTTGTTCCCGCTGAGAATCGCCGTTTTCGAGATTACATGGTGGCGAAGATTCTTGCTGACACGCTGGAGGAGATGAACCCGGATTATCCAGAACCAGATTTTGAACTAGCAGACTACCCGCCCGATGAGCTGGTTTGACGAGATCTCGCGCTGATAAGTTTTGCGTGTATCTTAGATGCTATGGAGTAATTCCCATTGCTTCAAGGTTTCGCTTCGCAGCGATGTCACCTTGTTTTGCAGCCCTTTGAAACCACTCAACGGCCGTTTTTCGGCTGGAAGTCACGCCTAGACCGCGGGCATACATGACGCCTAAGTTGGTTTGCGCGCCCGGATAACCTTGTTCTGCCGCTGAACGGTACCAGTAGATGGCTTCCGCGTAATCTCTAGCTAACACCAAGCCATCTTCGTAGAGGCTTCCGATGTCTGATTGCGCCCAGCCACGACCTTCATCGGCGAATTTTTGCACCGCGGGCAGGGCAGCTCGAATTATTTCATCGGCGGTTGTACGGTCTTTCTCAAAGCCGCGCCCCAGGTAGTGCATATAAGCAATTCGAAATTGCGCGCGGGCCACGCCTTTATCCGCCAACGGTTGCAGCAAACCAGCAGCTTGTTCGTAATTTCCTCGGTAGTAAGCGTCAAGACCGCGTTGTAAATATTGGCGGTCAAATGCTTCACGTTCTTTCGCGACTGAGCTTGGTGTGCGGTTATTCGAAACCTGTGCTGGTCGTTTGGGCAACGTGGTAGCCACTGTTGGTTGAGAGCGCGGTTCTGTTTGGGTGTCCGGTGTGGGTGCCTTCGATGCAATCGGCTCGGCGTTCGCGATCATCGATTCGATTAGAGGTATCGAAGGATGCTTTGAGTCAATCACACTCACTGTGGCCAAATACCCCGTGGCGGCTTGTAATTCGCCATCGATCACGGCGGCATTGGCCTTATTAACAAATTCGTCAGCAATGCTGAGTATGCCTTTGCGAGCTTCTTCGTTATTGCTATCTAGTTCCGCCACCTGCTGGTAGAAATACAAAGCGTTTGCGCGTGCAGGAAGAATCAACTGATTGGCATTTTTAGCTTGGCGGGCTTGTGACAGTAATCCGCTTATTTGTGCAGCAGTGCGTGATGCTTGAATAGAGTTAGCTAGTTCTATTCCTTCGTCGGACTCAGCTTCGATCTCTTCAATTTTCTGCAGCGCTAACTCTGCCTTGGCAATATCGCCAAGCCTGATAGCATCCAACCCTGAGGTTAAGAATCGCCCGCGCACGAACTCGAGGCCTTCTTGGGCGGCTCGGTTACTAGAATCAATCTGCAGAATTTGGCGATACCGGCTGACCGCGTTATTACCAGGTGGTTGTGAGTATTCGCCACTGGCAATATGTTGTTGCGCGGCCCCCAACAGCAAGCTTATTTGGCGCTGCTGAGTGTCTTCTAAGCGAAATTCAGTCGCTCTATCTAGGTCATTGTCGCGACTGAATGTATTCTCAGCACCGCCCTGTGCAGGAGGCTCGTCGGTGCGTTCAACACCTTGATAACCTGCCACCGCGGATGAATCTTCAGTACTAATCTCGCGTACTATATTGTCGCTGCCGGTCGGCCAAAAAAATACAGCCAAGATAGCCAACACGATTCCAATCGCTATCAAGTTTACAAAATTAACTTCACGTATTCGGTCTGCCCAGCCACCGCGGTTGCCCCTCCTTGAGATGCCGGTCAAATCTCCCCCAATAACTTGCTGACGACGATTGGCGGATGGTTCTAAATGAATATCAATCGCGTTTGGGTTCGCATTCGCTTGATTGATTTTCGGCGCATTTCGCTTTACCCCAGCCACCGCATCCTCGATCTCCGATCGACTTGGTTTTTTAAACCCGTCGCCAACACCTTCCTGTTTCGCGGAGCTGGCTGAGTTGTCTGAAACTGTATTTGGTAATTCTTCGGTCATCGATTAGAAACGGCTGCTAAGTCAGTTTTATGCGTTGACAGCGGTTTTCTGCTGCGCGCAATGTTAACACATCAGGATGGATGAAATGATTGCTTAGCGCAGGTAAACTCTAAGCTTGGTTGTTGTTCTTCACAATAGCAAACTTTATGGAAAGCATGCATGACCTTGAGATTTTGATCAACTCAGGGCACCGATTGGTAATTTTAGAAACTGAGCGAGAAGGTTGTTTTATCGAGGGCTTTCGCCGTCTTGCGGATCGCTCTAATAAGTCGTACTTTCAGTGGACCGTGACCCAAGGATTGCTGCGATTGGCGCCTGGTTATCAATCGCAAACGGTAAACAAGGATGTAAATCAGTTGTTCGCTCAGATTCACAGCAGCGAACGCGCCGGTGTTTATGTCTTAGTTGATTTTCATCACTACATAGCCGATCCAGTGTCGATTAGACATCTAAAAGATGTGTTTTTGCATAGCACTCAGCACTGCATTGTTTTGCTGGCGCAAAAAATCGAACTGCCAGAAGAGCTGGAATCCATGGCCACGCGCTATAAGCTGCCTTTGCCCAGCTACCAGCAGCTGGAACGAATGGTCAATGATTTAGCTGTCGACTATTTAAGTGAGACTAACAATCGTTTGCGCGCGGATGATAAATTGGTCTTGCATAGATTGCTCGAGAACCTTTGTGGCCTGTCTTTTGGTGATGCGCAACGGATGGCCAAGCATGCTATTTACAATGATGGATTAATCAATCAGGCCGACGTGGAAGACGTCGCGAAGGGAAAGTTTGAGCTGCTCAATCGGTCTAATACCTTAACGCTCGAATTAGATTTCGCAGAATTAGACGACATCGCAGGGATGGAGACATTGCGCCAGTGGTTGCACGTTCGCGAGGCTATTTTCAAACGCCAAGTTGAGCTGCCTGGAGGAGATATTCCGCGTGGGTGTTTGTTGCTTGGTGTGCAGGGTTGCGGTAAAAGCTTGGCTGCGAAGGCCATCGCGGGCTCATGGGGTTTGCCCTTGCTTAGATTGGACTTTGGCACTTTGTACAATCGATTCTATGGCCAAACAGAAGACAATCTTAGGAGCGCATTGGGCACTGCGGAGAAAATGCAGCCTTGCGTACTGTGGATCGACGAGATAGAGAAGGGCATGTCTGCGGTTTCCAGTAGCGATGATGTTTCAAAGCGGCTGCTGGCGACATTTCTCACTTGGTTGGCAGAAAACAAAGCATCGGTATTTGTCGTTGCGACCGCTAACGACGTAACTGCATTGCCACCTGAATTAATGCGCAAAGGCCGCTTTGATGAGATCTTTTTTGTTGATTTACCTAATGCAATAGTGAGGCAACAGATACTGAGCTTGCACCTTGAAAAGCGCGCTATTGATTCATCTGCTTGGGATCTCGCAGATTTAGTTGCACAGACAAAAGGTTTTTCCGGTGCAGAGTTGGAGCAAGTGGTGGTTTCAGCGATCTTCGAACATGCGGCAAAACGAAGCCACGGGGGCATTGTTGGTGATGCTGAAGTCGTTGAGCCCGGGATATCGCTTGAGTTACTGGAGCAAATGGCTGTGCAGACACGGCCGTTGTCAGTGTTGATGAGTGAAAAAATTACTGCGCTGCAAAACTGGGCAGCGGAGCGCACCGTTGCCGTCTAATCCGCAATTAGCTCAAACTGAGAACTGCTTAGTCGGCTTTGATGTAACCGCGTTGTTGATTTTCCGACTCCACTTCATACCAGCCTTCTTGCAGGCTGATTACATAGATGCCTGTGCCAATCGCCAATTCACTGAGCTGCTCAGAGAAAGGGTTGGGTTTGGCGAGCATCTGATAGGATTGATCTAATATGATTAATTGTGGAGATTTAGTTTGCAGTACGTTTTGATCTAGTTTTGCTGCAATTCCTCCCGACGTATTGCCGCTGAAAGTGCGCGGTTTGGGAGCGGCGTTGGTGCGAGCGGTATTGCTGACTTTCTCAAGTACGTATAAATTCAATTTTGAGAGCAATCCTTTGGCCGATTTCAGGCCGTATTTACTTTCAAACGCACGGATCGCACGGGCAGATCGAGGGCCCCATATGCCATCGACTGGGCCCGCGTTAAAGCCAAGTTTATTGAGAGTGCTTTGTGCATACTGCATTTCCACCTTACTCGCATCGAGCATTGGTGCCGCACTGGGTAAACGCTCTTTGACTGGTTGGGGCGTGGGCTCTGCCACCACTTCTGGAGACGGCTTCTTGAGCAGGGATTCGCAGCCCTGCAGCGAACTTAGTAACACAATGATTGCGAGGGTTTTGATGCGGCCATTTTTTTGCCATGGGGCAAAGAAGGCTTGCTTAGTTTGCTGATGCAATCGTGGCCCAGTTCGCCACACATGGACGAGGGTTGCGACGAAAATAGGCAAAAAACTTCTCTTCGTCACAGCGGTATCCACTGAAGTTGAGAACAACATATTAGTCTGTAGGGCAATGTTTATGATCGGGTTAGGGCGATCAAAGGTTAAGTGCGTCTGCAACGCAAATCGACGCCATTTTAACATTGGCCTAATTATCCGCTACAGAAGGCGTTTATACCTTATTTGCAGAAGCGATTCAAAGGGTTGCAAAGGTGACCAGAATTGTCACCTATTTGCCACTTTCCAAGCTTAAGTATGACGGTGCTGATTGTATGGCGCGCTACGACTTTGCGCCGGAACCGAGTAGACGTCGATTTAAACCTAGGCTGCTGTGAATTACTTCAAGTGCTTGGGCTGCAGTTCTGTGTTCACAATAGTCTGAGTTTTGTTGGATCATTGGTCGCGCTCGCAAGGCTCTATAAGCTTGTCCTTGCGCTTCGTCGCAACCCTTACAAGTAAACAACATCCATTCACGAATAGTAGGGTTGATACGCACAGCCAAGAGCGCCGCGGCAGTTGCAACGAAACCGTTCACTAGGATGGGCACGCCGGCCTGTGCGGCGCCGATGTAAGCACCAATTAAAGCGGCGAATTCTATCCCATTCAGCTTAAGTAACAAGCTAAGTGGCGAGCTGGTCAGTTTCGGTACTTTGCTGCTTAGGTTTTGGTAAATGTGCCGAGCAGCATCAGTGCTCGCCGGTGTTGAAGCAATACCAATTAATAGGTTGCGGTTCGACTTTACAAAACAACACTTTCCCATAGCCAAGGCAGAGAGGATCTGTGCGTAGTCGTTCTTAAAGTCTGATGGCTCTTGATCGCGTGTGGTATCAGAGTTATGTGTATCTGGCTTGAGTTGGGTCACAGAGTTGGCGCCCGGCATTTGTCTTACCATCGAGACAAGAGGCTCAGAGTCGTTCGTTTGATCACAGTCTTGCTCGTCCTGTGAAGAAAAACGTTGCTTATTCTGGATTGAAGGTTTGCTAGCTGGGCCCACGATATGGATGAGCTGCAAGCCATCAAGAGCAGGGAACTCTGATCCCTGCCAGCCAGCGAAGTCTGCAGTAATCTCTTGGAGAACATTCAGAGATTGGGGCGGGTGAGTAAGCGCGGACTGTTTTTCCAGTGTGGTCCTTCTAACCCAGTGATCTACATTTTTGGCAGGTTTTGCCAACCAATCTAAAGGCATGATTTTGAATCCGATTCATCTTCATGCGCGTATTATCCAACTTGCTCAGTGATTTGCAAATCAGTGGTGACGCCGCTCATCATCACCACTGATTAAAGCGCTGTCTAAAAATCGTATTGCAGTTTTACGCGAGCTTGTCGTCCCTCGGTGAGATAACGCTCACTGGGCCCAATTAGATTCACGGTGTAATCTTTGTCGAAAAGATTGTTCACTGTGGCGCGTAGGGAAAGCGCATCAGAAAATTGGTAACCAAGATTGGCGTCAAATAGTGCATAGCTGGCAAGTTCGGTGCCTTGGTTATCAAATCGATCTGATTCGCCACGCAATGCAAACCTGAGGTCAAACTTGCCAAATTGTTTTGCTGCGCTCAGCGAAATTGATTGTTGTGCACGGTCATCGAGTTCCACACCCGTGTCCTTATTTTCGGCTGACAACAAGTCTAAGCCTGCAGCTATCTGCCAGTCTGCCAGTTGAAAATTAACTTCAGCCTCAACCCCATCAATTTCTGCAGTACCTATGTTTGCTGCTAAGAAGGTAGCCGGATCAAAACTAAAGAGGTTCTCGATGTCGGTTTGGTATGCAGAAACGCGCCAATTTAGGCTTCCCGTACTACCTTTAAGACTCAACTCAACGCTGTCAGATTCTTCCGGCAATAGATCGGGGTTACCAAAGAATGGGAAATATAAAAAATTGAATGAGGGAGCGACAAATGCGGTGCCGTAGCTGGCAATCACACGCACTGACTCATTCAGTTGGTAATCAATAGCAATGCTGCCATTGGTGTCGCTGCCGTACGCAGAATTGTCGTCGTAGCGCACATTGGCTAACAGACCTAGGCCACCTAATCGCCCCTTGTAGAGCGCAAACACGCCGGTATTGTCGCGCTCACTGGTGGGGAAAGTTTCTTGCGGGGAAACAGATTCATCATAGTAGTCTACGCCAAGCGTCAGGTTTGAAAAATCATTGAGCTGGTACTCAAGCTCGCTCGTGAAGCTCTCACGCTCAGTGTTAAATTCAGAACCAAATGCCGGTGTGATGGAATCATCTTCATTCATTCCAAGCGTCGTACGCCAAGTCAGCACATCACTCAACCGACTATTTACGACGATGGCGGCGCTGAGCGTTTCACTGTCAGTGAAGAAGCCCGTGTCATCGCCAAAAGTATTGTCGAATTCCACCGAGTTATCGCTTTGCAGTACCGCTAATTGAGCAAATGTTCTATCCCCCAACTGTAATCGACCGCCAACACTGAATGAGGTTTGCTCGAATGAATCAATGTCGTCATTACCACCTGTCGTGATACTGGTTCGGTCTATACCATCGGTCTCTTCGGATTGTGCGCTCAGATAAAAATTGTTCTCCTCGCTTCCGCCTCGGTAGGCGAGGACGTATTCGATCAAAGAATCATCGCCAACTGTAAGACTTGCGTTGCCACGATTCTCTGCTGTACCGCCCTGAGTAAAGAGTTGGATGACTCCGCCAACGGCATCGGCGCCATAAATGCCAGCTAGCGGCCCCTTAACCACTTCGATTCTAGAGATCGCTTCCAATGGATAACTGTTCAAAGCAGCAGAACCAAGTGTGGCAGAGCCAACCCGAACACCGTCAATAAGCACGATGGTTTGCGCGCTGCTCGTGCCGCGCAGGAATACACCAGTGGAGCTACCGCGGCCACCGCTATCAGTAATATTGATGCCGGTAGTTTCTTGCAACAAGGTAGTGATATCTTTGGCTTGAACTTGCTCAATATCATCGATGCCGAAGATATGCGCAGAGTGTAAGGAATCGCTCAGCGATTGCTGCCCCTTGGCAGTGACAATAATTTCATTGAGGGGGTCGTCTTGCGCAGTCGCTAACCCTGATGAGCCGAGTAGAAAGGAAAGCAAATAGAAACGCGTACGCACATATTTGCGTGTTGAAAAATGATTTGTTGAAAACATGCTTAGCACCTGAACTGAGTTATTAGGTGATAAAGCGAGGAAACAAGGAGTCGCATAGAACAGTAGTGACTACCATTCAGATGTGCCCTTGGATGGTAGCCCTCCGCTCCATCAACGAGTCTGGAACGAATAAAGCGCGGTCCTCAGGCTTTGTGCTAAGTTCCGCGTTTTTCGGGCTGGTTCCGGACTCTTCACTTAAGATCAGTGAAATACCGTTGCGGGGGCAGCGTTGGATTCTCACCAACTTCCCAGTTTGGCCAACTACTTTTAATAGAGGGCACCCGTGTTCCGAGGCGGATCATAGATGTGTAGATTTTGTGAATCAAGTAGAAATTGAAGTATTGTTAGATGGAGTAGCACAATTGAAGCAGATGTTGTCGTTGCGATGACAAGAATCTGTATACAGGGGAGCAAACGCTCTAGTATTGGACTGGCAAACGTGGCAAACAAAAGGTACGGGCGAAAAAAAACCGCGGTAGAACCGCGGTTTTAGAATTGCCTGTCTTGTTGCAGGCTTAAAAACTATTCTTATTGTCGTGCTTTAAATGCTCGCACGGCAACATTAAATTCTTCAGCAACCGCGGCTTCAGCATCAACTGAAGCGTCATAGAGGGCGTTTAACTCAGCCGTTTTTTCGGCGGTTGATTCATCTTCTGGGTCAAGCTCCTTTTGTAAGCCATCAACACACACACGATATTCGCCTAACTGGCCCTGAAAGGCCTTCATGGCCTGCTGCGCAGCGACCAATTCGTCTTGGCTTGCAACGTTTCCATCAGGAATGATTGGGCTGGCCGGAACAGTGCACTCGGCAGCAACCGAAGCACTCATTGTCATCAGGCCCGCCAGAGCTAAGCCAAGAGAAGATGATTTATTAAAAATTTTCATAGATTTATTAGTCGAGATGTTCTGAAATGTCAGCTGACGAAAGGGATTTTGGATAATGTTTGGTCAGCGTTCTAAGTTTACTACTTATGTTTCCACGCGCCTGATTCTAGCCGCCAAGTGGAAATTGTCAAATTACCTAACTTACCAGACAGATTGTTCAGAACGGCAAATTCCACTCAAGACGCGCTAAACAATCTATTTGAATATCTCAGACTGCGGTGCCGATAAACCACCTTGTTGACCAGCGAACCACGCCGATAGAGCCCGGATATCCTCAATTTTAAGCGTCGTCGCGAAGCCTGCCATAATTGGGTTATTGCGGTCACCGGAGCGATATTCTTTCAGTGCCTGCACTAGATAACTCTCGTATTGGCCCGCGAGCTTTGGGTATTCGTTGTTGTCGCCATCGCCTGTTTGACCATGACAAGTGGCACAAATAGCCGATTTCTCTTTACCTTGTGCTGCCAATGTGGCGTTGACGTTTCCGGGTCTTGAGTTGCCCTCCATTGCAGCGAAGAACGCGGCGATATCTGCCATGTCTTGATCACTTAAGCTGGCAGCTTGAGCCTGCATAGTTTTATGCGGGCGTGCTTTGCTTTTATAGGCTTTGAGGGCACTAACAATGTATTTTGCGTGTTGGCCGCCGACCATTGGGATGGCATAAACCGGCCCTGGATTCCGTAAGCCCGGTGCACCATGGCATCCGAGACAGGTTTGCGACAATTGCTCACCGCGAGCGGCATCGCCGGCGTATGCTGTCTGCATGAAAAATGCGGTTAGGATTAGACTGAAGCCTGTCACACGTTGTGTCAGGCTGACTAATTGATTAATGGTATTGCTATTCTTCATGTCAAAGTCAATGTCAAACTTAGAGAACCGCATCGGTGGCCGGTTCTTGTTGATTGGTTGAATCTCGGTTTCACTCAGTTTTTAGGCTTGTTTGGACCCGACTTGATTCCAGTCTCTACAAGCTTTTACCAGCCGCTTTGCTTCGCGCTACGGGGTCGGCAAAAACTGTGCGAACTTTAAGGAAGGTTGGCAGCAAACTCAAGGACTTTAGAGGATTAAATTGTAACAATCAGCCAAATTGTTCATAGCGGCTGGGCAGCGCGCCAAAACGCCGCCGCAGTTAGCGCCATCAGCTATTTTTGCTGATATTGATGGTTAAACTCGATACAATTCTAAGGTGCAACGGACAAATAACAAAAAAACCGCGGTAGAAACCAATTCTGCGAGTAGTGAATTGGTTGAGACCAATAACCTTGGAGACTCATCATCACTGTCGCGGTCTATCGATACTGTAATCGCGGATTTGAGTGATAGCGGTTCAATAGAAAAGGGTGCGGGCAGCAATGTATATGCAGCGGTTGATCTCGGCTCAAACAGTTTTCATCTAGTAATTTCGCGTTATGAGCATGGAGAGTTTAACGTTGTTGATCGGCAAAGAGAGGTAGTGCGCTTAGCGGGCGGCTTAGATAAAGATCACAACCTTAGTAAGTCTGCAGCAGACAGAGCACTCAAATGCCTAGAGAAGTTCGGGCAATTATTGCGCTCAATCCCCACCGACCAAGTACGCGCCGTAGGCACGAATGCGCTGCGTCGGATGAAAGATAAATCTCGTTTTCTCGATGCCGCTGAACGTGCCCTCGGTCACAATATAGAAATTATCGCTGGTCGAGAGGAGGCGCGGTTAATCTACCTTGGCGTTTCCAGATGGTCGGCTGGTGGTGATGAAGCACGTTTGGTTATCGATATCGGCGGCGGCAGTACCGAAGTGATTGCCGGCCGCGGCGACGTTTCCGATTGTCGAGAAAGTTTGGAAGTAGGGTGTGTGGTTCTGAGTAATCAGTTTTTCCAAGATGGTAAGCTCAGCCGCAAGCGCTTTAAAAAGGCAAAACTCGCCGCCGAGCTCGCTATTCAGCCGGTTGTTAAACAGTTCCGAATGCAAGGTTGGACCCAAGTGCTCGGCTGTTCCGGCACCATGAAATCGATCAATAATGTATTGATTCAGGGTGGTTGGTCGCGAGATGGGATCAATCGCGAGGCCC
Source organism: uncultured Arenicella sp. (assembly GCA_937973905.1). Classification (GTDB taxonomy): domain Bacteria; phylum Pseudomonadota; class Gammaproteobacteria; order Arenicellales; family Arenicellaceae; genus Arenicella. The sequence goes on along the minus strand of CALJJR010000113.1, from coordinate 12,352 downwards.
TAAATGCTCTTTTAGAAGATGTGATTTCAGCGCGTCATATTGACCAGCTCGATATTGCCGGTTTGAGTAAGGAACGCACCCCTGTATTTCCGGGTGGTTTAGCGATTTTATTAGCGCTGGTCGAATTGTTTGACATTCAGCAGATGTCAGTGTCGGATATCGCGTTGCGCGAAGGGGTTTTGTACGACTTGGTGGGGCGGTCTTCCGCGGAAGATATTCGAGATGTTACTGTCGCGGCTATGCTCAACAAGTGGGGTGTCAAGTCGGCGCACGGCCAGTTGGTAAGAGAAACGGCGCTGGCTTTGTACCGTCAGGTCGCGCCAGACTGGGATATTTCTGATCGCTGGTTCTGTGAGATGTTGGGGTGGTCCTCGTCGCTGCATGAACTTGGGCTCTTAATCAGCCATGACTCTTACCATACTCACGGTGCTTACATCGTTGAAAACGCCGATATGGCAGGCTTCGCCAGGCGCGACCAATTGTTGCTGGCGTCGCTAATTGCTGGCCATCGTCGTAAGTTTCCGATTGATCGTTTCGAGGCGCTTCCTTCAAGCTTGGTCACGCCGGCTAAACGTATCGCCATCTTGTTGCGACTAGCCGTGTTATTGCATCGCGAACGCTCCAGCGAGTTGTTAGAACTCCCTGAGTTATCAGCCAGTGGGCAAAGTCTTGAGCTTAGTTTTTCGCCTGCGTTTTTGCGGGCTCAACCATTGACTGCAGCGGATCTTGAGCAAGAACAATCTTGGCTGAAATCGATCGGTATTCGGTTTAGTTATATCTAACCGAAGTTTGAGATTTAGGCGCTGAAGTTTGACTTAAGCCACCCGCGCTTATCCTGACTCATTAAATTGTTTCAACGAATTGGTTCAGTAATGCTTGCTGCGCAGAGTGGGGCTCATCGCCTTTCAACTTGATCGCCGAGCGTTGGTAGCTTCCGTCCGACTGCATCAACCAAGCATGGCTGTTATCGGCTAGATACGATTCCAAGTCCTTAATGATGGAATCTTTTAGTTTGGGGTCTTCAATCGGTGCGCAGTGTTCGATTCGGTTGCGTAAATTCCTCGGCATCCAGTCTGCACTCGACATATACACGTGAGGCTCATCGTTATTGAGAAAATAGTAAATTCTTCCATGCTCAAGAAATCGCCCCACAATGGATCTCACTCGAATGTTTTCAGAGACGCCTTTGACTCCCGGTCGCAGACAACAAATACCACGGACGACTAAATCAATCTGCACGCCCGCTTGAGAGGCCGCGTAAAGTGCATCGATGACTCCGGGGCTGGATAGACCATTTACCTTGGCAATAATTTTTGCCGCTTTGCCAGCACGGGCATTGTCGGCTTCACGTTCAATGCTCTCAATCAGCATGTTGATGATCCCGTAAGGAGATTGAAACATTTTTTGTAACTCAGGGTTGGGGCCTTGCGTCGTGAGCTGCATAAATAGCTCGTGAACGTCTTGGGTGATCCCTTTGTCACAAGTGAATAGCCCATAATCAGTATAGATTCTGGTATTGCCTTGATGGTAGTTGCCAGTACCAAGATGGACATAACGCCGCAATTTGCCACGTTCTTTGCGCACAATCATGAGCATTTTCGCATGGGTCTTTTTCCCTACCATGCCGTAGACAACATGTGCGCCAGATTCTTGCAGGCTTTGCGCAGTCGCCAGATTGTTTTTCTCATCGAACCGCGCCATGAGTTCTACGATGGCCGTGACTTCTTTACCAGCGCGGGCTGCATCAGCGAGGTGCTGTATAACAACCGAGTCGTCTCCAGTTCGGTACAGAGTCTGTTTTATGACTAATACATCTGGGTCGTTAGCAGCCTGTTTAATTAATTCAATAACAGGCGTGAAAGACTGAAATGGGTGGTGCAATAAGATATCGCCATTGGAGATGGCATCAAAAATATCCGCTTGATGAGAAAGGTAGTCGGGCACTTGCGGAGTAAAAGTGGGGTACTTATTACTCGCTTGACTCACTAACTCCGGGAGGCTGATCAATCGGTTTAAGTTTACCGGCCCATCGACCCGATAAACGTAATCTGGGCTCAGCTGAAATCGTTGCTGCAAAAATTTCACTAGTTTGTTTGGACATCTTTGTGAAACCTCGAGCCGAATGGCCTCACCATAAAGTCGTGAGGGCAGTTCACCTTCGAGCGTCCGTGCTAAATCCTCGACTTCTTCTAGGTCAACGTAGAGGTCTGAATTTCGAGTGATTCGAAATTGGTAGCAACCGAGCACCTCAACGTTGGTAAACAAGCGGTGGATATGGGCGTGTATGATGGACGACAGATAGACATATCCATAGTCATTTTCACACAGCTCCTGCGGCAGGCGGATGAAGCGTGGCAATGCTCGTGGAGCAGGAACCACGGCGATATTGTGTGCATCATCCCTTTCTGGATCATGCAGGTCCACCACAATTCCTAAACCTTTGTTAATGGTGAGTGGAAACGGATGGGCTGGGTCGAGTCTGATCGGCGTGAGTATCGGTAGTATTTCGCGTTTGAAATACTGTTTAATCCACTTTTTCTGTTCGTCCGACCAGCGTGAACGAGGCAAAAAATCGATGCCTGAATCCCGCAGTTGCGGCAGCACCTGCTCGTTGAGCGTGCGATATTGCAGATCAACCAAGTTGTGGGTCTTGGCATTGATCTCTTCGAGTGCTTCTTGCGGAGACAATCCATCAACACCCTCCGTGGACAAGCCGCTTTGCGCACGGGCCTTAAGACCGGAAACACGAATCTCAAAGAATTCATCCATATTGGACGAGAAAATACATAAAAAGCGCAGCCGCTCGAGCAACGGCACGTCTTCGTCTAAGGCCATATGCAGTACCCTCTCGTTGAAAGATAACAAGCTCAACTCAGGGTGTAGGTAGAGGTTCTCTGTCTCAACAGGTGACATGGGGTACAACGAATAATGACTGCGGCCCAACATTATGCTCATGCAGCGTGACATTTCAACGTTGATCTAGGCTGCGTGAACAACGCTTGCGCGGTTCATCACAGCATTGTCTGTGCTATATTCGCGGGCACTTTGCAAACTGATTCATATGCACTATGCGGTCTACTGAAGACATTCGAATTGCTGGCACCAAGGAACTCATTTCACCGGCACAAATTCATGAGCAATTTCCGATCACCGAAGCGGCCGCTCTAAGTACTCGAGCTGGCAGGAGAGAGATTGAAGCGGTCATGGCTGGGAATGATGATCGTTTAGTGGTGGTGGTTGGCCCATGTTCCATCCACGATCCAAAATCAGCCATGGAATACGCGAGAAAACTGAAAATTTTGCGCGCTGAGCTAGCGGGAGATTTGGTTATTGTGATGCGTGTTTACTTTGAAAAACCGCGTACCACCGTTGGTTGGAAGGGCCTGATCAATGACCCTGATCTGGACAATAGCTATAACGTTAACAAAGGGCTGGGAATCGCTCGCCAGCTATTGATCGAAATTAATGAGCTTGGTGTTCCGGCAGGCTGCGAGTATTTAGACCTGATTACCCCGCAATACACGGGTGATGTCGTCGCTTGGGGAGCGATTGGCGCACGCACCACTGAGAGTCAATGTCATCGTGAACTGGCGTCCGGCCTATCTTGTCCAGTTGGCTTTAAAAACGGCACCAATGGAAATTTGAAGATCGCGGTTGATGCGATTGGCGCGGCTAGCCATCCGCATCATTTTTTGTCGGTCACGAAAGAGGGGAGAACGGCGATTTTTAACAGCAGTGGTAACGAGTTTTGCCACATTATTTTACGAGGTGGAAATGGTGAGCCAAATTATTCTGCCCAACACGTTGCCCAAGCCTCTGAGATGCTTGAGACGGCCAATTTAACGCCAAATATTATGATTGATTTTAGTCATGCCAATAGTTTCAAGACTCCGTCACGACAACGCGAAGGCTGCGAAGACGTCTGTCGGCAGCTAGTCGATGGTGAGTCACGTGTATTCGGGGTTATGATTGAATCCCACCTTGTTGAAGGTAGCCAAAAGGTCGTCGCCGGGGCCGAGTTAGTCTATGGGCAGAGCATCACAGATGGGTGCATTGGTTGGAGTGAGACCGAGGAATTTTGCCGAAATCTCGCAAATGCGATACGATCAAGGCGCTCCAAAAGAGCTGCTTGATCAATAAAGACCGTTCAAGCAAGCTAAAAGCTCAGTTTGCGTGTCTCGATTAGATGGCGCTAGCGAGCCTCATATTTATCGCAACGCGTGCTCAAAGGCATGATTGCGGGATAAGCGCAAAGTCATGGTGACCGAGCTAAACATTAATAAAAGCGGGTAAGGGCGTTGATTTGAAACGGTTTGCTTTACTTGGGGAACCACTAGGACACAGTGTTAGCCCAGCTTTACACAAAGCGATCTATCGCCAGTTAGAGCTGGACGATGCCTCGTACCGCACGGTTGAGTTACCCAATGAGCGCTTAAAGAGCTTTTTTACTGGGTTTCGGGTCGGGGGCTTTGACGGGGTTAACGTCACGATCCCGCATAAAGCCAGCGTTATTTCCCTACTCGACGAGGTTGATTCAAAAGCCAAGCTGATCAACGCAGTTAATTGCGTCAATCGAGTAGGTAACAAACTCACTGGCTACAATACCGACTTACTCGGCTTTGCGTATTCATTACGCCAAAACAGCGTCGCCATTGAGGGTGAGGAGTTTGCCATTATTGGCGCAGGAGGCAGTGCGCAAGCGGTCGGCGTGGCACTGGCAGAAGGCGACGCGAAGCAAGTAAGCATCGTTAACCGATCTGAAGAACGTGCTCAAGCGCTCAAGGATGTGATTGCTCTGTCTGGCGAAAACACTAAAATCGAAATTATCCAAGAAGAAGATTTGGAGAAGCGTGCTGGCAAATTAAAGTGTTTGATTAATACCACGCCGGTAGGAATGTCGCCCGCAACCAGAGAGTGCCCACTCACTACCAAGACCACCGATGCGATCTTTGATCAAGATTTAGTGGTATTCGATTTGATCTACAACCCATTGCAAACCACCTTGCTAAAACGCGCAGAGAAAAAAGGCTCAATGGCCATTAACGGTCTGCAAATGTTAGTGGCGCAGGCGGTGTACTCCGTGGAAATATGGATGGGCGGAAATATCGTGACTCATGTGGATGTTAACGCGCTGGCAAGAGATGTCGAAAAGGCGATAAAATAAGGGGCTAATCCTAAATCCAGTGATTCGCTGGCGCCCTCAACTCATGTCCTACAACCCAGCCCAAAGCATACAAAGCGTGCCACTCGCGCTCGCTGAAGACTCTTACGATATCAAGATCGGTTTTGATCTGCGTCATCAACTGCATGAACTTTTTCGGCCTTGGAATCAAGGCCAACAATGGATTGTGCTAACCCAACAAGCTATTTTCGATTTGTATGCAGCTGAGATCGATGCGTTGCGGACATCGGGATACAAACTTGATGTCATCCTTGTGCCAGGAGATGAGTCGGCTAAACACATCGGTGAGGCTGAAAAAGTCTGGTCCAAAATGGTGGACCTGGGATGTGATCGCTCATCAGTGCTCGTTGCGCTTGGCGGCGGCGTGGTGGGTGATTTGGGCGGATTTGTGGCGGCTACCTATATGCGCGGGATTCCATTTATTCAAGTGCCGACGACATTGCTGGCTATGATCGATTCGGCAATCGGCGGCAAGACCGCGGTGAACTTAGCGGCGGGCAAGAACCTAGTCGGAGCGATCTATCAACCTAAAACAGTGCTGGTCGATCCTGGATTTTTAGCCACACTCCCACGGCGCAATGTGATTTCTTCATTGGCTGAGGCGATCAAATATGGATTCATTCGTGATCGCAGTATTTTCGATTTATTTGTTGATCGCTTTGACGATTTGATAAAGCTTGACGACAAGAGCCTACTGACTGAGATTTTAACTAAGAGCTGCCGGATCAAGGCGCAGATCGTCAGTAATGATCAGTTTGAAAATGGCGAGCGGAGACTGCTCAACTATGGTCATACCATCGGCCACGCATTTGAGAATTTGCGCGCCTATCAAGGTTTGTATCATGGTGAAGCGGTGCTCTATGGCATGCGCTGCGCAAATCACATATCTTGGCAGAAAGGCTTGTTAGATACGCAGGCCTACGAAGCAGCTCAAAAAGTTCTCGCCAAGTTTGAGCTCCCTGACCTGGGCGATATAGACCCGCAACAAGTTATCGACGTTGTGGCGCATGATAAAAAGAACATCAATGGCAAGCTTAATTTTATTCTCTTAAATGAAATCGGTGAAGCCACGATCAGCACGGATGTGACGCCGCAGGACATCATCGATAGTCTGGCCGTCGCCGCTTAAACATCAAGCATGAATATACTCATCTTAAATGGCCCAAATCTCAATTTATTGGGTGAGAGAGAGCCTGAGGTATATGGTTCTGAGTCTCTCGAAGATGTAAATAATTGGCTCGTAGAACACCCCGATAATAGAATGCATGAGTGTCGGTTTTTTCAGTCCAATCACGAGGGGGCATTGATTGATGAGATGCAAGGACAGCGTCACTGGGCGGACGGTTTTGTGATCAATCCAGGTGGTCTAACCCATACATCAGTCAGCTTGCGCGATGCTGTTGCAGGGTGCCAAGTGCCCACCGTAGAAGTGCACCTCTCAGATATCCATGCGCGTGAAGAATTTCGAAAAATTTCGATGTTAAAAGACGTTTGCATTGCGCAAATCGCTGGTCAGGGAAAACAAGGATATCTTCAAGCAATCACCTTGCTAGAGAAAAAAATTAAAAAACACGCCAGTTATTAGACGACTGTGGCGCTTTTCGCAATCTATTACTAAAACGTAATCCCTTGTTCACTTGAGGGTAATCGACTCGCCCTTACTATTCTTTGACAACATTACATACTTACCACGTGTATTAAAAGTAATGTTTTGGTCGAGATGGCGAATTCGCCTATCCGGTCATTAAGTGAACACAACAAGTCAGTCATTTCGTTTATGGAGTTTTTTAATGCTGAACAAATTTATTCGTTCAATTAGCCCCATTTTTCAATGGGCCACCGTCATCATTGCCACTGCGGTCGTGGTGATTTCTATTCAAGTTGTTGCCGACGGGCATGGTGATAAATCAGATTACCAAGGCAATGAATCTCCCGCCGTTCTGAGTTTGGCGGATGCAGTGCCTCCAGGTGTGGAGCAAGGCAACTCTCGAGCTTGGTCGCCAGCATCTGGTTTTGCAGATCTTATTGAAGAAGTCAGCCCAGCAGTGGTGCACGTGGCGATTTCTGGCAAAGTGCGTTCGCGCATGAATCATCCAGAATTTAACTTTCCAGAAGGTTCGCCGTTTGAAGATTTCTTTGAGCGGTTTCGTGAGCGACAGCAGCGCCCAGAATCAGAAGAACGTAGCAGGCCATTGGGTATCGGCTCCGGTTTCATAATTTCCGCTGATGGTTACGTAGTGACTAATCACCATGTGGTCAAAGACGCGGACGAAATTGTCGTCACCCTAACTGACGGCGAAGAGTATCAAGCTGAGCTGGTTGGTAGCGACAGTAAGACTGATTTAGCGCTACTTAAACTTGATAATGCGAGCGACCTCAAATATGTCGTTTGGGGCGACGATGAACGATCTCGAGTCGGCGATTGGGTGGTTGCGATCGGTAACCCATTCGGTCTAGGTGGTTCGGCAAGCACGGGCATTATCTCTGCACGTGGTCGTGATATCCGCTCTGGCCCTTACGACGACTACATACAAGTAGACGCCGCGATTAATCGGGGTAATTCCGGTGGGCCACTGTTCAACATGAACGGAGAGGTTATCGGTATTAATACGGCGATTTACTCACCCAACGGTGGCAGTGTTGGTATTGGTTTTTCGATCCCAGCGACGCTCGCTAAAAACGTTGTTTCTCAGCTGCGTGACTCGGGCGAAGTTGAACGCGGTTGGATCGGTGTTGAAATCCAGGCTTTAAACGATGAACTGGCAGAAGGGTTTGAGCGTGAAAATGATCACGGTGCATTAATTTCGAGCGTGGTGCCCGATGCGCCTGCTGATAAGGCAGGTTTGCAGGCCGGTGACATTATTCTTGAATTCAATGGTAAAGAGGTGGTCGAGATGCGCGATTTGCCAAGAATCGTGGCGCAGGCTCCGGTGAATAAAAAGTACCCAGTGGTAGTGTGGCGAGATGGCAAGCGGAAGACGGTCACGCTCAAAACTGATCGCTTCCCTGACGACCCGAATCAAGTCGCAAGCAATAACGACGATGAACCAGCGGAAGCTGAAGAAGACGATATGCTCGGCGCAAGTCTCACTGAATTGGATGACGAGGCGCGACAAAGATTCGAGCTGTCTGATGATTTAAACGGTGTGTTAGTCGTGGGTATCGAGCGCGGTAGTTTGGCTGCTCGTAACGGTTTGCGCCGTGGAGATGTGATCACCAGCGTTAACAACCGTCGCGTGTCCACGCCGGATGATGTCATCGAAGGCATCACTAAAGCTAAGTCTTCTGGCCGCGAAAAAATTGTGGTCCTGATACAACGGAGTAACGGCAGTCGCTTCATTCCGTTTGATTTGACGGCGGATGAGTAGATTTTCAACGATCAAGTGCACGCCGCTTATGCAGGCGCGCGCATAATTCGCGTAGAATAGAGGGAAATAAAAATGAACAAGAAAAATATGATTCGTGTTCTCGTTGTTGAAGACGACAAAGAAACCGCCGCATACATCGTCAAGGGTTTAACTGAATGCGGTCACACGGCAGATCATGCTGAAGACGGTCGAGAAGGGCTCCTAATGGCCGACTCAACCGAATACCAGGTGATCGTTGCTGACCGCATGTTACCCAAGGTGGATGGGGTTACCATGACTCGTACTTTGCGAGGCAGTGGCAACCGAACTCCAATCTTGATGCTCAGCGCGCTGGGTGATGTCGACGACAGAGTCGTCGGCCTTAAAGCTGGCGCGGATGACTATTTGGTAAAACCGTTCGCGTTTTCCGAGTTGCAGGCTAGGATAGAAGCCTTGGTGCGTCGCGCTGAGCCGGAGTCGCCGGACACCGTGCTCAAGGTCGCTGATCTGGAAATGGATCTACTCAAGCGCGAAGTAAGGCGTAACGATGAGAAGATAGATTTGCAACCACGTGAATTTAGACTGCTCGAATACTTAATGAGACACAGCGGGCAAGTGGTTACCCGAACCATGTTGCTCGAGAAAGTCTGGGATTATCACTTTGACCCACAAACCAATGTCATCGATGTGCATATCAGTCGACTGCGCGGCAAGATTGATAAAGAATTTGATGTCTCTTTGCTGCACACCGTGCGTGGCGCCGGTTACATGTTGAGTGAACCAGATTAGCCCCTTCAAGAGTTCTGCAGTACGTATCACCTTGGTGTACGTACTGCTTTTTGGGCTCTCTGTTTCAATCATCTTAGGGTTTGTTTATTGGTCGACGATCATCTACAAAACCAATCAAACTGATGACGATATCAACGCTGAAATTAAGGCTTTGTCCACCATCTATGCCCGCGGTGGTTACCCGCGCTTACTCAAAGTGTTGTCCGAGCGGGTGCAGCAACAAAGACCCGGCGACTCAACGCTCTACCTGTTAACTGACGACAGCTTTCAGCCTTTGGTTGGTAACATCAACCGCTGGCCCAATATCGCCTGGAACAAGGAAGGGTGGTTAGACTTTAAACTGGAAGATACTCTCGACGATGATGCCCGTGGGTTTAGCGCAAGAGCTCGTACCTTTGTAGTGGAAGGGCGCTTCAACCTCTTGGTTGGCAAAGGCATGCGAGACCTTGCCACCCTCAAGGCCTTGGTTGGCCGCGCATTGATCTGGGGTCTATTACTTACCGTAGCTTTGGGGATTATCGGTGGCCTCATGATGCGACAGACTCTACGCAGCCGACTCGGCTCAATTAATCAAATTTCTCGCAAAATCATGATGGGTGATCTGCGTCGCAGAATTGCAACTCGTGGCACGGGTGATGAATTTGATGAGCTGGCTAATAATCTAAATTCCATGCTTGATCAGATCGAGCGTGGTATGGAAGGTGTGCGGCGTGTCTCGGATAACATTGCACACGATTTGAAAACTCCCTTGGCGCGTATGAAAAACCGTGTGGAGGAACTCAAGTTTAAGGTCTCTGGTCAAGCTGATGAGGAGGCCATGGTCGACCAAATTATTCATGAGGCTGACGGATTGCTCGCCACCTTCAATGCGCTACTGCGAATTGCGCGAATCGAATACAGTGAGCAGCGTGAAGATTTCAAAGACGTAGATTTAAATTCAATTCTGTATGACCTCCAAGAATTGTATGAGCCGCTTACCGAAGACAAAGGTCAATCCTTGGTGGTGGAGATTTCACAACCCATGGTGGTGCAAGCTGACCGTGATATGCTCTTCCAGGCATTTGCAAATTTGCTGGACAATGCGATTAAATACACGCCCGAAGCGGGTCAAATCAGTATTCATGCCTTCAGAGAGGGCGGCCAGTGGCGGATTGAAATCGCAGACAATGGCCCTGGAATTCCTTCCTCTGAATACGAGAAGATTACGCAACGTTTCTACCGAATAGATCAGAGTAGAACGACTCCAGGAAGCGGTTTGGGTTTGGCATTGGTGCTTGCGGTACTAAAATTACACGACATGAAACTGGATTTTTCTGACAATCAGCCTGGTCTCAAGGTCGTTGTCAGCATGCCGGCACCTCTTGAGAAAGCGAAACAGCGGGCTAGCGGCAAGGAAGAGCGCAAAGATTTCTCAACCACTGAGCTGGGGGAAGCTATTCCCAGCACTCAATTGGGCGCTTTCACAACGCGATAGACCGTGCCAGAGTTAGCCGCTGGTGCGCCCGGGTTTTGCCAGCGAATAAGGCGCCGATGTACGGGCATGCCTCGCCATTGATCCCACACGACAATCCCTTCATCGGTTTGTTCGATATAGATCGCTGCGTGATAACCACTGACATTAGGATAAGTGTCTCCTTTGAATGTGGCGATGATAGTGCCCGGTAACAACGCTTGCCCTTGTACTTTTCGACCTGGACGCCAGAGCGCGGTTCGAGGAGCATCAGTACAACGCTTGATTAGCGAAACGCAGTGTCCGTCACCAACAACTTGCCCTTGCCAACGAATAGCGTGTTCACAAATCAAAGCGCGCAGCGAAGCACTCTCAGATGGTATAGGGTTGTTTCGTGACGAGTTTGGAGTGGTTTCAAGTGGCTTGGGTTGATGCTGGCAGGCTGATAGAATGATGGCGACTAGCCACGACGAGGCTAATCGGTATTGTTTGCCGCGATGTGTGTTTTTGACCTGATTATTCACGCTTCAATCACTGTCTTGATCCTACTATTCGAACATTCTAACCAGCAGCGCGAGCAAAAATGTCAAACACCACCCGCGTTTTAATAATTGAAGACCATAAAGACATCGCTGAGTTGTTGTACGATTACTTCGAGCGGCGCGACTACGAGCTTGATTACGCGAGTGACGGACGCATGGGTTTTAACCTGGCCAGTCAAAACGAATACGACATCATTTTATTAGACCTTATGCTGCCAGAAATGGATGGGCTCGAGGTTTGCCGACGCCTAAGGGAGGAATCCCGAAACTACACTCCAATTTTGATGCTTACCGCACGAGATACCTTGGAAGACAAGGTTAAAGGATTGGATTCTGGTGCCGATGATTATCTTGTTAAGCCATTTGAAATCTTAGAGCTAGAAGCACGAATTAAAGCCTTGATGCGTCGTAAAGGGCAGGTCTCTCAACAAGAAGTGCTGCAGGTCGGTGATTTAGAGCTTGATACTGGTACTCTTGAAGTGACGCGCGCCGAGCAACAGATTTATCTGTCGCCGATCGGTTTGAAAATTCTCACAATCTTAATGAAGGAATCGCCCAAAGTTGTGAGCCGTAACCAGCTCGAGCATGAGATATGGGGCGACATCTTGCCAGATAGCGATACTCTTCGTAGCCACATGTACAATTTGCGTAAACAGATTGATAAACCATTCGAACAACCCCTGTTACAGACTATCCAATCGCGTGGATACCGAATCGGCGATGCAGCTTAGTCGCGGCTGCTGGTCAGTCACGTGAGATCGGTCGACCTTAATATTGATTAGAACTAGAGCCATTCTTTTAGGCGGGCGTCAATAAAAATAGATGACAAAAACTCTAGTGCGCCGTGAACCCTCGATAAGACGAAAGTTAAGTCGAAAAATGACTTTGCAGTCATTGCTGATTGCACTTGTCGCCATATTAGGGATTGGATTTGCCAGCGTCGTTATTGAGCAGTTTTTAGTCCGCGAAGCCTTAAATCTAGAGGCTCAGCATTTTTGGGAAAATTACCAAGACAATCCTGATTTCCCTGCGCCCAATACGG
>CALJJR010000112.1 GCA_937973905.1 uncultured Arenicella sp. | reverse complement strand
CGTTGAATATGAACCCACTTGACCAAGCAAAATTCACTTAGGCTAGGCGGGCAATGTTCTGAGGTGAGGAGCATACTCAAGTATGTGACGATCCTCAGGTTATCGCCCAACAACGGATAATCGGATTTGGCGCCGTGTCATTACCCGCACTTACTATCCCCACAAGAAAGACAAGTCATACACCCATCCATCAACACCACCGCCTTGGTCGAACACTTAGCACAGACCGTTGACGACTCCGGAAACGCGCCCTGCTCTACTTGCTTGCCATCGCTTACGTCTTGTGCAGCTTGAATTTCGGCTTTCTTCTTTTCTAAGAAGGCTTTTTGGTGGTCGTCTAGGTTGTCGGTTTTGATCATGCCGATCATTTGCATGTGGCGTTCGATGGCGTGGCCAATTTCTGCAACGATGGATGGCATGAATACGCCGCCTGGTTTGAAGTAGCCGCCTTTGGGGTCGAATACGGCTTTGAGTTCTTCAACCATAAAAGTGGTGTCGCCGCCTTTTCTGAATACGGCTGAGATCAACCTTGTGAGTGCAACCACCCACTGGAAGTTGTCCATGTTTTTAGAGTTGATGAACACTTCGAATGGGCGGCGAGCTTCGTGCTCGGTACCTTCGTTAAGAATGATGTCGTTGATGGTGATGTACATGGCGTGTTCAGTGACCGGGGTTTTTACTTTGTAGGTTGAACCTACGAGCATTTCCGGGCGTTGTACGCTCTCGTGCATGCGCACGACCTCTGCTTTCTTTTGTTGTTCAGCGACTTCGGCCTCGGTTGCGATGCGGGCTTCGGTTGCCTCTGCAGTCTCTGGCGTTTTTACTTTGTAGCCGGTGATTTTGCCTTCGATTTTTTTAGCCATCATAGGTTTCTCTTTTGGTAGTTCTCATTGTGAGATTGCTTTGTCGCTTCGCTTCTCGCAATGACGGGTGTTTTTCGTTCGTATTTTTAGATTGCTTCGCTTGGCTCGCAATGACGATCGGAGCATTTGGCAAGAGTCATTTTTTGCTAGGCTAGGCGCGGGAATAATTTGAGGGAGGCGCGTACTGAAGTACGTAACGAGTTCAAATTATTTCCGCAACAACGCATAGCGAGAAATGGATCCGCCAAATCAGAATTTGCCGTAGTACCCTTCTTTCAAGGCATCAAACAAATTCGCCGCCGTATGCGTTTCGCCGTCGTATTCAACTTCTTCGTTGCCTTTGAATTCGACTATTGAGCCATCGTCCAGTGTGAACTGGTAGGTGGTGTTTTCTAGATCGTCTTCTTTTACCAACACACCTTGAAACGCTTCTGGATTAAAGCGGAACGTGGTGCAGCCTTTTAGGCCTTTTTCGTAGGCGTACATATAGATGTCTTTAAAATCTTCGTACGGGTAATCAGTAGGCACGTTGGCGGTTTTGGAAATACTGGAATCCACCCATTTTTGTGCCGCCGCTTGAATGTCTACGTGTTGAATTGGCGTAATGGTTTCTGAGGTAACAAAGTTATCCGGCAGTTGCTCTGCTGGGTTGTCTGAATACGGCATGGCGTTTTCATTGGCCACTTTGCGATACGCGAGTAACTCGTAAGAGAACACGTCTACCTTCTCTTTGGTTTTGCGGCCTTCACGAATCACATTACGTGAGTAGTGATGCGCAAAGCTTGGCTCAATGCCGTTACTGGCGTTGTTGGCCATGCTGAGCGAGATGGTGCCCGTGGGGGCAATCGAGCTGTGGTGAGTAAAACGCGCGCCTACTCTGGCCAGCTCGTCGGTGAGTTCTTTGTCGATGTCACCCACTTGCTGCATGTAGCGGCTGTACTTGGCGTGCAATACGCTGCCTTTTACAGAGTCGCCTACTTCATAACCATCGGCCAACATTTCAGGGCGCATGGCGAGCATTTCATGCGTAACTTCAAAGTCGTCTTGCATGATTGGCGCAGGGCCTTTTTCTTTGGCCAGCTCCAATGCTTGGTTCCAGCCGGACATGGCCATTTCTTGCGCCACTTTTTCAGTGAAATCCACCGAGCTTTCATCGCCATAGGTCATGCCCAACATGGTGACCGTAGAGCCTAGCCCTAAGAAGCCCATGCCATGGCGACGCTTGTATTCAATTTCGTTGCGTTGGCCTTCTAGCGGCAAGCCGTTGATCTCTACTACGTTGTCGAGCATGCGGGTAAACACGCTGACTACTTCGCGGTATTTATCCCAATCAAATTCTGCTTCGTTGGTGAACGGGTTCACGACAAACTTAGTCAGATTCACCGAACCCAGCAGGCAGCTGCCATAAGGTGGCAAGGGTTGTTCACCGCAAGGGTTGGTGGCTCGAATGTTCTCCACAAACCAGTTGTTGTTCTTGGTGTTAACCTCATCAATCAAGATAAAGCCAGGCTCAGCGAAATCGTAAGTGGAGGTCATGATCATGTTCCACAAACGGTTGGCAGGAATGGTGTTGTAAATCTTACACGCGGTTAGGCCTTGGTCATTTCTTACGTAGCCCTCAGATGGGAAGCGACGCCAGATAATCTCTGGTGAAGAATACACATCGATTTTGTCGTCTTTGGCTTCTTTCTCGGTAATCGGGAAGCTCAAATGCCAGTCGGCGTCGTTCTTAACTGCTTCGATAAACTCGGCGGTAATCAAGAGCGACAAGTTGAACTGACGCAAGCGGCCGTCTTCACGCTTGGCGCGGATAAACTCGAGCACGTCTGGGTGGCTGACATCAAAGGTGGCCATTTGCGCACCACGGCGACCGCCTGCGGATGACACGGTGAAACACATCTTGTCGAAGATATCCATAAACGACAATGGCCCAGACGTGTACGCGCCTGCGCCAGACACATAAGCACCTTTTGGGCGCAGGGTAGAAAACTCGTAACCAATGCCGCAGCCAGCTTTTAGGGTCATACCTGCTTCATGGTTCTTATTAAGGATGTCATTCATTGAATCCTCAATCGTGCCGGAGACCGTGCAGTTAATGGTCGATGTAGCAGGCTTATAAGCTTGTGCACCAGCATTAGAAATAATACGGCCAGCCGGTAGCGCGCCGTTATCGAGCGCCCAGACAAATCGGCCGTACCAATGTTCACGCAATTCGTCAGTTGCCTCTACGCCTGAGAGCGCGGTGGCAACGCGTTCAAAGGTATCGCGGGTGGTTTCATCCACCGGGTTACCTGATTTGTCTTTAAGGCGATACTTTTTGTCCCAGATATCTGCGGAGGTTGATTGCAACGTCATATCGCGCAATTTTTGTTCTCCGCCCTTCTCAACGTTTTCACTTGTTAGTTTCGCCGTTTGTAATTCTTCTGCTTGCATGTCTTCTGCAGCTTTGACCATCGCTTTGATCCTCGTTTGGTTAGCCAGAACTATTTATAGTTTTATTTTCATTGCTCATTAATGCCCCCTCAGCGTGTACGTCGATCTGCTATCAATCGATCACCCACTCCTGCTCTTCTAAATGGATTGGCGTTCTGATTCGTCATCTCACCGCCAATACGCAAGTGTTGTTTTAAACCCGCTTGTTTTAGATCGCTTGCTCTTGGCCGGGTGCAGTCATTCTGCTCCGGCCATGTACCCGCACTTACATTCTTGCGCCAGATCGCCCTGCTCTGCCCGTGTTAGGCAATGCGCGATTTACCGCTATCTTGTGCTTTTTATTTTTATCCAAAACACCAGCCCTACCTGGGTTATAAACGCTTTTAAACAACAACTTAGGAAGGCTATCTCGAAAACAGCACAATAGAGCGCTTTTTAATAAAAACACTATATGTAGTGGTTACTGCTCGAGAGAAACCAAAGATAATGGGTCTCGAACCAAATCGCAAGCACTTTTAAAACTATTTCTCGGCGCCCAAAAATCGGCTAATTTTTCAAGTAATTTTCATCAAAAATACGCAGAAATCAGTCGCGCAGAAGGCATGGCGTCAACGCCACAAGCGCACATTTAATGATACACTCCAGCGATCTAAACGCGTGGCACGGTGTGGGTTCACCTTGTCACTACGAATTCAACTTCTTCAGCACAGAAATATTTTGAACGGTAACAGCTGGTTGGCAACGCAGTGGTCTCACACCGACGTTTGCCGGGGGGCGATAATCGCCAGGGGCAAAAACGAACATTTTTCACTTAGGGCCAAGATCTTGGCGCTTGGGTGCTGCATCGCTTGGGCCATGGTAGGTGGAGAGTTGGCTGGCGATGCGGCCGCCCAAGATCAACCCGAGTTTGAAATACAAACCAACCAGCCAGATCTGGAGCAGGAATACCGGGACGAGCTGGACAAATGGATGTTGCGTGCTTACGAAGGTGATCGGGATGCGCAGTTTAAAGTGGGTGTATTGTTCACCAACGATCAATTTGGCCCACCCGATTTTGAACAAGCCGTGTATTGGTATAAACAAGCCGCCCGGCAGGGCCACGTACTTGCGCAATACAACCTAGGCCACCAATACCTCACTGGTATTGGGGTTGAAAAAAGTGATGCCAGCGCCATGGAGTGGTGGTTAAAAGCCGCTGACCAAGATCATGCGCTGGCACAATTTAATGTGGGCCGTGCCTACTATTTAGGGATTGGCTTAAATGAAGATCACTCCGAATCAAAATACTGGTTCGAACGCGCTGCCGCTAATCAAGAACCCAAATCCATCGATATTTTGAAGCAGTTGGGCTGGTACGACAGTGCCGCCATCGCGTCGCGCGTGCCATCAGATCCTATCGAAGCGACTACGGCATCGCTACCAAGCGCTGGGCCGGTTAATGCTGCAGGGCAAGATATTTACGCTGCGGCAACTTCCAATGGTGATTCATCTGGCCTGACTTCTAAAATCGTGCCGATCACGGGCGAACCAGCACCAGCGGAACAAGTGCCTGAGGTTACTGCTGCGCCGACGCCGATCGTCTCGCAAAATACCACCCCAGCCACGCAAGCAGCCATAACGGAAGCTGAAGCAACCACTGCGCAAGACCCAATTGCACTGTATACCGACCCATCGGTGCGCAGCGTGTTAATCGCCATTCTCGATGAACGAGACGCATTGTTGGAAGTTGGGCGAGACACCAATTGGGTTACCGTGCAAAGCACATCCGGGTTCCCGGTTTGGGTGCATGGTGACTTCTTAAATGTGTCCGGCGACACCGGCACCATCACTGGGCAAGCGGTGAACGCGCGCTCGGTGCCGATCATCACGAACGGAACGGTCGTTGGCAAGCTCGATAAAGACGAGTCTGTGGCAGTATTGGATGAACGTAAGGGCTGGTACCGAGTAGTGGCGCCACCTCGCTTTAAGGCTTGGGCCAAAGTGGCGGACATGGACCGCGAAGTTGTGGTTGCGGAACAAGAGCCAGCACCGAGCGCTGAAGATGCGACACCTGTAACAGAGGCCACTGCGGCAGGCGGCGACAAACCGATTAATGACAATGAATGGATGTTTCGTCAGCCTACGGCTCATTACACCCTGCAATTGGCAAGCTTCGATGACTTAGCAAAGGTTAAAGAGTTTGAATCGCGCGCTAAATTTGCCGACAACCCTGAGCTGCACCGTTTTACCTCTAAGGGCAAGAATATTGAATGGACCTATTTTCTGTATGGGTCTTATGCCACACGCGAAGAAGCCGAAGCGGCCAAGCTTGAAATCAATCAAAAGCTCGCCTGGGTGCGGTCGTTTGGGCGCCTGCAAGAAAACCGTTGCGTGGCTTGGAAAACGCAATTGCCCACGCCGCAAGAGCTGAACCGGTACTGCATTGGTGATTGATTCCGCTGACACCGTTATCTCGCCATTTCATGGTGAGCACGATCATCAACATTGCCAGAGCGAAGCGCTGGCAATGGCCCAAGAACAATGCCGCAAGCAAGGCTTAAAACTCACGCCTTTGCGCCAGCAAGTTCTAGAGATTGTTTGGTCGTCACACAACCCCATTGGTGCGTATGAAGTTTTGCAGGCCTTGCAATCGTCGGGGCACAAACCGGCCCCGCCAACCGCTTACCGGGCGCTCGATTTTCTCGTATCTGCGCAACTGATTCATCGGATCGAATCACTGAACGCGTTTATTGGCTGCCCGTCGCCCAACGACGCGCATCAATGTCAGTTTTATATATGCAGCGAATGCGGTCACATTGCTGAGATAAACAGCCCCGCAGTAGCGAGTGCGCTTGATGATGGTGCTAATGCCTTGGGCTTTAAAAGCCAACAGCCAGTGATAGAAGTACACGGAATCTGTAAAGCCTGCCAGTAAAACCTGCCCTACTTTTGGCGCAGGCGCTCCATTTTTTCTTTAATTTTGATCTCTAAGCCGCGTTCCACCGGATGGTAAAACTGTTGCCCGCTTAATTCATCAGGTAAGTATTGTTCACCCGCGGCATAAGCATCTTCTTCATTGTGGGCATAGCGGTAGCCTTTGCCGTAATCCAATTCTTTCATCAGCTTGGTCGGCGCGTTGCGCAGATGCATCGGCACCTCGAGTGAACCGGTGGACTTCACCGTGCGCATCGCTTCATTATAAGCCATATACACCGCATTACTTTTGGCGGCCACCGCCAGATAGATGGTGGCTTGCGCCAGCGCCAGCTCTCCTTCTGGGCTACCTAAGCGCTCTTGCACCTCCCATGCTTGTTGGCACAGGGTCAGCGCTCGAGGGTCGGCATTGCCAATATCCTCCGATGCCATGCGCACTAATCGACGAGCGATATATCGCGGATCAGTACCGCCGTCTAACATTCGGCACAACCAATAGAGAGCCGCGTCCGGATCAGTCCCGCGTACAGATTTATGCAGCGCGGATATCTGGTCATAAAAGGCTTCCCCACCTTTATCAAATCGACGCGCACTGCCGCCGGCGAGAATGTCGTTGAGCAAGGCGCGGCTGATGTTTCCTTCATCCGCTAAATCGGCGGCGATTTCTAGGGTGGTGAGCGCACGCCGAGCGTCGCCATCCATCGCTTCGGCCAGAAAGCGACGATCTGCCTCTGCTAGATTCAAGCCTAGATTGCCTAGCCCCAGCTCATCGTCATCAAGTGCGCGCTGCAGCAAGGCTTCAATGTGCTCGGTGGTGAGCGACTTTAATACGTACACCCGCGAGCGCGAGAGTAAGGCGTTGTTAAGTTCAAACGATGGGTTTTCGGTGGTCGCACCAACGAAAATAATCGTGCCGTTCTCGATATGCGGCAAAAACGCGTCTTGTTGCGCCTTGTTAAATCGATGCACTTCATCGATAAACAACACGGTATTGCCCATGCCGGCTTGTTGCTTAGCAGCGGCCGTCTCTACGGCGCTGCGAATATCCTTTACGCCAGCTAATACAGCGGATAGTGACACCAACTCGGCATCGCTGTGCGCTGCGAGCAAGCGTGCCAAGGTGGTCTTTCCAGTGCCAGGAGGGCCCCAAAACACCATTGAATGAAGTTTGCCTGAGGATAAGGCGGTATGCAGCGGCTTGCCTTCGGCCAACAAATGCTCTTGCCCAACAACGTCCTGTAATTGACGTGGGCGCAAACGGTCTGCGAGGGGGCGGGTGTTGTCGTTAATGGAGGCCAGAGCGAGGTTGGGCTTTATTGAAAAACAGGCGGATTAAATTTCGCGTTCGGCTTGAATGTACCATTGATTCGCAATTCTGTTGAGCCGCATTTCCTTACGCGACACTTCAGTATAGTTAGCCGAACGATAATCTTGCTGGAACACCACCCGGGCGCTGTCGTTAGTTTCACTCAGCGAGATGTCGAGTTCTTGCAGTCCAAGCTGGATGCGTTTACTCGGCACTACACGCTCACGTCTTTGCTGCTGCCAGCGTTCACGTGGGATGCCGCTGGCGGGTTGAAATTCATTCGCATAAAACTCGAGATAGCGCTCACTGTCTCCACTCTCCCACGCGATTTTCCACTGATTCAACATCAGCCTGATATCAGCAGCAAGCTTGTCACGTTTGGCTTGATCCTGCGCTGATTTTGGCCCACCTAAACTAATGGGCACCGGCGCACTCTGCAAGCGAGCAAGCGACGTTTCAGCCTCAGTTAGCTCTACGCTTGATTGCGGTGCTTGCTCAACGACCGCTGGCGTATCGGTCGCAGCCAACACTTG
The DNA here is from genome assembly GCA_937973905.1 of uncultured Arenicella sp. Classification (GTDB taxonomy): domain Bacteria; phylum Pseudomonadota; class Gammaproteobacteria; order Arenicellales; family Arenicellaceae; genus Arenicella. The sequence continues at coordinate 22,701 of CALJJR010000112.1, read as the reverse complement.
GGCTGCGTTGAGCTTATTACGAATCTGCGCACGCGAAACCCCAGCCTGCGCGAGCTGATCAATCTCGACATTAGCGCTTCGTGGGGGTTGGAAGCCGCTGGCTTCGATGAATTTGCGTTGCTCTTCGCTGTCCCTGATTATTCTCTTGTTATCCAGCCCCACCCCGTTAATGGTTCTGTCATCACTCTGCACTAACCCTGGAGGGTCACTACCTACTTGCGAATCGACACCCTGAGTAGAGCCAATGGGGGAGCTCAGCCATTGCCATGCAATCCAACCGAACACCACCAGGCCAATTACTAACCAAGTGCGCAAGCGACGTTTATCGGCTGCGAATGGTTCGTGATGCCAAAACCGATTGTAACAACGTAAGCATCGATAGGGTCTGCGAGGTAACAGGCGCATAAGGAAACGGTCGCGGCCGTGGGCGCGCGACTTGACTACTTTTTCGGCGCCACATTTAGGGCAACTCAGGTGCGCGTGACTGTCTGTTTCGTCACTGTGTTCAACTGAGAACGCCACGCTGTCGATGTCTTGCATGTTGTTCATGCTAGAACGCCAGCGTTGGGATTCGGGATCGGGTTATTTTGGGTACTACTTAATGCCACGGTGCTTAACCTGTGCTGAATTACCTCCCCCACCTAGCCCCGAGGATGATATTAATTCAAGGGTTACCTTTGAGCGATGCCAAACAGTGGGCGTCCAGCCCAACCGCTTTACCCCGAAACGCTCGGTAATCCAACCTTTTAACTATTTTTTATTCGTCGGTAACGCAGCCTAAGCTCGCGTCTTTGACGTTCTGTATATATTTGAACAGTGTACCACGTTTTGCTTTGAGTGCTGGTGCACGCCAAGCCGATTTCCTGGCCTCAAGTTCAGCATCAGAGACTTTCATATCAAGGCGATTGTTAACCGCATCTAGGGTTACTTCATCACCATCTTGAACCAATGCTAGTGGCCCACCTTCTTGAGCTTCAGGCACCACATGACCGACAATAAAACCGTGCGACCCACCTGAAAACCGACCATCCGTGATCATCGCCACGTCTTCACCCAAACCCGCGCCCATAATCGCCGATGTTGGCTTGAGCATTTCTGGCATGCCGGGGCCACCTTTCGGGCCTTCATAGCGAATAATAATGACATCGCCTTTTTGAATAGCGCCCTCTTCCAAGGCAGCAATCATGGCTGCTTCGCCATCAAATACCCGCGCTGGGCCGGTAAACAATTCACCTTCTTTGCCGGTCACTTTGGCCACAGAACCACCAGGGGCCAAATTGCCTTTTAAAATTTGAATATGCCCGCTTGCTTTGATTGGATTCGACATTGGGCGCATTAAATCTTGGCCCTCGTCAAAGGCTGGCAAATCGGCCAAGTTCTCAGCTAAGGTTTTGCCAGTGACGGTCATGCAAGACCCGTCAAGCAAGCCTTCATCAAGCAGAAACTTCATCACTGCTGGCGTGCCGCCAATCTCATGCAAATCATTCATTACATAGCGACCGCTTGGCTTTAGATCGGCCAAGAACGGCACTCGATCACTGACCGCCTGAAAATCTTCCAGCCCGAGATCTATATCCAAGGCGCGCGCCATGGCAATTAAGTGCAGTACCGCATTGGTTGAACCACCCAAGGCGGTGATCACCACCATGGCATTTTCAAACGAAGCCCGCGTCATGATGTCGCGTGGTTTTAGGTCGAGCTCTAATAAGTTCTTTAAGGCCTCACCGGCACGCACGCACTCATCCACTTTTTCTTGATCAACGGCTGGTGCCGAAGCGCTGTAAGGCAAGCTCATGCCCAGTGCTTCAATTGCGCTGGCCATGGTGTTCGCGGTGTACATACCGCCGCAAGCCCCGGCTCCGGGGCAGGCTTTTTCGACGATTTGCTGGCGGTCATCGTCGGTGATTGTTTCAACTAGGAATTGCCCATAGGCTTGGAATGCTGAAATGATGTCGAGCTTCTCGCCATTGTGCATACCGGGTTTAATTGAACCGCCATACACCATGATGGCAGGCCGGTTTACCCGCGCCATCGCGATCATACAGCCAGGCATATTTTTATCGCAGCCAGGAATTGCGATAAGGCCATCATAAAACTGCGCGGCAACTACGGTTTCGATGGAGTCAGCAATCAAGTCTCGCGATTGCAGCGAATACGCCATACCAGAGGTGCCGTTGGTGGTGCCATCGCTCACGCCGATGGTGTTAAAACGCATGCCCACCAAGCCCGCTTGAGTCACACCCTGTTTGACGTGCGCCGCCAGGTCGTTCAGATGCATATTACAGGTGTTGCCTTCCCACCAGACGCTGGCGATGCCTATTTGTGCTTTGGCCATATCGTCGCGGCTCAGCCCAGTGCCATAAAGCATGGCTTGACCGGCACCCTGAGATTTAGGCTGCGTGATTGTTGCGCTGTGTTTATTAAGTGGCTTTTTGGAGTCAGTCATGTCGGCATTAAATTACTCTGTGCAGCCGAGCATTCTACCTGCCTAACCGGCACAACTAAAGCATGGAAGCTCGTACAACAGAGGGTTTATTTAAAAATACTTTCGAGTAACTTGCGCTTGCGTTCTTCGCGGCGCTCTTTCTTGGTTAACTCGCGTTTTGGTTCCTCCGCTGGCTCCTGCTCATAAGGAACAGGTTCACTCTCGCCAGACTCCGTTTGCTCATACGGCACCGGGTCCCCACCTTGCTCGGCATCATCGTCCTTGCTGAGGCTTTTTAGCAATGCGCCCTTGAGAATATCTTTGGTCGATAGCTTTTCACCGCCTTCAATGCCCAACTGTTCTTGTAAAAACTCACCCTTTTTCTTGTCGAGCTCTCGCTTTGCATAACTTGAGTACAGGCTCTTGAGATCGAGCGAGTAACTTGGTGCGGTGAGATCACCACTGAGGCGAATTGGAATCGTAATTCCGGCCAGCTCATCTAAGCCTTTGCCGCCTTGACCGTCGGTGGAGCCAACCACCGCCACGTTTACCAAATAGTTCAGTGTCTGCGCGGCCACATCAATCTCGCCTTCACCCAACACCCTAAACAACGGGGCTTTCATGCTGAAGTCGTTGTTGGTTAACTTGTAGTCTTTTAGATAGAACGTGCCCAGCAACTCAGCAAAGCGTGTCTCATCGCTTTGCTCTGATTGCTGTTCCTGATCAGCGGTATCGGCACTGTCGTCGCCACCGCCGGTAAATTGTTGATAGGTTGATAAAGCACCGTCCAACATACTCTTAATATCAATACCTTGGACAGCACCATTCTTGGCCAGCAATTTAATAACGCCTTGGTTGCTCTGCACACCGTCTTTTTCAGTGACGGTAATGTCAACGTCCAAGGAACCAAAACCAGAAAGCTGATCAGTGACATCCGCATCGGTCAACATATTACCGAGGCTCACTAAATCGATTTCGTTCTTAACTTTAAGCTCAGCCTGATCTTCACCTTGAGAAAACTCAAACTGGCCTGCTAAAGAGCCATCATAGAGTTTGGCATTAGGAGTAACTGTGAGCATGCCGTTTTGCGAGACCACGCTTACATCGATGTCTTCAAGCTTTAAGCCACCACTGATCAGCTGGCTGGCTTTGAACGTGCCGTTGGCATTGATGGTTTGCAAAGCCGCGAGCGGCAGCGCTAACGCTTCTGCGCCTTCTACGGCCGGTTCTTCATCTGCGGCTTCATCACCCACGGGCAGATAGTCATCTAAATTGAGTGAATCGAGCACCAGAGCAAACTCTGCGCTCATGTTTTCAAAATCACTCACGGCGAGATCACCGGAGAGCCTACTTTGGTCGAGATTGACTGTTAAGCCTTTTAAGCTTGCGTCGGTGGTGCTGCCACTAAAACCTGTACTCATGCCAACCGCTGTTAAAGCTGATGGGTTGGTGGGTTGATAGTCGATTTTTAAGTCTTTCAGTAATGCGAGGGCATTAAACGGCTTGAGCATTAAGTTGCCAGTCGCCGAGGGCGCATCGATAAACTGCTGCGCTGCTAGATCGGTGATGGCTAGATCCAAATCACCGCTATCAAGTTGCAACTGGTCAATACGTGCTGTTTGCGATTCTACGTTTGCGGCTACCGAAGGCGCCGATAAATTGAATTTTCGACCTTCCAGTTCTGTGTTCACATTCATGCCAGCCACGTCGACCTGGCCAGCATTACCGCTCAGCTGATAATTAACCGATTCGATAACCCCGTCCAGAGCAACCGGGGTTACTTGGTCAGGCGTCTCCTCTGAGGTAATAATTGCGTTGGCGGTAAAGCGAATTGATTGCACGGCCACCGATTCGTTTTGCGCGAACTGCATGGCGGTGAAACCCAGTGTGAGATTTTGATCAGCCTGATTTATTTGTGCATCTAGGTTTTCGAAATCCACCTTGAATGTGTCTTTATCGATTTTCGCCTCGCCAGTTACCGTCAGCGCAATTGGGGTTGGATCGGCCGCATCGATCACCGTGCCCGACATTTCCACTGGCGCCAAACTACTACCGAGCAAGTTGCCCGTGCTTAAATCAAAATCTTGAACTAGGTATTTCTGCCCCGCTTGACGATCATCCCAAAGCACATTGGCGTCAGTGATTTCAACCCCTTGCACCACTAACGCAACAGCGTTGGCCGGGTTTGCGTCGGCTTCCGCTGCTTCAATAGCAGCGCTTGATTGAGGCGACGAAGGCGCAGCAGGTGCGCTTCCAGTGGCACTCACAGTTTCGCTACCAGAGCTAACTTCTTCGTCGCCGGTCAAGCCGGTAAAACTAGATGTGCCATCGGCTAAGGTGATGAGATTAAGTGTGGGTTTATCTAAAACAATGGTGTCAATCTCGAGCTGCTTACTGAGCAATGGCATCAACTTCAAACGTAGCTGCGCATTCTCTACCGAGACCATGTCGCCACCAATTTGCTCTGGCTGCGACAGACTCAAACCTTGAGTTTGAATACCTAACCAAGGGAATACTGAGATTTTTAAGTCGCCCGCAAGCTCTAAATCACGCCCAGTTTGCTGCTTAACTACCGAACCAATTTCATCGCGATAGTCGTTAGGGTCGACAAACATAGGAACCAGTAAGACCGCGAGGGCCAACATGAGAAGTAGACCAACAAGAGCGCCGGCTAACCATTTGATTATTGCCATGGGATAAACGTAGTTAAGTGTTTAATGTGGTTATTATAAGAGCCTGTTATGAATTGAAGATTAACAGCCCGTCATGCTAGGGGCTCGGCTTCAAAGCTCACCATCTGTTGCCAGGCCTGCCGTAAAACTTCCGCGCCAGCTCCAGGACGATGCGCATTCTCACTAATGTGCCTGCGCCACAGCCGAGATCGTGGCTCGCCGTGAAATAGGCCTACCGCATGCCGAGAAAGACTATTTAGACGCACGTCACGAGCAAGTTGTTGCTCAATATACTCTAAATACCGATCCAGCACTGCTTCACGTGTGGGTGCCTTGACGTTCAAGCCATATAAACGTTGGTCCACTTCGGCCAAAATAAACGGATTAGAATACGCCTCACGCCCCATCATTACGCCATCAACATTGGCGAGATGGCTCTCGCAGTCCGCAAGTGTGTTGACGCCGCCGTTGAGCACAATTTCGAGCTCGGGGAAGTCGGCTTTGAGCGCGTAGACGAGTTCATAGTCGAGCGGTGGAACATCGCGATTTTGCTTGGGGCTGAGACCTTTCAACCAAGCCTTGCGCGCGTGCACCAAAAAGGTCTGGCAGCCGGCGGCGGCGGCGTCCTGCACAAGCCGCCAAAGAGCATCCCTTGGTTCTTGATCGTCTACACCAATGCGACACTTTACCGTGACCGGAATATCCACCGCGGCCTGCATATGCTTCACGTTGTCAGCAACCAAACCTGGCTCTTGCATCAAACAGGCACCAAAACGCCCCGATTGCACTCGATCACTGGGGCAGCCAACATTAATATTGACCTCATCATAGCCCCATTGTTGGACTAACTCGGCGCAACGCGTCATCGCATCGGTTTCGCTGCCACCCAACTGCAGGGCCACAGGGTGCTCAGCTTGATCAAAATCCAGAAAGCGCGGTTTATCCCCAAACAGCAAGGCGCCGGTGGTAATCATCTCCGTGTATAGCACGGCTTGGCTGGATATCAGCCGCAGCATGTAACGCTCGTGCCGATCGGTGCAGTCCAACATCGGAGCAACGCAAAAACGGCGATTCAGCTTGTTCATGATTTAAGGTCCAATGCGGCGCAAGCCTGCGGTAGCAGGTACGCACGCAATAGCTTGTGAGGCTGAATTGTAACTAATCTGCCCGCTGCGGCGAAACCGCAGCGCGCTTTAACACTTAAGTCTAGCCGTCAGCTAGCAGGCGACGCAGATCTGCAATCGCCGCATTGGCCCGCGTGATGTACGAAGACATCACTAAAGAATGATTGGCAAACACGCCCATGCCAGAGCCATTGAGAATAATGGGGCTGTGAATGGCTTGCTGAGTTGATTCAAGCTCACGAATAATTTGTCGTAAGCTGACCAAGGCATTCTTATCTAAGAGCACTTGTTTAAAGTCGATCTCTGCGGCGCGCAAAAAATGAATTAGCGCCCAGGCCGTACCGCGCGCCTCGTAGAAATTATCGTCAATATCCCACCACGAAACCTTACTAAGAACCTCAGAATTAGTTTGCGTGGATTGTTCGGCATTGCTATCTCCAGCGAGATCGGTATTTACCCGAACCTGCGGGCGAGCGGCACTTAATCGTTGCGACAACGAGCCTAAGCGCTTCTCAACTAGGTTTAACCACTCGTTCAAGTTATCCGCACGTGCGTAGAATTGTGCGTCTTGCTTGCTAACATCCACCAGCTTATCCAAATAGAGCTGCATGGATTCACGGCCTTGACCGTACTTACCTTCAGCTGATGGGAACATCCATTTCGTGCTGTCGTTATTAAACAGGGGCTCAGCGGTCTCTAAATCGGGGTCGGCCAAAGACTGGGTTTGCGAACGGCTGTAGTCATTGCGCATCGCCTTGGCAAGATCTCGAACCTGTTGCAACACGCCAAACTCCCAGTTTGGCATGTTATCTAAGAACACCGACGGCGGCATAATATCGTTGGAGAGGTAACCACCTGGTTTATTGAGGAGCGTATCCACCGACTTGATTAACATTTGCGTAGTTGCTGTGCCAACCACGGGTTTCTCGCCCAGATCGACCACCATGAAACTGGGCTCCCTACTCCAGTACCAGCCAACGGCGTACATTAAAACCAATACCACCAATACACCAATGGTGATTGGTTTACGAATAAACTCCATGATCGTCGACATTATATTTTCGCTTTGACGTTACCGATAAAGCGTATATAAGGCTTTGCGCGGCGCAATTCAATCGTTGTTAGTCACGTCGAGGCAATTAGCCGTGATTTCTTGCCATTTGCCTTGCCGGATCAAGCTTGACGGCGCAATCCAGCTACCCCCCACGCACATCACATTGTCGAGTTCAAGATAGTCCTTATAGTTGGCCGCACTCACCCCACCTGTGGGGCAAAACCGGATGCCGGGAAATGGGCCGCTAAACGCTTTTATAGCGCCAACACCACCCACGATGGACGCGGGGAATAGCTTGCACTCTTGCAAGCCGTACTCCATCGCCAGCAACACTTCGGAGGGCGTGGCCACACCCGGCAGTATTGGCACACCGCTGGTGCTCGCAGCCTGCAAAATGGCTGGCGTAACGCCTGGGCTGATAATGCCATCAACGCCAGCCTCGACCACATCATGCACTGCCTGGGCGGAGGTCACGGTACCGGCTAAGACCACCATCTCTGGGAAAGTGCGCTTAATCAGTTTGATCGCCTCTAATCCATAGGCGTTGCGCAACGTTATTTCGATAACGTTGATGCCGCCATCGAGCAAGGCTTGAGCAAGGCTAAGAGCGGCGGCTTCGTCATCGATCACGACTACCGGCACCACTTTCTGCTGGCCGAGTAATTGGCTCATCAAAGGGAGGTTGTTATACATTATTATTGTTCTCAGTAAGAATTGAAGCGCCCGCGGTGGAAACACCAACCGTGTTGCGCATATTGGCAAATAGACCACGCCCGAGAATGTTGGACACACGCGGTGGCTCGGCCGGGTTGCGTTGCAGTAGTTCGTCAATCGGCACATTAACCGAGATGGAACCATTATTTGAATCGATCTTGATAAGGTCGCCGTCTTGCAAATACGCCAACGGCCCACCCTGTTGTGCCTCAGGGCTGACATGAATGGCCGACAACACTTTGCCGGATGCACCGGACATGCGGCCGTCGGTGACCAATGCCACGGCAAAACCACGGTCTTGCAATAAACCGAGGTAGGGTGTGAGTTTGTGCAGCTCAGGCATGCCATTCGCGGCAGGCCCTTGAAAGCGAACCACGGCGACCAAATCTTGCTCGAGTTTGCCCTGGTCAAAGGCGTCTTTAAGTGCCTCTTGGGTATCGAAAATCTTACACGGCGCTTCGATACTCTGATGCTCAGGCGCAACCGCAGATACTTTCACGACCCCAGTGCCGAGTTCTCCGCTTACCACCCGCATACCGCCTTCGGGCGCAAAGGGTTTGGTTGCGCTGGTCACAATCTCGTTGTCTAAGCTCTCGGTCACTGGTTGAGACCAAGTTAACTTACCGTCTGAACTCAGCTCCGGCTTGCAGGCATAGGCATCTAAACCTTCGCCCATCACGTTTACAACATTCTCATTGAGGAGTTCTTGACCACGCAGTTCATTGATTACCAGCGCCAAACCACCTGCGGCTTCAAAATGATTAACGTCAGCCTGACCGTTGGGATACACCCGCGCCAATAAGGGCGTGATACGCGAAATATCATCCATATCTTGCCAATCAATGATGATCCCTGCGGCGGCCGCCATGGCAATAAGATGTAAGGTTAAGTTAGTCGAGCCACCGGTCGCCATCATCACCACCATGGCGTTAACGACTGATTCCGTGGTAATCACGTCGGCTAATGGACGATAACTGGAACCTTTTTCTGATTGGTCTAAAACGGCCTGTACTGAAAACTCGGTCAACGCTTGGCGCATTGGCGTTCCCGGATTGACGAAGCTGGTACCTGCCAACTGGATGCCCAATGCTTCCATCAATACCTGATTGGTGTTGGCCGTGCCATAAAAGGTACAAGTGCCGGGGCTGTGGTAAGACGCGGATTCGGTTTCCAGCAGCGTTGCTTTGTCGATCTCTCCCGCGGCGAATCGTTGGCGAGCTGCGGCTTTCTCCTTATTCGGAATACCTGAAGGCATCGGGCCAGCAGGCACAAAAATAGTGGGGAGATGCCCAAACTGCAAAGCACCAATCAGCAAGCCGGGTACGATTTTGTCGCATACGCCGAGGCACATCACTGAATCGTAAACGGCGTGCGATAACGACACCGCCGTAGACATTGCAATAACGTCACGGCTAAATAAGCTCAACTCCATACCGGGTTGACCTTGGGTCACGCCGTCGCACATTGCCGGCACCCCGCCAGCCACCTGTGCCGTTGCACCATGCGACCGGGCGGCCAGCTTGATCAAACTTGGATAAGTGGCGAATGGTTGATGCGCTGACAGCATGTCATTGTAGGCCGTCACGATACCGATATTGGCGCCCTGCCCGCCTGGAATCGACTTTTTCTCATCTTCTGGATTGGCGGCCACCACATGCGCCCAATTGCTGCACGACAAGCGCTCTGGCGCGGCGGGCTGCTGCCGACTCTCGTCGATCATGGCGAGGTACTCAGCGCGAGGGATTTCGCTACGCCGGTTGATTCGAGCGGTGATTTCGACAATGGTTTTCATCATATTAGTCCGCGTAGTAAACCTGTAAAGGCGTTCGGTCTTGGTGGATGGCAGCGCGAATTGGCAATTCGATGGCATTGTCGTTGCCGAGCGCTCGTTCATAGACCAGACGTTTTTCGGCACCAGTAAAATGCAAGGTGAGCAGTTTTGCGCTCAGCAGCTGATGCAATGACCAAGTTACTCTGGGCACTTGGGTGGTGGCAGATTCACAAGTCTGCAACAGCACCCGCTGACCTGGGTCGACCAGCTCTTGGATATTGTCGGCATCAGGGAAGAACGAAGCCGTATGACCGTCCGAGCCCATGCCTAATACGACCACATCGAATGGCGCCGGGTACTCCGCAGAACTTGACGTGGCCTGCAGATATTCATGGAGTACGGCATCCAAAGAATCGCTAACAGAATCAGCCGTATGGAATAGGGAAATAAACTGCGCCTTAGGTAAAGCGCTTAATAGATGGGCGTATAAGAACGCCGCATTTGAAAGCTCATGCGTACTGGGCACCCACCGCTCATCAACCAAGGTGATGAGCACCTTGGCCCAATCAATATCTTTGCCACACAAGGCCTCAAACAAGGGCTTAGGCGTTGACCCGCCCGAAAACGCGACGATGGCCCGGTCACGTTGCGCAATACTCTGGTTTATCTGCTCAGTAACCCGATCTGCGAGTTGCTCAGCCAGAGTTAGGGCATCATCAGCCTGGAAAAAATCAGTCATGATCAAAGTTCAGCCACTTGCGACCATCTTGCAAAATGAGGCCCAGAGCGTCGTCTGGCCCTGAAGCACCAGCTCGGTATTTTTGCGCACGCTGCTCAGTCTCACGCCAGCCGTTCACAATGCCATCAACCCAACGCCAGGCACCACGCAACTCGTCGGAACGCATAAACAAGGTCTGATCACCGCGAGTCACGTCTAAGATAAGACGCTCGTATGCGCTCGGCGAGCGGTGTTCTTCAAAGGCTTCTTCAAAAGATAGGTTCAATCCCACATTTTGCAGCCGATTGGTTTCACTCAAGCCCGGCACCTTATTCATCATGTTCATTTGAATGCCCTCATTGGGCTGCAAACGTATCACCAACTGGTTGTTGTTGATGGCATTTGGGTCGACATCAATAAACTTGAATACGACCGGCTTAAATTGAATCACTATTTCTGAATACCGGTGCGCCATTCGCTTGCCGGTACGCAGATAAAATGGCACACCCTGCCAACGGTTGTTTTCTATCTCAGCTTTAACGGCAACGAATGTTTCGGTATCTGACGTATTTTCCTGAGCATCATCTTCTTGCAAATAACCAGGCACCAGGGTTTGATCTACCGAGCCCTCTGAGTACTGCCCACGCACAGTGCGCGATTGTACGTTGGCCGCGGTAATCGGTTTTAGCGAGCGGATCACTTTTAATTTTTCGTCGCGAATATCATCGGCTTGATTGCGCGCGGGAAACTCCATCGCCACCAGGCACACGAGCTGTAATAAGTGGTTTTGCACCATGTCACGCAATGCACCAGACTCGTCGTAGTAGCTCCAACGACCACCCACCCCAACACTCTCGGCCACGGTAATCTGAACGTGATCGATATAGTTACGATTCCACAGCGGGTCAAAAAAGATATTGGCGAATCGCAGTGCTAATAAGTTCTGTACCGTTTCTTTACCGAGGTAGTGATCGATGCGGTAAATCTGATGTTCTTCGTAAGTCTTGAACAGCGTATCGTTTATTTGATTGAAGGACTCTAAGGAAGTGCCAAGTGGCTTTTCTACCACTAGCCGAGTGTTGTCATTAACCACCCCAGCGGCGCCCATGGCCTCACAAATAGGTGCAAAAATTGATGGCGGTGTCGACAGATAGAACACAATGTCGTCTTCGCCTAACTCCGCTTTGAGTTTGCTAATGTCTTCAGCTTTGGTGGCATCACCATCGAACTTAACCACACGCTCTTGAAAGGACGCCCAGCTGGCATCATCCACTTCACGGACATAATCACTGCTTTCGGTCCATTCGCGCATCTTGGTTTTAAACTCGTCTAGCCCGAGCTTGCCACGGGCGAAGCTAACCACCTTGGTGCAGTCTGCTAGCAAGTTTTCGCGGTGCAAACTGTACAAAGCTGGGTAGAGCTTTCTGAACGCGAGGTCGCCCTCACCTCCGACGATCACGATATTGCAAATTTTCAGCATGGTTTCAGTGTCTGGCTAGCTAATCAATTTCTTAAACAATCTTTACAGAGCTTACAAAAACGGTGGGCAAAAGAAACGAGGAATGTTGCCCAGATTTGTTATTTGCTCGCTATAGTCGGTTGCGGTTACATTTTCGTAGTACATAGAGTAAAAGCCTACCTTAAAAATGTAATTAATTTACATATTTTATTGAAAATGTTACTTTATTTCAATCACGCTCTTGTGCAATAGAATAACCGAGTTAGGTCACGGCCTTTAGCAAAAACATGTCCAAGCACCACCCAATCCTAATCGCAGACATTGGCGGCACCAACGCTCGCTTTGCGGTTTGCCAAGATGAAGCACCTTGGTTTCACGATGCTCAAACCCTGCAATGCGTTGATCATGCCAGCATTTTTGATGCGATTGATACGTACCTTAAAAATCACGATACAAAGCAGCTACAAGCGATTTGCTTTGCTGTTGCTGGGCCCATACAAAATGAAGCCGTTAAGTTTCTTAATAATGATTGGTCGGTGAGCGCAGCGGAGCTGAAATCTCGCTATGCCATCGAGCAAGTTCGTTTGCTAAATGATTTCGAAGCCATTTCATTCAGCCTTTCGAGCTTGAGAGCTGGCGACGTTTTGCGCATCGGCGAAGGCTCGGGCGAACCTAAAATAGGTGATCAATCCGTAGCTGTGGTCGGCCCCGGCAGCGGGCTCGGAGTTGGCGGCCTCAATATCGCTAATGGAGAATTCAAACCCATCGCCACCGAGGGTGGCCATGTTGGTTTTGCCCCCGACTCCAAACTGCAGAGTCAAATTCTGCACTACCTGCAAGGAAAGTTTGGCCGCGTCTCGAATGAACGTCTGTTGTCTGGCCCTGGGCTGGTGAATATTCACGAATCGTTATGCGCAATCGGCAATATCGAGAACCCCGGTTTGACGCCAGCGGATATCGCCGTAGCCTCGCGCAAACGCACAGATGACTTGTGCGTGCAGACTATGCAGCTATTTTTTGAAATTTTAGGCCAGGTAGCCGGTGATACGTCTTTAGCGCTGGGCGCCTATGATGGGGTCTTTATTGGCGGCGGTATTGCGCAACGCTATCCTAACCAACTGCAACGCAGTAAATTTCGGGCTGGATTTGAAAATAAGGGACGATACCAAAACATGATGTCAGAGATACCCACCTGGCTCATTACCCACAAAAACCCAGGGCTACTCGGCGCCGCCGTTTATGCGCGCCAATATTTAAGTGTGTGAAGTGCTGAAAGTTATTAAAACGATTCGCATGAGTTGCGAGTAAAAAAGCATCCTTGCCAGATTGTCCCTTCCACGAAACTTGTCTTATCTAGTTCAGGCAGCGTCAGTCAATTTCTGCGGCAGACCAAGCTCTAGCATTACCATGGCGGTATCGAGCATGCGGTTTGAAAAACCCCATTCGTTGTCGTACCAAGCAAGCACCTTAACCAGATTGCCATCAACCTTGGTTTGCGTAACATCGGCAACACTCGATGCTGGGTTGTGATTAAAGTCGCTCGAGACCAAAGGCAAAGTATTTACTCGCAACACTTGCGCGCGACTCACCTCTGCGGCTTGCGTGAGAATTTGGTTTACTTCTTCTACGGATGTGTCGCGGCTGGTGTTAAAGGTTAAATCCAACAAGGACACATTCAACACCGGTACACGTATCGCCAAACCATCAAGCTTGCCATCAAGTTCAGGGACAACCAAACCGATTGCCGCGGCGGCACCAGTTTTGGACGGGATCATTGATCTTCCAGCCGCACGCGCGCGGCGCAAATCTGTGTGATAAACGTCGTTCAGTCGCTGATCATTAGTGTAGGCGTGTACCGTGTTCGCCAAGCCCTTTTCTATGCCAATGTGATCGTTAATTGCCTTAGCGATCGGCGCCAGGCAGTTGGTAGTACATGATGCGTTCGAAACCAACACATCATCGCTGCTCAGTTCGGCTTCGTTTACACCAAAGACAACGGTGGCATCCAGATCTTTACCAGGGGCAGAAACCAACACTTTGCTCGCACCAGCAGCAAGATGAGCACCAGCGGTTTCTCTTGTTGTAAATAAACCTGTGCACTCAAGCACTAAGTCTACTTGCAATTCTCCCCATGGAAGATTTGCCGGGTCTTTTTCCGACAACATTTTGATGCGGGTTCCGTTGACCACTAAGTCACCGTTGTCGACTTCAACTGGGAAGTTAAACTCACCGTGGGCACTGTCATATTTGAGCAAGTGTGCATGAATATCGGCGACACCAAGATCGTTTATTGCAACTACCTGCAATTCATCAAGACGATCTGCTTCATAGAGAGCGCGCACCACATTGCGGCCGATGCGCCCAAAACCGTTGATTGCAATTCTGTACATGAGATTAGTCTGCCTGCTTCAAATATGTAGTTAAATTACACAGAAAACCGGTTTATTCACCGGCTTTACTGAACGAATGTGCTTAATCATAGCAATAAATGTAATTATATTCCATTTTTATGAAGGTTTTGTGCAAATAATGTAATTTTCCATCATTTCTGCATTTGTTATACCGAATCCGCGAATTGCTTTGAGGTGGGTATCGGTGCAAACTAAGAAAAACTGAAATTAAATTTCAGTTCCGGCTAACAAGACCAGCGATGTGACCCCATGCAATCCAAAATGACTCTGTTGCAATTACTGAGTAGCGATACCTTAAAGCTCAGTAAATCGGACAAAAAACTCGCAGCGATTGTGCTTGCTGATCCAAGCGAAGTGATCCACCTCTCGATTGCCAATCTTGCGCTACGAGCGGAGGTTTCCGAACCCACGGTCAATCGTTTTTGTCACAAGCTGCAGTGCGGCGGTTATCCGGAGTTTAAACTCCGGTTGGCGCAAGAGATCTCGTCAGGCGGACAGTTGTTTGTTGAAGATATGGATGTGGATGATGACAGCGCGGGGATTATCAAGAAAATCCTCACATCCATACAAACCAGCGTTCAGTCTTTAGCCAGCACGCTTGATCCAGCAGTACTCGACGCTACGGCCAATCAAATTGTTGAATGTGAAACGATCAATTTCTTCGGCATGGGGGCGTCGGGATCGGTAGCGCTGGACGCTCAGCACAAGTTTTTCAGATTTGGAATTCCGGTCAGTGCGCATACAGACTACATCAACCAGCGCATGATGTGCTCGATGATGAACGACGACGACGTTGCGGTGTTCATTTCCTATACCGGGCGAACTGAGGCGATGGTACACAATGCGCAATTGGCCAAAGCCAGCGGTGCTCGAGTGGTTGGAATCACGATGGCAAGTTCACCCTTGGCTGGGCATTGCGCTTACGTGTTGAACTCGATCACGGCTGAAGACACTGACTTGTTTACACCCATGTCGTCACGCATTATCCACCTGGCGGTTATCGATATGCTGGCAACCAGTGTGGCTCTAAAACTTGGCAATAAAGTAGAGCAAAACATTCGAGCTATCAAAACCAATCTTGCTTCAACCCGTACCGATCTTGGTTAGAACTCTGGGCTAGTGTGTCCTTCCCTCTATGCTTGAGAATATTCGTATCGTTCTAGTTAGAACCTTTCATCCCGGCAACATCGGCTCGGTGGCTCGCGCGATGAAAACCATGGGGCTGAGTGATCTTTGTTTGGTACAGCCCCGCGAGTTCCCTTCCCCGGAGGCCAACAAAATGGCGGCGGGAGCTGAAGATATGTTGGCCGGCTTAGCAGTGACAGATTCCTTGTTTGATGCTGTGCATGATTGCACGGTAGTCGCGGCAACCAGTGCCAGACCGCGAGGATACGACTTGCCAAATTTGTCACCCCCGGAAGCCGCAGAGCTACTGCTTGAGCATAGCAACACCTCAAAAGTGGCGCTGGTATTTGGCCCAGAAAGAATGGGCTTACACAACGACGACTTGAAACACGCTCGTTATCGAGTACAGATCTCCGCTAACCCAGAATACGGTTCATTAAACCTTGCTTCGGCCGTGCAAATCTTGAGCTATGAAATTTTCGCGCATAGCAACAAGCACGTTTCATCCGTAGACAAAGCCCCCGACGCAGAACTACCCACCGCTGACTCAATTGAACGTCTGCACGAACATCTAGAACGCGTGCTACGCCGCATTCGGTTTTTGCGGCCGCATGAAGGGGAAACCCTACTGCGTTTAAGAAACCTGATAAACCGCTCTGAGCCAGATCTCATCGAAACAAATATTTTGCGCGGCATCCTAACCGCCGTAGAAAAAAACTTAGCTCAACCAACAGAAGACTAAACTTGTTTTTCGATCAATCGCGCCACGCGATCACTCTTACGAATACGCGCAATGTCGGCCGCCGTATAACCATCTGTATCGACCGGGTCAATCTTGGCGCCAAACTTGAGCAACAAAGACGCGAGTTCTTCGTCGTCACTCCAGGCCGCGTAAAACAAAGGCGTCCAGCCTAGTTTGTCTTGCCAATTTGCATCCGCACCTTGTTCTAACAAGCTTGAACTGATACGCGCATTGCCATTACGCGCTGCGATAATCAACGGCGTCTTCCTTAGCAAAGAAGCATGATTAGGGTTGGCGCCAGCACTCAACAGGTCACGCACAATTTCAGATTTATTTTCTAAACAGGCATAGTACAACGCGGTACGTCCGTCTTTATCAGCCAGATCGACACGTGCACCCATGCGTAACAACTCCTCAACCAAGGCGACGTCGCTGGCTTGTGCGGCCATGATCAAACCGCTTTCTTGATTCACATTGATCGAATTAACCGATGCACCATTGTCAACAAGCCGTCGAATCTGACTCATGTTCGCAAGGCGCATGGCTTGTTCTAAGTCGCCCGTCATCTCGGTCACAGGAGCGCGGTTCCCTTTAGGCATGCGCTCATCTGAATGCGGGAGCTCAACAACCTCTTCGATAATTGGCTCAGGGTCAGTGTCGACAGACCCCGTTTGTTGTTGATCCGCCAACAACCAATAACCCGAAACGATGATTGCGAGCATGGCCAATCCAGCAAACAACCAAGGTGAATACCCCTCATCGTCAGCGGGCCGGGTCTGTCGCTCCTTCTCTTCAACCGTTGATTCACTCTCATCGGGTAACCGCCGATCGATATGCAACATACCTAAGGTGAGAGGCGGCATCGTGTCGATAGCGCCAATCATTAAGAACTGCCATCGCAAGGAGTGTTCTTTTACATAGCTAATTAAGCGCGTTAACAGTTGCACACCGTCACGGCTGAGTTCTTCAACATCGTAGATGCAAAACACGCCGGTTTCGCGTTGCGACAATGCCGCGCAAATCAAACGATACGATGACGGGCCGTCGTTGGTTGTTTCATTGCCGTCAGAATCGACCAGCTGCTGCACAACGCTGTGTTCACTAAGTTCACTGGCCACCCAATGGTGTAAGGGCCGGTCGAGCCGCTCGCAAAACTCCTCGATGTCTTGCGAATACTGTCGTGAGTTGCGCTCTAAAAACGCCCGCTCAAAACTGAACACGGTCGCCGTGCTGGCAAGCACATTGGTCAATCGTCGTTCGAGGGTACTCGGGATCATGACAAAGCTACCAAGCTTGTGACTTATTGGCAGCGTTAATTTGAATCACTGGAAGATTTCGACTCCTGTTCAACACCCTCTTCCATGGCTTGATTGAGCTTTTCCAAAGTGGTCAGCAAACTGGCGAGAAAAGCCTCCCCGGCTTGTTTTTCACCCTGAGCCTGTTGCTCTAAAGACTCGGCGAATCGCTCCAATTCTGCAGCTAGGCGAGCGCCGTCACCAGCGAGTTCTTCGGCGATTGGGGCCAGCTCTTCACCAAGCTCATCAATCGCAGCCGCAGCGGCTTGTTCGCTTGCTGCTAATTGCTCGACCGTGGATTCAATCTGATTGCCAATCTCGTCTATCGCCGTGCTTGCTTGTTCGCGTGCTGTATCAAATTGCTTCTTGACGGTCGCCTTATCTTGAGCAAACTTTTCGCTACTCAAATAGTCTTGAAAAGAATCGACGTAGTCTGACAAGGTTCCAGCACCCAGTTGGATCGCATCTCCAACCATCCAAGCGCCTAATTGCACCATGGAGTCTAACCCTTTGATCGTTTGCCCATTTTGAAGCGCCTCGGCATTGACGGAATTTCGATTATAGATCTCCAGCGGTGCGCCCTCTTTGAGCCGGTTCACCACGACGGCAGCATTGCTGGTCATTTGTTGTGCTGCTTCGGGGTCAATACGGAGGGTCAAAGTTGCGCCTGAATCGCTGGGATCAACTTCTTGCACTTCGCCAACAACCTGATCATCAAAATAGACTTCAGCGCCTTCCGCAAACTGTTGTGTATTGGCAAAGCTTGCGGTCACACGCACACCCTCTTGGGAGCATGCGGCCAACATTAGTACTGCGCAAAGGAGCGCGATTGATTGAACAAAGAACTTCATTATTAACCCTCGATAAAAACCCAACAACCCATGTCGCCCGCGCTATCGCGAGGCTTCTTCTAACCCTAGAACTCTCAATTACTTACAGCTTGAGATTACTTAACTAGTTACCACCCCACACTGACTTCGTTTGGACGAAAAATCTTCTAGCTCTCTAACTGTTTACACCCACTAATAAAAATAACCTTCTTCAATCAGCCGGTTCAGTTTCTCAGGCTCATCAACAAACTCATTTCGATTGCCCTGCAAATAGGCAATTTTATCATTCCGCGAGCGCTCAGCGTCATTCGGTGCGTCTTCATTATGCCATTGTTGCAGAATCTTGCCACTGCGCGCGAAGATCGTTAACCCTTCGTTACGATACCGCCAAGCCATATAAAACATGGCCCGCGCAATTTCTCCACGAACCGCAGGCCGTGGTTCTACCGCACGTGCGCGATAGTCCACTTCAAAATCGCAACTTTTGCCAAATTTGCGCGACTCACCTCGAACATTATCAAACCGAAAACTCGCTCGCGCTGAATTGGTTTTCGAACGCGACGGATACAGATTATGCAAATCGCCCTCGATTAAATTAAAGCGGCGGCTTGTTTCTCGACATTGATTTCTAGTGCCGCAATCGAGCGCTTTGGTTACCCATGACATAGGAAAAACATGTTCGATATTCACGCCATCTCGCTCGTCAGAAAAAAACTCCATATCGCAATAAAGCGTTCTAGTGCGGCCAGTATAAAGCTCACTCCAAAAGACCTGCCGGGCTTCGGCATAGTCAGCAATTGGTGAAGCGAGGTTTTCGCCTATGGGCTCACAGGCAATCAACATGCTGATACAAATCAACAAAAGGAATTGGCGCATGAGTGTTAAACCTGAATCAGAAAAGATCGTTAGTGAGTTAAGCCTAGCTACCATATAGGCCATGACCGGCGTACAGGGCATCAACTTCAGCTTGGTAATGCGCGAGAATTTTTTCCCGCTTCATTTTTAATGTGGGCGTTAACAGGCCATTCTCTATGGTCCATTCTTCGGCACAGATATGCACTTTTCGCACCCTTGCATAGCCCGGAAAATCTCCCATCTGCGCGGTAATTCTCTCTACCAGGCGTTGCTGTGTCAGCTCATTATTGTCTATTTCTTGGGCTAATTCACTTAGCACCACTAGAGCTGTCAGATAGGCTCGCCCCTCGCCGAGCACAATAACTTGTTCAAATAAATGATCGCGCAAAATAGCCGCCTCAATATCGGGTGGCGGTACTTTTTCACCGTTGGCCAGCACTAATATGTCTTTGATTCGGCCAATAATGCGCAAGAACCCATCTTCATCTAGCGCTGCCCGGTCACCGGTTTTAAGCCACTCACCGTCCAGAGTGTTTGCGGTTGCCTCAGGTAAACCCCAATAACCCATCATTACATTGTCGCCCTTAACGAGCAGCTCATCATTCGACGCAATCTTGGCCTCTACGCCACGTAACGGCATGCCAATGGTTTCTGGGCGATTGTGCCCGGGCGTATTCACACTCACGATGGGGCTAGTCTCAGTCAAGCCATAACCTTGTAACAACGGAATACCTAAAGAAATAAAGGTTTTAGAAACGCGTGGAGCCAACGCTGCGCCGCCGACAATCACCATTCTAATTTCGCCGCCCAATTTCGCTCTAACTGTTTGGCCGACCATACGGTCGAGCAACACTGCTAAGAGAAGTTTCGGATGCCAGCGTGCGCGACCTTGCTGATATTCAAATTTAGCCCAACCCACATCTAAAGCGAGGTGAAAGAGTTTTTTCTTGAAGGGCTTGGCCTTGTCAATCTCCTGAAATATCTGATTATAAATACGCTCAAATATGCGCGGCACCGAGATCAAAATTTGTGGCTTCACCCACTTCATATCGGCCGCGAGCTCGGGTATCGAACGGGTGAAGCTGACATGCGCACCGGCCATTATCGACGCATAATAACCAACGGTTCGCTCTAAGGTATGCGAAAGCGGCAGAAACGATAGCACTCGATCGCCCAGCTCAACAGCAACGCTACGCAAGCCGGCATGCGCATTGCTGAGCATATTTTTATGCGACAGCATCACCCCTTTTGGTCTACCGGTGGTTCCCGACGTATAAACGATCGAGGCCAAATCGTCTGATTCCGCACAACCTCGCTCTAAATGCTGCCCTAACTCTGGCAGCCAGGAGGATATCTCAGTCACCCTATCGTCAACGGGATTCTCGCCCTCTAAACGCGTGACCAAAACAGTTTCTACGCCGCTAAGGTCTTCGTCAGTAGCAAGTAGAGCTTGCCACAGCGCCGCGTCTTCTAACATCGTGAGTTTGGCCCGCGAATCAGCAAGCACATAAGCCATATTGTCAGGGCGATCTGCGGTGTAGAGGGGCACCACCACCAAACCAAGCCGCAATGCGGCCTGATCAAAAACGACCCACTCCACACTATTGCGAAAACAAATTGCCACGCGGTCGCCCTTTACCAAGCCTTGTTCTCGCAGTGCGATTTGCCAGCGCTCAACCAGTGCAGCTATTTCCGACCAACTTAAAGTGCGCCACTTTTCAGCCACGGCATCGAACTGAGAGTACGCAGCTTGGTTGGGACTGCGTCTAACCCGCTCACGAAACAACTCGTCCAGCGTTTGCGCTTCAGCGAGCCCGATCACGTCCAGGTTCTCCGAATTGGTCAACGCATCTGGCGGGTAGAGCTTAGTAATATTGGACAATAGTGCCACGCAAATAATGCTGTTTGTGGGTTCTATATTAGCTCGGAATCGAAAACCGATCATCTACGAGGTTTATTGACGCCAAATATGACCAGTATTGATGCCCTCTGCGGCTTGGGAATGACGGCTCGAATGTGCTAAATTACCGCCCCCCGTAGCTTCGAGGTCGCACTCGCGCTACTTGGTTCAGGCTCAGAGCGCTAAACCACAGCCTCTGGCAATGCCTGTATTGTCACAATCTGTTCTATCAGGAAATTCACTATGCGTTTAATCTTGTTGGGCGGCCCAGGTGCCGGTAAAGGCACGCAAGCCACTTACATCACGGAAGAATATGGAATTCCGCAAATCTCGACCGGGGATATGCTGCGCGCCGCTGTAAAAGCCGGCACCGAGCTCGGTTTACAAGCCAAAGAGGTGATGGACGCTGGCGAACTCGTTTCGGACGAATTGATGATCGGTTTAATAAAAGACCGCTTGGCGCAAGATGATTGTGTTAATGGCTATCTGCTAGACGGTTTTCCGCGCACCATCCCACAAGCGGATGCCATGCAAGATAATGGCATAGATATCGATTTTGTCGTTGAACTAAAGGTCGACGACCAAGAGATCATTAAACGCATGAGCGGCCGTCGCGCGCATCTTGCTTCTGGTCGTACTTACCACGTGATTTACAACCCGCCCAAAGAAGAGGGTTTGGATGATGTGACCGGAGAACCATTGGTACAACGTGAAGATGACAGCGAAGAAACGGTGAAGAACCGATTGTCTGTCTACCATGAACAGACCGAGCCACTGGTTGATTATTATCAAACGTTTGCCAACAGCGACAAGACTAATGCGCCAACGTATGTGGCAGTAGAGGGCATTGGTTCTGTGGAAGACATCCGAGCCAAGGTATTAGGCGCTCTCAGATCAGATACCGCCAGCGTTGCAGATTAAACCATCTGCTATCTAACTCAGTGACATCGGCTACCCTGCCGGCAAGCTCACAAAAAAAACGCCGCGATAAACGCGGCGTTTTTTTTGCTTCTACTCAATCTGCTGGTCAATCTGCTTATGGTGGTTATGGTGGTGATGTCAACGTTATGGGTTCTAACAATTCAGAAACTGTAGGGCAGGCTGCTGTGGCCAAATCATTTAGAAGCGGCTCTGCGGGTAAGTTTTTAAACAGAGGTTTTCAAGACCAAATGCAAGGAGAAGCTCTTGGTATGCAAGCTCAAGCAGCTCAGCATAATAGTGGTCAGTTGTCAGCTGAAGCTGATATGCTCGGTCAAAAGAAAACTAGTGAAGATTTAGGAAATGTCGTTTCTCATAACAGAATGGTGCAGGCCCAAAAGGCGGCTAGATCTGCGCAAAAGTTAGCTGGTGGAGGTGGAACTGGAGCTTCTGCTGAAGGCGGCGGTGGCGGCGGAGGCGGCGGCGGAGGTGTCCTTGGAGCTGGAGATGAGCTTTTAAGTGCGATGCATAGTGATGCGAAGGCTATGGCAGATTTTGGAAATCATAGTGATTTTGCTAGTAAGCTTGGAGGTATAAAAGGCAAGCAAGCTGACATTGGAGTTTCTGCATTTGGGCAAAGTATGCAGGGTAAAGGTCATGGGATTATGAGTGGTCGAAATATGCAAGC
>CALJJR010000111.1 GCA_937973905.1 uncultured Arenicella sp. | reverse complement strand
GCCCCTTGCTTTGAACCAAATAAGGCAACGTATTACAGCATATTTACAGAGTGAGGGATCAAATCAAACTTACGCTGATGTCCTTTCGCAGAGAGAAATCGCAACCCCAAAACTAGGGCTGTTACCAAACAGTCTCCCAGTCGAAATATCCGGCGTAACTCACGAAGACGCCCAGCTACCCGATGATCTTTTTCATCGTGTTCGCATTACCGTTGCTAAAAACAACGATGAGCTTTCGGCTCCGGATTTAAGCTTTGAAGCAAACGTAGCAGACTTACTCAATGAGGATGTCACGTTATCCTATCAACCCGCCACGCTTGACTTACAAACCCTTTCCCAAAGTTTAGGCGGGTGGAACAACGTTCCTTTATATCTGCTGGAGTTAAGGCCGACCTTGTCGATCAATGGTGAGACCATCAAGGTGGCCGCCAATGGCTACTCTGGTGGTGTTCAACATGTCGTGCATATTGAACTTATCGGGCCTGCTGGTTCCTATCAAATCGATAAGCAGGTTTACACTGGGGGCTTTCACGCTGTGAACATTGCCGCTCAATCAAGCATGGCAATAGAGGTAGCTCAAGAGCAAGAAAGAAATACATCGCCAGCTGGCAAGATTCTCAGCAGACTCGGTCGCAGTTATCAAGCCGCTTGGTCGGACGCTGAAAACGAGCTCGCCAGTCTCTCGGGTAGAGCCTTGGTTAGGCCGATGCCAAGCGTCGTTTTTGTAAGCAATGATTTCGAGTTGGAGACCTTGCTGGGTGAACCACAGTACTTACGTTGGCGTGGGGTCAATATCGATGCTGCCTACAGAGCAGTTCAAAGTGTTGCAGCAAACTCTGTCAATCTTTCTGAAACTGACTTGCTGTCTTTTTCTGCATTAATAGGTTCACAGCTCGAGCACGATATTTTCGAAACAGAATTTGCGGTGCCAAGTGTGTCAGCAGAGAAGGGCATGGCTATTGCCAATCAAGCTGGCATCACAGTGCACCAATTAACTCGCGCAGATGTCACTGGATTAGACAGTTTACTTTCGCTGCATTCTCAAAACATACGTCAAACGATAGCTGAGTGGTTGAATTTGGGTTTTGAAGTTCGCGTACCTGCAGAACCTATCGAAATACTGAATTGGAAAGGGTCGGTTTGGATCGTCACCGACACATCCAGCGGCCATGCTGGTTACTTTATTAGCCGTGGTTTGGCGGGTGGCGCGACTGCTGGTGAATGGCCTGGTGAACAAAGAGATGCCTTAGAGAACTTTCAACTCGATGAAATTAATGATTCTCCTGAGGCGGCTGCACAAATTTTTATTTTCGCGGCAGACGATTTTCAACAAATCATAGTAGATCAAGACTCAGAAGCACTTGGCGCACTCGTGCTTGACGAACTTGGTCGCCGCGTGAAAGGCGCAGCAGTTGAGTTTGCAGTCGCGTCTGGGGCAGGAACGCTGCGCGGTGTGCAAGAATCTCGTGATGCACCAGCTAGATCCCGTATCACCGTTCTCACAGATGCCAGAGGTATTGCCGAAGCGTTATTTCGCGCGCCTACCGTCATCCGTAACAACGCAATCACCACCATTTTGGCCCCAGATAGTGACGCCGTATTTGGAACTGAAGCTGCGGTAGATTTTGTTGCCGCAAGTATCAGCAATATTGGGTCTCCACGAATCGAAGCTGATCAGCACTACACTTTGTTCACCCGCCCGGGCGCTATTGAAGGATTGGTTTATGAAGAGGGTATTGGGCCAGGTTTTATCGGTACGGTTGATGGCAGTCTGGGTTTCGAACAGTTCTACGTTGTTGATGAATTTGGTAACCGCGTTTCGAATCAAAGCATAGACGTAACTACCGGTCAGGTACAGCCTCTGGGTGAAGGTGAAATTATTCGTTCGCACAGAGTTCTTACAGTAGCCTGTCAAAGCGATACCGAATCTTGCGAAGAGTCTGCCGAGCTAACCAGTAATGCCTTCGGCCAGTTTAGATTGGGCGTGGTTTTTGGGCGGGTAAATGCCGCGGTTGACGATGACGCCATCGTGACAGCCTTTTATCCAATCAATATTGGTATCGAAGAGCAACAACTTGCCGAGCTGCCTTATCGAGCCAGCTCCGAGGCCAGAGCTACCTTCTCGGGCCCAGAACTCTACGCAGCTGCGCCTGCGGGAAAACTCTACCGAGGTCAGGCATCAGCGCGCATATTCCCGAGAGACGCCGAAGTTGTAGATTCCAAAGATGTCAGAACAACAGGCCCTGAGCACTCGGCGTCGGCCAACTTTACCGGTCAAGAGCGTATCGTCTACTCAGACATCCCGATGGGTCTGATTCCTTCGAAACAAGGCACCAATATTGAGTGGTTGGTTAGAGAATCCGCCGAGGCACTCAGCGCCAGCACTGAGGGTTATGTCAATGAAGGCAAGGTCGCGTCTGTCTCTATCGAGCCTTTTCCGGTTGAGCCAATAGAATTGGGTTTTAGCTCGAATTACGCACAGTTTGATCGAATTTCGTATCGTTCTTTGCCAAGTGATTACGAGCCTTTTAGCGTGTTATTTGAATTGTATGAAAACGACACTTTGATTGATCTTCAATTGGTCAATGAA
>CALJJR010000110.1 GCA_937973905.1 uncultured Arenicella sp. | reverse complement strand
TTTTCAAATGGAGCTCCAAAAATATAAAAACGCCCATAGCAACTTGCTAGTAGAGCGTTTTAAATGAGATTGAGAATAAATTTTCTAGTGAAAAGTGAGGCTGCCGAAATTCCAATCATCACGACAAGGCGCAAAAGCTTGCCAAAAAGGGGGCAAATCTCAGTGATTAAGGCTGAAATTAACCTTCCTTCTGAGCGTCGTAGTCAGTGGCGCTCAAAAGGTTTTCTAATTCAGCTATGTTGCTGGCTTTGATTTTGAACATCCAGCCATTTTCGTAAGGTGATTCGTTTAAAAGTTCAGGTTCTCCATCAAGCTCTTCGTTAATGGCCACAATTTCGCCACTCACAGGCGCATAAATGTCAGATGCAGCTTTGACCGACTCGACCGCGCAGCATTCTTCGCCAGCGTTGACGCTTTGGCCAATTTCTGGGAGCTCCACGTAGACCACATCGCCCAGTGACTCCTGCGCGTAATCAGAGATACCTACCTCGATCACATCATCGTCGAGTCTTCTTGCCCATTCGTGCGAAGTTGCGTAATGAAGTTCCCCCGGTGTATCGCTCATTTTGTTCTCCAGCGTATCAAGTGTTCTTGACGAACTATGTCTTTTCTAAGTTATCGAAATTATAAGCCAGAACGCACTAATTCGGTACATTCAATCAGGCTTGAGCCTGACAGTTCGCACAGATCCCATACATATAAAGGGAATGATCCTGGAGTTCAAAACCGGCTTTCTCAGCGATCTCCTTTTGTCTTGTCTCAATCGCTTCATCGTAAAATTCGGTGACGGTGTTGCACTTTACGCAAACCATATGATCGTGATGCCCGCCTCGATCTAATTCAAAAATAGACCGACCACCTTCAAAGTTGTGCCGCAATACCAACCCAGCATCTTCAAACTGAGTTAACACCCGATAGACTGTGGCGAAAGCAATATCTTCCTCAGCTTCAAGCAGTTTTTTGTAGACATCCTCGGCGGTAAAATGATGCTCCGGCCCCTCCTCCAAAATTTTGAGTATCCGCAGGCGGGGTAAGGTCGATTTTAATCCGGCGTCTTTGAGATCCTGACTTGTTGGCATAGCGTTGGGTTCGGGTTCATTCACAGAATTGCGCTATTCTATCAGCTTTATGATCGACAACAGCTTTCTGTAATTTCATTCGTGCGCTTGATTTCAACAACTCGACTACTTTGGCAACTGTCCTGCTTATTATGTTTTTTAATAGCGGGGGTTGCCACGGCGCAAACAACCAAGTTGTTGCTCCCCATTGTCGAGCGCGACTTTCCAGGGCTCAGCCAGGCACTGAGTGATCATTTAAGTGCCTCCGGCCAAACCAGCATTGAAGTTGCAACGGCAGAACATTGGCACGAGTACCAGCAGGGATTGAGAGCCGGGCGGCCGGGCCTCTATATAGCGCCACCGCATTTTGCAGCCTGGGCCATCAATCAACATGGGTTTACACCATTGGTGCGGTTGGCCACGCCAGTGAGTTATGTGATTGCTGCACGCCGGAACGACACTGAAATATTTGAGATGAACGATCTCGCAAACATGAGGGTATGCGCTGGCAAGCCCTTAAATTTGGATTACCTGTTGGTAAACAACGCTTTTGATAATTCTTTGCTTTCCGCAGATATTGAGGTGGTGGAGTCGGTGACGGATGAAATGCGTAAAGCGTCGAGTCCTTGCCGAGCTTTTTCACTTACCAATCAAAATTACCAGCGCCTTGCCGTCGTGTTCCCAGATCGCTACATTCGCCTGCAACAAAGCGAAAAATTCAACAACTTGGTGCTTATTGCTGACCCGGCATCTGTTACCGCGCTTGGGGAATCTATTGCTGCGCTCACCAATATTTTGAGTTCCGACCAAGGTAAATCAATATTGGAGCCTATGTTACTCGACTACGCGCCTCGCGCATCGTGGGTAAATGCCGCACGCCAAGACTACCCGCAAGAATATGTTCGTGCGCTACTGCCGTTTTGGCGCTAAAGCCCCATGCCTTGGCGCGCCAACCAATCTTTTATCGTGGCGTTCTGTGTCAACCAATTCATTCCGCGACCGCGCGCTAACGACCACCAAGGTGAGTTATTTAAATAAGCCAAGTGCAAAGATGTCATGAGAAAGTCGGTCTGTAAATTATCAGGGCGGCGTAGGCGCTGATATTTCGCCAGAGCTGCGGGATCACGCCAATCTTTGCTGTGGCTCAAGATTTCGACTAAGGCAGCGACATCTTTAAATCCCAAATTAGCGCCCTGACCAGCTAGTGGATGGATGCTGTGCGCTGCATCGCCGATTAAAACCAAGCCCGGTTGATAGTAGGTTTCGGCCTGACGACTTGTTAACGGAAAAGCAAAACGTTCACTCATCAGCTCAATCCCGCCCAAGCGGTTCTCCAACGCGCCCTGCAAACGAGATTCAAACTGAGTTTGATCACAGGCCATCAACTCACTGGCCTCTAGTTCAGAAGCGCTCCAGACGATCGAGCTGTAATTATCAGCCAGCGGTAAGACCGCGAGCGGCCCGGTCGCCAAAAAGCGCTGCCACGCGGTATCTTTATGCGCTTGCTCAGATCGAATTTTCGCCACGATCCCACGCTGCTCATAAGACTTCGTTGGGGCGAAAACCTTCGCCATTTTGCGAATAGAAGACTGCGCTCCATCGGCCGCAATAACGAGTTTAGTAGCTATGGCATCGTTATCAAGAATGAGACGTCGACTGCCTTTATGCTGCTCCATCGCGTCGACTTGAGTAGAAAAAAACGAAGTGATATTGCTAGTACAACTCAATTGCTGCTGCAGAATTTGGGTACAAAAACTCGCATCCACCATATGCCCGAGCGCATCCCGATCAAACTCTTGCGCTGAAAAACTTAACTCTCCTTCGCTATTTTCATCCCATACCACCATGCGCGAATAGGGAAAGCAGGCCGCAGCGTCAAGTTGCTGAAATACACCAACATCACTTAGCAATTGCGTTGCAACTTCGCCGAGGGCCCAAACTCGAAGATTCTCGCCAAGCTCGGCGTCGAGCATTGAACCGCGTTCTACAATCGCGATTTTTGCCTTGGGTTGTGTGTGCGCGAGCTTGAGTGCGCAGGCAGCGCCGATGGCACCAGCGCCAACAATAACTGCATCAAACACCTGCGAGACGGCCATTAGCCCGCCATGAGCGCTTCGATCTCGTCGGGATCGGTTGGTACAGCGCTGGTCAACACCTCATGCCCTTCACGCCTAATCACCACGTTGTCTTCGATGCGAATACCGATGTTATGCCATCTTGTGTCGATGTCATCAGCCGCGGCTATATACAGCCCGGGCTCAACCGTGAACACCATGCCGGGCTCCAACTCACGCCAATCATCGTCGACCTGATAATCACCCACATCGTGTACGTCTAGGCCTAGCCAATGTCCAGTGCGATGCATGTAAAAACGGCTGTACAACTGCTTTTCTAGATTTTCATCAAGGCTGCCTTGCAACAGGCCATGGTCGAGCAAGCCTTGGGTTAATACTGCAACGGCTGCTCGGTGTGGATCATCCCAAGTTTTACCTGGCGCACACTGTTCGAGTGCCGCATGCTGGGCGGCCAAGACGACGTCATAAAGCGCGCGTTGTTGAGCACTGAACTTTCCGGACACGGGAAAGGTTCGGCTGATATCTGCTGCATAGCACCCGTACTCTGCGCCAGCATCAATCATAAGCAGATCACCGGCCTGCAGTTCGGCGTTGTTTTCGGTGTAATGCAAAATACAAGCGTTGGCACCGCTCGCAACGATTGACGGGTACGCATTGTATGGGCTTCCGGCTTTACGAAACTCACATTCCATTTCAGCTTGCACTTGATACTCGAACATACCAGGCTGACACACTTGCATAGCCCGCTTATGCCCCGCCGCAGACATTTTGCCCGCCTTTCTCATTATCGCTAATTCATCTTTGCGCTTGATTAATCGCTGCTCAAACAACAGATGACTCAAATCAACCAACTCGTAAGGCGCGTGCTTGTGGTGGCGGCGATTTTCTTTAATTTTGTTGAGCCATCCGAGCATCTCAATATCAAATTCAGGATATCTGCCGACGTTGGTAAACACCTTATCGCGCTCTTCCATTAGGCCCGGCAGAATGTCGCCAATATCCTCGATGGGAAACGCGTCATCCGCGCCACATTGCTCAACGGCGCCTTCAAGGCCGGCGCGGATTCCATCCCACATTTCGCGCTCAGGGTCCTTTTCACGACAAAAAATCACGTACTGACCACTTTCTCGACCGGGAATTAAAACAGCTACCGATTCTGGCTCGGTAAATCCAGTGAGGTAGAAAAAGTCGCTATCAGCACGGAACTGATACTCAACATCTCCATTGCGCGACTTTACTGCCGCAGTGGGAACAATGACGATATCGTTGTTGCCAATTTGGTTAAGCAACTCCTGACGGCGGCGCAGATGCATATCTGCATTAAATGGGGCGTTCACGAGTAGCTACCTGATTATTGAGGTTGTGCCGGAGCTTGGCTGGCGCGTTCGGTGTAAATAAACTCGAAAATGAGTTGGGCACCCACCTTCAGATATTCATGCAGCTCGGCCAAGGCCCAATCCTCTTCATCTTCTTGGTCCACCCCAGCCGTCGCTTCAGAAATTTGCAGCATATCGCGCGCTATCTCCGCACCGCTATCAGGCAACTGATCGAGGCCAAAAGCATTGTTGTGCATCAGCCCCAGCAAATAGCCCTTGGCCCACGCCGCGAGGCTTTCAGTTCTGATGCCAATATCTTCGTCATCGCCAGGCAAAAGCAAGTGGAAATCCTCTTTACCCTCCAATAGAGTTTCACTGAACTCTCGGTAGAGATCATAAAGTAACTCATTCAATGGTGCATACTGGCCGCTACCCGCATCTGCGTTTGGTTCAACCAACTGAAGTAAGTTCGGGCTGAGGCCAGACTTCATATGATTGGCAATCGCACCCACCAAAATACCATGAACTTCAGAGGCTTGGATTTCTAAACCACTCAGGGCAATGGCAGCTTCAAGCTGCGTAAAACGATCTATTGTTGAAGACATACGCCGACCACAAAATTTTTGACAGCCGTATTCTAACGCATTCATGGCAAAACGCTGCGGGCAAATGCATTGGCTTGTGTTGACGCAATCCGCGGCAAAGCCTTACTATTGAACGAGTGATAACGCGGTATTGAGATATGGAAACCAACATTCTTGGATTAGAGCAGCGCATTGAGACACTAATTAGTGAGTGCAAGCGGCTGGCAACTGAAAATCGTTCTCTGAAGTCAGAGCAGGGGGAGCTGTTGGCAGAGAAGACTCAACTAAAAGAAAAAAATCGGCTGGCATGCTCTAGACTTGAGAAAATTGTCGAGAAGTTGCGCACTCTCGAAGACCAGTAATCGATTGCCAGTCACAATGCGCCAACCAAAGAGCACATTACCGGCACCGAGAAAAGCAAATGCAGATCAATAACACCTGCCAACTAATCGAGAACAAAAATGGCCAGTAAAGGGGTAAACATTTCGATCATGGGGCGCGATTTTTCAGTCGCCTGCCCAGCCGAGGAGCAAGAGGACCTGCTCGAAGCCGCGCGCTATTTGGACGGAAGCATGAAGGAAATTCAGAAAACCGGAAAAATCATCGGTGCAGAGCGCTGCGCGATTATGGCCGCACTCAATATTACCAACGACCTGCTTAAACTGCAGAAATCGACCGTCGGCCAAGACAAAATTCAGGAAAAGCTGTCATCTCTCCAATCTCGCATTGATGATGTTTTAAGAGAAGCGGAAGGCGCGGTTTCTAGCGCCAGCTGAGCAACAATCTTATCAGCGGATCAGAGCTTAAAACGCGTATGACGTTTGCGTAATTTGCGCTAAATAATGCTCTGCTTAGCATGAAGCACAAGCTATAATCCTCCACCGGTGTTGCCTGTGGTGTTTGTGTTGCGCCTCAAATCCCTTAGAACCTAGTCTTTTTTTCCGGGGGTCAGACCAGGTGGCTGTTGTGAATATCCCACTGCATTGCGGTGGGGAATCCTGATGCCGTTTGTAGACTCCCACTTGAACCATTGGTTCAAGGCACCAGGTGTGATACGGCACTTACGGGTAACGCTGACTCATTTCTTTCCCAGCTTTGCTAACACTGCTGCGCAAACACTCCCTGCCCCAGTGGCAAATAAGTCATGACCACCAACTCTGAGAAAGTGCAAATTCGCCGTGTGCTCAAACGGGCCCGACGCCAGCTATCCGCTGCAGAACAGCGCGCGGCGTGCATAGGCGTGGCCACGCAAGCCCGTCACTTCTGGCCATTACGCAAAGCGCAGCGCATTGGTAGTTATCGCGCCTTTGGCGGCGAGATAGAAACGGATGCTTTGGAACAACTTTGCAACGGTGCCATGTTTCTGCCGAGAATCACTCATTTCTATCAAGCAAGAATGGCATTCTACCCAGCGAAATCTGGCCATTCAGTAAACTCATTGGGCATTTCTGAGCCAGTAACTAGCTCAAGGGCGATACCCGTCAATCAGTTAGATCTGATTCTGATTCCTTTGGTGGCATTTGACCGCTCTGGCAATCGGCTCGGTATGGGTGCCGGCTTTTACGACCGCGCATTGGAATTCAAACGACACGGCGCGAGCCCAAATAAGCCGCTTTTAGTTGGTGTTGCCCATCACTTTCAAGAAAGCGATCATCTGCCTTCAGACCCATGGGACATCCCGCTCAATGCTATAATTACTCCTCAGGAATTAATAACACTTTGAGCCCGAAGGTCGACCGAACAAGTGGACTCTGCTCTTCACAGCTCAGATTTAATTAGAAGCCAATATGAACCAAAACATTTTTCGAGTTTCAGCGATAGCACTGTGCTCAGCATTGATCTTAATCGGTTGTAGTCAGGCAAACGAGTCCAATGCTGTTGACCAAACGACTCAAGTCAGCGACGAGACAGCTGCAACACCCGCCACTTCAACCGATACCGAACTATCAAAAACGACTACCGAATCAGCAGAGAAAATCATGGGTAAAAATCCGATTGCATTACTGAAAACGAGCAAAGGCGACATAAAAATTGAACTGAATGGTGAAAAAGCGCCGCTATCAGTTGCCAACTTTATTGAATACGCCGAGGCTGGCCACTACGATGGCACTCTTTTTCACCGTGTGATTCCTGGCTTTATGATCCAGGGCGGCGGGTTTGTGCCTGGCATGCAACAAAAACCCACCAACACACCGGTTCAAAACGAAGCCAATAACGGGCTAAGTAATGAGACCTACACCATTGCCATGGCCAGAACCAGCGCGCCACATTCTGCTACTTCTCAGTTTTTTATTAACGTAACAAACAATGACCGCCTGGACTTCACCAGCGAGAGCGGTGCAGGTTGGGGATATGCGGTGTTCGGGAAGGTTGTTGAAGGTGAAGAGGTAGTCAAAGCCATCGAGGCGGTTGCCACTGGGCAAGTTGGCCCATACGGCGATGTTCCTCAAGAAGATGTGCTTATCGAGTCCGTCACCTTGAGTGAATAGCCAACCGCTGATTAACACCACCACTTTAAGTTCCCACGCAAAGGACTCTTATGGATACCGGCGGTAAACGCGTATTGGTGACCGGTGCTACCGGCTTCACTGGCGGTGCTTTGGCAAAAAAGTTAGTCGAACGAGGCGACCATGTGGTCGCGCTGGTCCGTGCTAGTGGGAACACGCACGAATTGCAGAAGCTTGGGGTTACGTTAGTCGAAGGTGACATAACAGACGCCCAAGCGGTCAGTAAAGCGGCGGCTGGATGTGAGATTATTTACCACATCGCTGCAGTGTATCGCACCGCTGGCCACCCTGATGAGTACTACCACGCAGTCAACGTTGACGGTGTTCAGCATGTCATTGATGCGGCTCTAGAGCACGGCGTCGGTAGAACTGTG
>CALJJR010000109.1 GCA_937973905.1 uncultured Arenicella sp. | reverse complement strand
CCGAGGGCTAAACCCAAAAAATCCCGCCACCGATTGGGAACCAACTGTTAAACAAATAGAGTTTGACCCAGATTCGTACCCCTTACGTGACCAGCAACTTAGATTCGAACGGTTTAATGCTGTGGCAATCCGATCACCGGCGGAACTGGATTCCATGGTCAGGGATTTTTGCGGGGAACTCGTTGGCATGCAACAAGTGGATGCTAGCGCATTTCAGAAAGTTGTTACTGAACTTGAAGACCTACGCTTTGATTGGCGGGCACTCTGGGCTGAGTTCTCAGATACCTCTTTGGGCTTAGAACACTATCAGCGTTTAATACGGCGATCACAAGCTGCATTGAAAATTCATCTCGCCGATGCGGAACTGAAATCAAACCGTGCCCCTGCATTTGAAGTTATCAACAACTGGTTGGATTCAACAATCAACACTGCTTTGATTCGTGACTTAAGTACCGAAAGCATCGCGCAACATTCCGTGCGCCATTCTTTAGGAGTTTATGAGGGCACGACGCCAGCGTTCGATCGTCCGGTTTTCATTGTTGCCGCGCCGCGCTCCGGCAGTACAATGCTGTTTGAGGCGCTTAAGAATAATCGGGAGCTCTGGTCCATCGGGGATGAGGCGCACGGCGAAATTGAGGCGATTGAAGCTCTGCATCCGCAGGCCAAGGGCTTTCGTTCTAACCGCTTGCTCGCCGAGGATTGTGATGATTCGATTAGAGCCGCTGTATTAAACGGGTTCATGCTGCGGCTGCAAAATTCTCAGTCAGCGATGTACGCCGATTTGCCGGCCGAGTATCAGCAAGCGAGCGTGCGTTTTTTAGAAAAGACTCCTAAAAATGCACTGCGAATTCCTTTCTTTAAGCAGATGTTTCCGGAAGCGAAATTTATCTTCCTGCACCGAGCTCCGGAACCAAACATTGGCAGTATCATGGATGCTTGGGCCGCACAGAAGTTTGTCACCTACAAGGGTCTGCCGGGGTGGGAAGGTTTAGCTTGGTCCCTTCTATTGCTAGAAGGATGGGAGCATTACAAGGGGGCAAGTCTAGCCAAAATTGCAGCGTTTCAATGGGCTGAGACCAATCGGCAGATTATGGCTGACTTGAGCCTACTCGAGGCTGATCAGGTGACTGTAGTGACATACGAAGGCTTACTGAAGTCGCCATCGAGCACCCTTGAATCCTTGTGTCGATTTATGGAGGTGCCCTTTGGTCAAAAGATGCAGTCGTTTGCTCGCACCGGATTTCCGCGTTCTAAATATGCCTTGACTGAACCAAAGCAGGACAAATGGCGCCGCCATGAAGCTGAAATTCTGAGTGCGCAAGAGAGTTACACAGAGATCGTCGAACAGCTAAAGCAATTTGGTCGTTAAGGCACTGTTCCTGATTAATCACGGGCAACTGATCTTGATAATTTCACATCACCACCGATTTATTTTTTTCGCAGTACCGCGTACCGCAACTCACGCCATACGAGAAGCATTGCGAACGTGCATGGTAACCGGTGACTGGGAACAACAAAGCCTGCACCGCAAAGTGGCTCTGCCAATACCGCCTCTGGCAGAAATCGGCCACGGCCACATTACTGTAAAACAAGCTAAGCAGTACCTGCCAGATGATATTTGGACTAATTATCAAAAGATCGCTTTCGTACGTAATCCCTACGATCGTTTTGTGTCAGCCTGTGCGTTTATGACACGTGGTGCCCCTGAGTTCGCAGATCACCCAACCGCATGGATGAAGGTCGCAATAGCAAGGGAACAATTTCGTCAGCGCGTGCTCATCAAGCCTCAGTACGAACTCTTGGTTGATCAAGATGATGAAATTCGATTGGATCATCTTGGTCGTTATGAATCTTTGCAAGAATCTTTGGATGGCGTGTTTACATCCCTTGGGCTGGAGGCAGTAAGTCTTAAGCAGCGCAATGCATCTAAACGTCAAGCAGGCAAGCAAACGTATCAAAGCTACTATGACGAAGAACTTGGAGACCTGGTCAGACGATTTTACGCAGCTGATCTAAAACACTTTGACTATCAGTTCTAGTTGCGTGAACTGCGATTCTAATGAACAAACCTGTGGCGTTGATCCGCAAATAAAGCGGCTCTAAGAATGCGCTGCATGATGATGGGGTTGGCGCCAACGTTGTTGCTGGCGGTAACCAACGCTCGTGGTTTAGGGTGAAGTTTCGCCGCCGTTTGCTCGAGCAGTGCCTTATATTCGACCAACGCTTGCGCTTCCCAGCCTTGGTGCAACCATAGCGCGCGCCAGTCTTTTGCGAGCGACGTTAAAATCGAATGGTATAACTCTAGTAGCTCAGCATCGTTATCGGGGTTGGCCTTAAGATCTTCCAGCAACTCTATAATAAGCGCTTCCAATTCACCTGGTGCCATTACTGGAGATACGTTGTAGCGCTCGGTTTTAATATCTACCGCGTTGCTTGGCTGAAACTCTACCAAATCCGGCACAACTTCGTCATTGCGCAGGGCTTCTAAGGTTCGCACACGGCGCCAAAATTCACCGGATCCGGCCGTGTCGATAACGAGATGAATGCGCGTTTGTTCACTGTTATTGACCACTTGATGCAGTCGCCAAGAATCAAAAATCCAACACTCTCCAGCCGCCATGTGAATCGCTTCATCACCGCAGTGGAATATCACCTCTGGGTTGGTGATGACCGGAATGTGAATGCGTATTCGGCTGTACCAGTGATAGTTAAAGTCGACATGTGGGCTGACTTCCGACTTGCCAGCTAATCGCATAAAGCGAGACCGCGCAATGACTTCATTAAACTCCGACATGATTTGCCGAACATACGGGCATTTCTGCAGATGCGGTGTTTCTTCCATTGGCCCGCTGAAGTCGTCATTATCTTGACCATTTACAGAAACTAATGGCAGCGCTGAATTGCCTGTTAAGCGGCTAGGATGTGCCATCCAACGCTCTTCTGAGAATTGCGCTACTTCTTGTTGGAGTTGCTCTACGTCAAAATTGAACGGCAGCCGTATAAATGGACGAGCTAGTTTCACTTATTGTCGAGCTCCCAGCTGCCTCGTCGACTCCACGGGTCATGTTCTGGAAACTCGTTGACATCAATTTCTTCGGTCGGCACATGCGGTTGAAAACCTAAATCGTATTTGGAAACGCGGTATACAGCGATACAAAGTAGGATAGCAATAATCAACAATGGCGCGCCGCCAACGATGCTGGCGGTTTGCAAGGTGCTGAGGTCGCCCAGAAACAACAACGCAACTGGCATTATGCTGAGTGCGGCCGCCCAGAAAAGCCGATTCCAACGCAGTGGTTCTTCATGGATGTATTTTTGCGTTACCGAGGCCAAGATGTATGAAATTGAGTCAAAAGTTGTGGCGAGAAAAATGATTGTTAGAAGTGTGTAAACCGCAATGACAACCGTCTTCAATGGCAGTGTGCCAAGCACTGCATAGATTGCTGCGGTTGGTGATTCATTATTCAGAGTTGCCAATACGTCAACTTCACCGGTTAAATGAGCGTGAATTCCATAGTTGCCTAGAATCATGAAGAATAAGGCGCAACCAAGGCTGCCAAAAAACAAGGAACCAACCACCATTTGCGACATCGTGCGACCGCGTGATATCCGTGCGATAAATAAACCAACGCTGGGAGCAAACGCTAGCCACCATGCCCAGTAGAAGACCGTCCAACTTTGGGGGAAACCAGTGTCCGCGTAGTCGTTGTATCCTCCAAAGGGTTCCAACCAAGTCGACATCGTAAAAAAGTTGTTAAGCAGGATGCCGATTGATTCAAAGGACGTTTCAGCCATAAATACCGTTGGCCCAACAATGAATACAAAGGCAAGCAGCCCAAGTGCGAGCCACATATTGATCATCGACAGAGTCTGAATACCTTTCTTAATCCCGGAGTAGGCGCTAGCTCCAAAAATCGCCGTACAAACGATCAACACGATGATTTGCATGCTTAGATTTTTAGGTGCTCCGAATAGCTCGTGTAAGCCTTCATTGATCAGGGGAGCAGCCAAACCCAGTGAGGTTGCACCGCCACCTAACATGCCGAAAACAAACAACACATCAACGGCCTTGCCGAGGGCGCCCCGCGCGCGCTGATTGCCGATGACGGGTGCGATCGCTTGCGATATCTTCAGAACGTGGCCGTCGCGCACGTGGTAAAAGTATGCGATTGGTAGGGCAGGGATTAAATAGATTGACCACGCCAGAGGGCCCCAATGAAAGATGCCGTAGGTTGATGCCCAACGCATCGCTTCAACACTTTCTGGTTCGACAAAAAACGGCGGCGATTGATAATAATATGCCCACTCGATCATCGACCAATAGACGATGCTGGCGCCAATGCCAGCGCAAAACAACATCGCAGCCCAACGTGGTGTGGAAAACTCAGGTGTTTCATCCGGCGCACCCAGTTTTATTTTGCCTACGCTGCTGATGGCCACGTAAATCATAAAGAAGAACGACCCTAAGCCGAGAGCCAAGTAGGCGAAACCAAAATTTTTCGTTAAAAAGTCTCGTGCACTTTCGACCCATTTTGCACCTTGCTCAGGAAACACGATGAGCGGAATTGTGACTAACAGTAGGAGTGCCAGCGAGCCGGCAAAGGTGGGTTTATCGATTAAGTTATTGTCTTCAGGCGTAGCCATGAGCTCCCCATTTATTATTATTGTTTATGCGCCCTTCGCCAGCATACGGATGCGGTTTTCTACTTCATTGTGCTCAATATAGTAGCCGCGCAGATGACGCTCACCTGAGTTCGGGTCGAAGCTGGCTCGACCGTGCAAAATTCGCTGATTATCAAACACCACCATTTCGCCTGGGCGCAGGACGTATTCAATATTGTGCGGTGAAGTTCGAATGCAG
The DNA here is from genome assembly GCA_937973905.1 of uncultured Arenicella sp. Lineage (GTDB taxonomy): Bacteria > Pseudomonadota > Gammaproteobacteria > Arenicellales > Arenicellaceae > Arenicella. The sequence continues at coordinate 16,521 of CALJJR010000109.1, read as the reverse complement.
CTCATCAATTCGCGAAATGCAATGTAGAAATCGTACATCAAATCAGGCTCAAAATCTGGCACATCGGCCAAATGTGCATTAAATGTAAGGCCACGAAAACTACCATCGCGGTTTAAGCCAATCACGGGTCGGTGCTGCCTGAGATCAGCTTCATCATCAATGAAGCGCCAGGGCACTTGAGCCTCACAAAGCAGTTGATAATGGTTGGGGCAATCTTTTTTGAATTCGTTAACCACGGCCAGTGCATCGGCAAACCGTGAGCCACCACCGGTGGCCGAGTTGCGATAGCAGTGTAGGAATTGATTGCCAGGTACAAACTCTTGATTTGCCAGATCAGTATGAAGTGGCAATTCGAGAGAGGTATAGGCCAGATTGTTGGGCTCGGGTTTGCTTTTAACTTCAAACATCACGCCATAATTGCTTTCGCGTTTAAAGCCAATTAAGTCGCCAAAGAGCTCTCCCGCGACTGGATCATCATCGAGGTTTTGCACCAGTATGATCCCAGTGCGCTTGAGCGAAGTTAACGCATGGAGTAAGTGCGTCGCAGAAGAATGACACTGTTGAGCATCAAAACGAGGCAGCTCGCTAAGCTTTGCTTCAGGCCAGCTTAGTTTTTCGATTCTGGCAGGGTCGTGGCGCGGATGTCCTGGTCGATGTGCATATAACCAAGCGGAAGAATAGTTCGAAGGCGTCGGTTTGTCTGGCCAAATTACCGCGAGGCTTAGGCTATCGTTGGAATATTCTAGTGGCTTTATATCGAGACTGACCGATAACAAATCAAAGGTACGCTCCCGCGTTTGCGGGTGCAATTCATTTGGGTCATTGTCGCGTAACCAGATAAAAGGCGCTTCCGTTTGGCTGCCATCCTCCCAATAAATCAAAAAAGCGCGTTCATGCTGTTCAATTTTCAGATACTGCATGGCTAATGCATCCCCAATTGGCGATGGATTAGTCATCTTGGTGCCGAGGAAACCGCGCATTAGCTTCGAGTACATTCAAATCAAGGTGGTTGCGCATATAGCGTTCACTCGCGTCTTGCATGGGCTGCCAGTCCCAGGGCTGAAATTTCCCCTGACGTAAGCTCTGATACACAAGTTGTCGATTGCGCTGACTCTTAACTACGTCGTCACGAAATTGACCGATATCCCAAAGTGATTCTACTTGGGCGATTCTTAATTCCAACTCGTCGCTATCTAATTCTGGTGCAAGATTTTGGAGTTCTTGTGGATCATTTTCGAGATCGAATAACTGCGGAGGATCAGCTGCGCAAAAATTAAATTTACTGTGTTCATCTCGAATCATCACCATCGGGTCGATCGACCCTTCAGCGGCATATTCGGCGAGCACTAAATGTCGCAGTGGTTCTTGGTTCTGAAGATTGGCGAGCAAACTCACTCCATCTTGTGCAATAGATTGTGAAGCTATGCCGGCCGCCTCGAGTAGAGTCGGTGCAATGTCCATGGTCGAAACTGGGTAAGACTCCCGCCTTGGCGTTATCCAAGGCGCCGATGCAAATAGTGGTACCCGCATAGAGCCTTCGAAAAAACTCATTTTGTACCATAGGCCGCGTTCACCCAGCATGTCACCATGATCAGCGGTAAACATGATCATGGTGTTTTCGCGCATACCACATTCATCTAAGGTGTCGAGTATCTCGCCAATTTTCTCATCAAGATAGGACACGTTAGCAAAGTATGCGCGCCGCGCATTAGCGACGTCTTTGGGAGTAATCTCAAATGACTGACTGTCTACTGCATGATACAAGCGCTTGCTATGCGGGTCCTGATCTTGCTCGTCTATCGACGCGACCTCCACCGCAGGAATGATTCCTTCTGGGTAAAGATCCCAGTACTTTTGCCGCGCAACGTAGGGGTCGTGTGGATGCGTAAAACTTACCGTCAAGCAAAATGGCTGCGGCTCAGCTCGACGTGCCAGTTGATGCAATTTTAGTTTGCTTTGATAGGCAACCTCATCGTCGAATTCAAGTTGGTTGCTGGTCGCCGCGACGCCGGCCTGCGTCACTGAGCTTAGGTTGTGATACCACCAATCAACGCGTTCCAAAGGGTGTGTCCAATCGGGAGTCCAACCGAAATCGGCTGGATAAATATCAGTGGTTAAGCGCTCTTCAAACCCATGCAATTGATCTGCACCCACAAAGTGCATCTTGCCGCTAAGTATTGTTGTGTAACCTTGCGCTCGCAATGCGTGCGCAAATGTGGGTAGCGTGGAAGGCAGCTCAGCAGCATTGTCGTAAACACCAGTTTTAGAAGGTAAAGAGCCGCACATGAAGGACGCTCTGGCGGGCGAACATAATGGGCTGGGGCAATAGGCCTGAGAATAATTGACGCTCTTTGCCGCCAGTTCCTTCAGGTTTGGCGCATGAACAAATTCGGCTGGCCCATCCTCAAAAAATACGCCATTGAGCTGATCTACCATGATGATCAGGATGTTGGGTTTACTAGGTATATTCATCGCTTACGATCTCATTTGCGGTTAACTAATTTAGAATTGTTACCTAGCCAAAAATCAGTGCCTAGTCGTCTGTTAACTCTAGGGCAGTTTGCAGCTAACTAGCGTCGCGCCTAGACAACTTCCGACTGGTTTTGGCTTTGCAGACGGTGATGTCTTGCCTGATTCGCCTACAAGGCTTACTCTCTGCGCTATGGCGCAAGTAACAACGAAATCCGAATTCGACTATATCATCGTAGGCGCAGGTTCTGCCGGAAGTGTATTGGCTAATCGGCTGAGCGAAGATGGCGTATCAAAAGTACTCCTGCTTGAAGCGGGGGGCAAAGACCCATGGTGGGAATGGCGTATTCATATGCCGGCCGCGTTAGCCTACCCGATGAATGGAACGCGCTACAACTGGGATTATCATAGCGAGCCAGAACCCCATTTAAACGGGCGTGTGATGCATTGTCCGCGCGGCAAAGTTTTTGGCGGTTCTTCCTCAATCAATGGCATGTGTTACGTCCGTGGTAACGCGCTTGACTACGATCGCTGGGCGCATGAGGACGCCGCATTGTCGAGCTGGGATTATCGGCATTGCTTGCCGTATTTTATTAAATCTGAAACCCGCAATATCGGCGCCGACGATTATCACGGCGACAATGGATTTCTGTCCGTTACTAAGGGAGGTAGCGACAACCCTCTGTTCAGTGCCTGGATTGAAGCCGGCCAACAAGCGGGGTATGCGTACACCGAAGATATGAATGGCTTTCGGCAAGAAGGCTTCGGGCCCATGGACCGCACTACGCATAATGGCAAGCGCGGCTCAACTTCGGTTGGCTATCTGCGCCACGCCATGCGTCGCAACAATTTGGTTGTTGAAAAACGGGCTACTGCAAGCGAACTGATTATCGATGCTGGTAAGGTAAAGGGCGTTACTTATCAGCAGGGCCGCAGTGTAAGCAAGGTTTTCGCAAACCGCGAAGTCATTCTTTGCAGTGGGCCAATTAATAACCCGAAACTACTAAAGCTGTCGGGAATCGGGCCAGAACAAGAGATCAAAGAACTCGGGATTAAGTTTAATCACGATCTTCCGGGCGTGGGCGAAAACCTTCAAGACCATCTAGAGATGTATATGCAAGTCGCCTGCACGCAACCGATCTCCTTATACAAACACTACAACCTATTGGGTAAAGCCATCACCGGCGCGCAGTGGGTGCTCACTCAAACGGGGCTAGGGGCGACCAATCATTTTGAAGCAGGTGGTTTTATTCGCAGCAAAGCGGGTGTGCCACATCCGGATCTACAGTATCACTTCTTTCCAATGGCGGTGCGATATGACGGCAAAAGCCCGAACAATGCGCACGGTTTTCAGGCGCATGTCGGCTCTATGCGATCGAAGAGTCGCGGTTGGGTGAAGCTCGATCGTGATGATCCACATGCAGCGCCAAAGATTTTATTCAACTACATGTCGCATGCAGAAGATTGGGAAGAATTTCGCGCTGCCGTGCGTTTAACTCGAGAAGTGTTCGCGCAGGCGGCATTTGACCCGTATCGAGGCGAAGAACTTTCTCCAGGCGTTGAAGTGCAAACCGACGCTGAACTGGATGCATTCATCATGCAGGCGGTTGAATCGGCTTATCATCCTTGTGGAACCTGTAAAATGGGCAGTGATGAAATGTCGGTGGTGGATGAAGACTGCCGAGTGCACGGCCTTGAAGGATTGAGAATTGTGGATTCGTCGATTATGCCGTCGATTGTCAGTGGTAATTTAAATGCTCCAACGGTGATGTTGGCTGAAAAAGCGGCCGATATAATTCGCGGTAACACTCCGCTGCTGCCGAGCAATGCGGCTGTCTACGTGGCAGAGAATTATCAGAATTCGCAGCGATAATTCTTTATCGAACCTTTGCTTAGAGTTCTGTTCATCGGCCCAATACACGAGTTAGTTTGATTTAGTACGACGCTTAGCGCGCAAGGCTGCTGTACCTTCCTGTGTCCCATCGTGCACGGTGTCGTACCAAAGATCAAAGGGCGTATCTTGGGTGCCATGATTGGTGTCCACGAAGCGATGGTGTAATTGATGGTAAAAATCCCCAAGGTCAAACTGCACACGTTTGCCAAACTTGAGTTTATCGTAACCGGTATGCGATAGCGGCGCACCGATACCATGAAATATCAAATCGTATATCACGTGAATGGGATGGCAGCTAATTAGGAAGAAAACCAATGTGTCGGACATCAATATAAACTGTTCCACCGGGTGCATGGCAAGGCCCGACCAAGGGCCCATATTCTTGTTCTTGTGGTGCCAACTGTGCACATGGCGATAAAGAAACTCGGTATGCAGTACTCGATGCTGGGCATCAAAATAGAAATAGGTCCACCAAGGGATAATCAAAACTAATGCGATAAACCACACAGGGTTCGAGTCAAAAGTGATTAAGCTCGCGTAGCCGTTGGCGAAACCCCAAAGCAGCAATGATTCCCAAAAGGTCCAACAAGCAACGCCAGTGGTCAAAGTCCAGAACATATTGTCGTAAGTCTGGTTGCCAAAATGAAACCGTTTGCTGTTGGTCTCTAACGGTTTTTTGTCGTACTTTAATTCGGTGCCTTGTTTTTCAAATGTGTGGAGATATAAGTGGCTACCGCCCGTGATGATGAGCATAAGAATCATATCGCGCAACCAAATTTCAAAAACCCAATCAAAGCTAAAGCTGCTTGCACGCGTCAGAGCAGGCGTCCAAAAGGTCCAAACTAAGATTGCGAGCACTAGGAACCAGGTTGGCATCCTACACGGATTCCAAGTATTGAGAATGTGCAGAAAAATGGATTTTAAGTTTTTGGGTCGATCAAAATACGGCGCCATCCGTAGGGGCAACTTAGGAAAGTAATTCCAATATTTATCCGCCGAAAAGCCGGGTTCGATATTCATAAGCCCTCCTGCATTGTGTTTGTGTAAGGTCGCAGTCGATGTTGGTACAAATGCTGATAGTGAGGCAACACATCTTGGTAAATTTTCTTGGCTCGCTCTGAGACTTTGGATATGTCCGCATGGCGTCGAGCTTGTGGTTTTAATCCGTCAGAATTGCGCAGATTTTCATGAAACGAGCCTCCATCCCACCAGCTCACCTCATCTCGAGCCCCAGGTTCCCAGCGCAACGCTTGCTCGATAAATGGTATGCCAATTGCCTGACACCAGCGCTCGATCATTGCCTGGGGATTCTCTAATAAATCGTCGCTGTCTAGTACCGTAGGCGGCGCACCCAGCAGGTCTGTCAGCTTGTCGAATAACGTTCGTTGTTCAACAAAACCAACTTCATCGGGATGGAAGTCAGGCCAGTGCTTGTACATTGAAGCAATCGTTTTAGCTGGGTCACGAATCAAAAAGCTGTGCTCGAATTGCGATAAAAATTCTGGGTCCCAAAGGCTAGTAATGTAATGAGGGAAGTCTTTTGAGAAAACCGGGCGTTGCTGGGCGGCTTGTTGCAAGTTACTCATCACAGTTTGCAACGTCAGCCCCGGAGTGCGAACGCTGTTCGCCGATACTCTAGGCCACAATGGGTCTTCTCCTTGGTACCAAGCTTCACCGAACGGTTCATGAAAACAGGTCATGTCGCCACGTTGGCGCATCATCCATTCAAACGCGGTTGATGTGGATCGAGGTACCGCCCAAAGCACGTGGATTTTATTCATGGGGAATTACTCAAATTAGATAACAGAGCGCCATGTTCGCCGAGTGGCGCTATGCCTAAGGTTTTATAGATGCGCCAATACAGCGCCACGTCCGATGCCACAATGGGCTTGCCGACCAAGGCCTCAAGTTCAACTTCTCTGTGCACCATCCGCTCCGGTAAGCCGTCTGAGGCACGAAAGTTGCACATACCGTTGACGACAATCGCGTCAACATCAGGCGCTTGTTCCGCCACGTACTGCATCGATTTTGCCGCCAGCTCGTCGGGGAAAATCCAAGTGAGATCATTGACTTGTTGCTGGTTGGTATAGAACCCTTGGTCGACGAAATTGCCTACATAAACCACATCGAAGCCCGCGTCGCGGAGAAAACGAGCAATCCCATCCCGCCAATCAGGCCAATAGTAAACTGAGTTCAGGGCTATTTTTTCCGCGTTTAGTTCTCTTAGACCCTCGATTAAACACATGCCCGCCATATGCAATGGTGTCTCGTATTTATCCGCCACGCGGGTGCAAAAAGCCTCTATCTCTGCCGGTGTCTTTCCTCCGGCATGGACCCAGTTGGTGCCAACTTGGCCGCAAACATCGACACCGTTGTTGGCCATGCAATTTACAAACTCTTCTAACAGTTCAAAGTTTTTTGTGCGTTGCGTGAGCTCGTGGGCGTAATGTGGCACATGCAACATGCGACCATGCACGCCCACAGTGGTTGGCGACATTCTGATGAAATCGCTGGGCGCCGCATCAAAGTCGTGCGGTGGTGACGTAAAGCCGACCTGAAACGGGAATAGCTTGTTATCTGGGTTTGACCATCTTTCGGGTTTCATATTCTCTACTCGTTCGTCTCAAAGAATTTCCCCGCTTCCACCCGGGTGAGGGTTCCTTGGTATTCCTCTCGGTTAAATTTATCGGTGTTGTCATCGGCAAGTTTCTGTAACCGCAATCCGCTTGTCTCTGGCACTAATTGCCCAACGTCACGCAGTGCCGTCAGTCGTGCATGAGCGGCTCTTTTCTTGTGTTCTTGATGCGGCTGCAGGCGATTCATGTCGTCAGGCTGCAAATCATCTCCCCTCGTCAGATAACCAGCTGCAATTGCTGCGCGCACAATTTCAGCGGCTTTAGGTGTGCGGACTATAGCCGCATTGGTGCCGAGATCGTTAGCTGCAACCTCCATGCTTGGCGCTCCGCCGGGCCATGTATCGGATGCGGCAATATCGGCGGCATCACCAATTCCGTCGGGGCAAATTTTGCACCTCGGAGGCAGGTGCCAACTGCTCTCATCATCACCCCAGAATTCTAGATAAGTCATCGAGTGAGTGTGACCGTTAGCGAGCTCGACAACGGTGTCGCCTGGGCAGCCAAAGCCACGATAGCGAATGCTTTTAACTTCATTAATTGGGATGCCAAATTCGGCCAGCTTGCCGCGCATCGCCGGCGGGGCCATAAACCCACCACAGACCATCGTCATCATTAGTTCACAGCATTGCTGAACACCTTGGTCAATCTCAGCCAGATTTCGTAGCGCTGAAACATCGCATGGCGTACCAATAAAGGCGAAACGTTCATTGTTACCAATGGCGCCTTGTATAATCTTATTAATGTCTTTCAAAGTCGCTGTGGTGCCGTATCTCGACCCACTCCCTTCGAGAAGTTGGTCTCGATTTCGACTCACGTGCGCGCGGCCTCCTGCCGGATTCGATGGGTTTGGTGAGGCGTGCAAAATAAAGTCTACTCGCTTGGTCTCGAGCAAGAACATCGTCAATGCGGTGAGTAAGCCACCGGTAGAAGCTTGATGTCGAACCGTGGGGTCTTGCGCGTGACACAAAAATATTTCTTCATACACGCCCCAGACCAGGTCATGGTTTGCTTCGGGCCCGACGAGTGAAGCGGGCAAACCTGCCAAGTTAGTACCTGGACAAACTTGGGTGATTCTCGCCATCGTTTCGCTACTGAGCTGATCGTTGGCGAGAGGGCGTTCGTTACCATTGGCAAAACTAGTCATTTCCACCCTATCTTTGCCGGCAACGGCTTCGCAAATGCCACAGCCGATGCAGATTGCGTGTTCAACGATTTGCGCGAGGCATTCCCGAGCTGTTAAGCCATCTTGTAGTTCCGCAATGTGACCGGAAATTTTCAAACTTGATAGTCACCGCGCCCTTCGACTAAAACCTCAGCACCGGGTTCTTCAGGCTCATCATCAACCAGTAGTGCTGGGAAACCTTGGCCTCGAACCGTGACGTCGCAGGCGTCTTCCAATCTGCGGATGATGTTCGATGACCATTCTCGCGGGCCATAGCGGGCCTGGCCATCTGCAAAGATTTTGATCAGGAGCGGGGAGAGTTCCAAAGGTACGTTGTGTTGTTCAGCTAAATCATGAAACAAGCCGATGTCTTTGAGCACCAGGTCCATCGTAAAGCTGATATCACGGCTACCGTTTAATATCACTTGGGACTCTGTCTCGTGGACAAAGGAATTGCCAGATGAGGCTTTGATTGCCTCGTAAGTTACGTTCATATCTAGCCCCATTTTGTTGGCCACGACCCAAGCCTCTGATAAAGCAGCTAGGTGTGCGGTCGCCAGGTAGTTGGTGATCACTTTGATGACTGAAGCGCTCCCCAAGGGGCCGGTATGAATCACTCTTCGGCCTAGCGTGGTCAAAACTGGAAGAGCCTGTTCAAACGCTTCTCGGTCGCCTCCGGTTAGGATTGAAATATTGCCAGTATCGGCTCGGTGGCACCCGCCTGATACAGGGCTGTCCAATGCGAAGGCACCCTGAGCGGCGACTTTCTCTCCAATGCGTACAACCTCAGCTTGATCGGTAGTGCTCATTTCCAACCAGATTTTGCCGCTGCTAAGCCCGGCTATTACGCCATCTTCGGATTCCATAACGTCAGCACAGGCCGCTGGCGAAGGTAAGCAAGTAACAATGATGGCGCATTTTTCCGCCAAGTCTTTGGGCGTGTTGGCGGCACTCGCTCCGCGATTAACGAAAGACTCCACGAGTGAAGAATCTAAATCGAGGACGCTCAGTTCAAACCCATTGCGCAGCAAGCTACCCGCGAGTTTGCTGCCAACATTGCCAAGCCCGATAAATCCGATCTGCATCAATCTCTCTCTCTGCCAAAGGTTAACGTGGTCTAGTTAACGCCGCTTTTGGTGTTCGGTCAATCGACTTTTTTTAACTTATAAACAAAAAGAATCTATATCCCTGAATCCGTGACTTGGTCGAATCGAGTACCGTTGCGTAAATTGCTCGGTGTGTCATGGTAACGCTTCTTGAACGCACGAGTGAGTGAGGAAGAATTACTAAACCCGGTGCGCAGTGCAATCTCTAACATGCTTGAACGAGTGTCGAGTACCAGCCGTCTGGCGGCCTGCAGGCGCAAACGTAAATAATATTCACCCGGCCCAATGCCGAGGTGTTGAATCGCTAGATACTGTAGAGAACGCATCGAGATACCTACTTTTGCGGCTATGCTTGGTAAGCGCAGAGGGGTTTCAATATGGTCATCCATAATTCTGATGGCGCTGGCCAGTTTCGGGGCCGCACGATCTAACCAGTTGACAGGGGCGGTGTAGCGTAAATCAGCATTGCCCGGCGTCTCGTTATGAATAAACACATTGGCGACATCCAACGCCAGAGATTGACGCTCATTAACGCGCAGATAGTGGAGCAACATATCGAGGGTTGGTGAGGCGCCGCCCGTACTCCAGATATTCCGATCGATTACAAAGCGCTGATTTACGACGTTCAAACGCGGAAATGCAAAGGCCAGATTCTCCAAATCTTCCCAATGCGTGGTCACCGTATGATCATTCAGCACGCCGGCGCGCGCAAGCACCCATGCGCCAGCCTCAATGGCGCACACTGTGGCGTGCTGCTCGGCGATCTTTTTGATCTTAGGCAGCGTGCTAGCGGGAGCGTGTAGGTCGGTATTAAAGCCAGCAACCACAAACAGAACATCGCCATGTTCTTGGCCGCTTAAAGCAGAATCAACTTGTAGTTCCAACCCGCAGGTTAGCTTTAGAGGGGTGCCCTTAGCGGAAATCAATGCCCAATTAAATACATCGTCGCTCGCGAGGCGATTAGCTGCACGCATCGGGTCCATTACCGAGGCCAACGTCATCATGGATGAGTCAGAGAGGGCTAAAATCGTCGCTGATCGGGTTTGCGGTAAGGTCAATTGATATGCGCTTAAAGAGTAATTATTTGCGTAATATGTATAGCATAGATTGCCACTTTTGCAGATTCTATTAGCTCCGAAATTGATGGAAATTTGCTATGCCACTTGCGATTAATCAAGACGTGTTTATCACATGCGCGGTTACCGGTTCCGGTGGAACTCAAGACAAGAGTCCAGAGGTGCCAAGATCACCAGCGCAAATAGCCGAGAGCGCCATCAAGGCTGCGCAAGCCGGGGCAGCAATTGTGCACTGCCATGTTCGTGACCCCGAAACCGGTGTTGCATCGCGTGACCCCAAACTTTATCGGGAGCTGACGGAGCGAGTTAGGGACTCGTCCACTGACGTAGTCTTGAATCTCACTGCAGGTATGGGCGGAGATATGGTGTTTGGTCCCCCGTCGGCGCCGTTGCCACTAAGGTCTGGAACAGACATGGGCAGCGCAGAAGACCGTATGGAGCCCATTGCAGACTGTCTCCCTGAAATCTGCACTCTGGACTGCGGAACCATGAATTTCGCCGAAGCGGATTACGTAATGACAAATACCCCCGGCATGCTGGAGGCAATGGGCGGCATGATGACCGAGTTGGGTGTGAAGCCAGAAATTGAAGCATTCGACACGGGGCATTTGTGGTTCGCCAAAAAGCTAGTCGAGGATGGCGTGCTTGAAAGTCCCGCGTTAGTTCAATTGTGTATGGGCATACCTTGGGGCGCGCCAGATGACTTAAATACGTTAATGGCGATGGTGAACAATGTGCCGCAAGATTGGAATTGGTCAGCCTTCTCAATCGGGCGTAATGAAATGCCTTTTGTTGCGGCGGCCGTGCTAGCTGGCGGTAATGTCAGAGTGGGGCTAGAGGATAATCTGTGGTTAGAAAAAGGCGTGCTTGCGAGCAATGAATCATTGGTGGCGCGTGCAGTGACTATCGTTGAGGCGATGGGTTCCAATGTGTTGAAGCCAGAGCAGGTGCGATCCAAGCTCGGTTTAACTAAACGAGCACCCCGATAACTATGCAAGCGGCGGTCATTGGTGGCGGTGTCATTGGAGGCGGTTGGGTCGCTCGGTTTTTGCTCATGGGGCATGATGTGAATGTTTACGACCCCGACCCTGAGAGCCAGCGAAAACTCGAGGCCGTAATTGCAAATGCTAAGCGCTCGCTACCAGGCTTGTATGAACATTCTTTACCCAGGGCAGGGCAGCTCAAATTCTGCACAAGCCTGCCCGAAGCGGTACAAAGCGCCGATTGGATCACGGAAGCGGTTCCGGAACGCTTGGAGTTAAAACAGGCGGTTTTCAGCGAGATTCAATCGGCTTGTAGAAGTGATGCCGTCATCGCTTCATCAACCTCCGGGTTTAGGCCCAGCGAATTACAAGCTGACGCGGTTCGGCCTGAGCAAATTATCGTGGCTCACCCATTTAACCCGGTTTATCTAATTCCGTTGGTCGAACTCGTGGGTGATCAATCTGTATTGCAGGGTGCCGCAAAAGTTCTAGAGCATATTGGTATGCTGCCGCTCATTGTGCGCAAAGAAATAGATGCGCATATTGCTGACCGATTGCTTGAGGCTGTGTGGCGAGAAGGTCTGTGGTTAATCAACGATGATGTTGCAACCACACAAGAAATTGACGACGCGATCCGATACGGCTTTGGTCTGCGCTGGGCGCAAATGGGCTTGTTTGAAACCTATCGTATCGCCGGCGGTGAAGCGGGCATGGCACATTTTATCGAGCAGTTTGGCCCTGCACTGCAATGGCCGTGGACGAAGCTGATGGATGTGCCAGAATTGACTGAAGAGTTAGTGCAAAAAATAGCCGATCAGTCGGATCAACAATCAGGGCGATACTCAATTCGTGAGTTAGAGAAAATAAGAGACGATAATCTCGTGGCGATGATGCGGGCCCTAAAAGGGCAAAATTGGGGAGCTGGGGAGTTACTCAATAAAGTAGATCTGGCCTTAGCCGAAGCTCCAGTCGCCAGCCAACAGTCATTGCCGATCACAATAAAACGCGTGATTCCCAGTGATTGGAGCGATTACAACGGGCATATGAATGATAGCCGCTATGGCGATGTTTTTTCCGTAGCCGCTGATCAAATGATGAAATTGGTCGGTGCTGATGAAAGCTATATCGAGAGCGGTAAAAGCTACTTCACGCTCGATTTGCAAATATCATTTCTGCAGGAATGCCATGCCGGTGATGAGGTAGAAGTGCAATCTAAAATACAAGATGCGCAAGGAAAAAAGCTTTGGCTTGAACATCAACTTACCAGCAATGATGGCAGTTTGCTGGCTACCGCAACACAGTTACTAATCCACGTGGATTTAGAGCTGCGGCGCTCGAGTGAACCAGATGTAGTCATAGCCCAAAAGCTGAGTCAGCTACAGACATGGCACAATAATTTAGACTTCGACGGAGGTCGTGATCAATGAGTTTCAGTCTTAGCGAAGAACAACAAATGGTGGTGTCGACGACACGTGCCTTTGTCGAGCAGGAACTGTACCCGCATGAAGAGGCGCTAGAACGCAGTGGCGTCTTGCCTATAGAGCTGGCTCAAGAGCTAAAGCAGAAGGCCATTGCTGCTGGTCTGTATGCGGCAAATATTCCCAGCGAATACGGTGGTGGCGGCTTAGATACCCCAACTTGGTTGTTGTACGAGAAAGAGTTGGGGCGCACAAGCTACGCATTGCATTGGACCTGTGTGGCCCGGCCTTCAAATATTCTCTGCGCAGGAACAGCTGAGCAACGCGAGCAGTATCTAGAGCCCTGTTTGCGAGGTGAGAAAAGTGATTGTCTAGCGATGACCGAGCCGGATGCTGGTTCAGATTTGCGCGGCATGCGCGCGAGTGCGGTTCAAGATGGCGACGATTGGGTGTTGAATGGCACCAAACATTTTATTAGCCACGCCGATTCAGCCGATTTCACCATCACCTTTATGGCAACGGGCGAAGAGCAAACGCCGCGTGGCCCAAAAAAGTTGATTACTGCTTTCTTCGTCGATCATGACAATCCCGGCTTAACGATACGGGACGGATATCAGAACGTTTCTCATCGTGGTTACACCAACTCGATATTGGAGTTCGACAACTGCCGTGTTTCAAAACAGGCCATGCTCGGTGAACTGCACAAAGGCTTTGAGGTGGCTAACGATTGGTTGGGGGCAACCCGTTTGCAGGTTGGAGCCACTTGTTTGGGGCGTGCAGAACGCGCTTTTGATCTGGCCGTACACTACGCAGCTGAGCGCAAGCAATTTGGGCAAGCGATTGGCAAGTTCCAAGGCGTGTCATTCAAACTCGCCGATATGGCGGTGGAGATGAGAGCCGCGGAGTTGTTAGTGATGGATGCCGGATATCGTTATGACCTTGGCACCTGTTCCGATGCTGATATGGCCATGGCGAAATTGAAGGCCAGTGAAATGTTGGCGATGGTGGCCGATGAGGCGATTCAAATCTATGGTGGTATGGGGCTGATGTCTGATCTTCCATTGGAGCGCATCTGGCGAGATGCACGCATCGAGAGAATTTGGGAGGGAACCTCAGAAATCCAACGGCACATAATCTCACGCAGTTTGCTGAGGCCACTCGGCGGCTAATGAGCAAGCTTGCTCGTTTTTTCTCGCCCAAAAGTGTCGCACTGTATGGCAGTGCTTGGGCGGCGAACGTTATCCAACAATTGCAACGCGGTGGCTACAAGGGCGAGATTTGGCCGGTGCACCCAAGCCGCCAGTCGATTGCCGGCGTGGCTTGTTATGCGAGCACAAATGATCTGCCTGGCGCACCAGATTGCGCATTTGTGGGCGTTAATCGAAATGCCACTTTAGACGTTATTGCTGCTTTGAGTCAGGCTGGGGCAGGTGGCGCCATCTGCTTCGCGTCTGGTTTTAGTGAGCACACCCAGGGTGATGGTCAAAACCTACAAGCCCAACTACTCAGGTCGGCAGGCGATATGCCCGTATTGGGCCCAAATTGTTATGGCTTTCTGAACTATCTAGATGATGTTGCTCTGTGGCCAGATCAGCATGGTGGCGAACAAGTTGACTCCGGCGTTGCGATTCTAGCGCAATCTTCCAATGTCGCCATCAATATGAGTATGCAGCGTCGCGGGCTACCAATCAGTCACATCGTAACCCTGGGTAATCAGGCTCAAATGGGCGCCTCGCAAATAATGGCTCATTTGCTCAATGACTCACGCGTATCGGCCATTGGTTTGTATCTAGAGGGTTTTGACGATCTAACAAAGATGCATAAAGTAGCCTTGGCTGCGCACGCGAAGGGCAAACCGATTGTCGCGCTAAAGATTGGTAAGTCCGAAAAGGGGAAGCTGGGCTCTTTGACGCATACCGCCAGTCTTGCCGGTAGCGCTGCGGTCGCATCTGCTTTGTTTGAGCGGTTGGGTATCGTTGAAGTTAACGACGTTACAACCTTTCTCGAGGCTCTCAAGTTGCTGCATTTCTTTGGGCCCTTGCCCAACAATCAAATTGCGTCGGTGAGTTGCTCGGGAGGTGAGGCCAGTTTGATGGCGGATTTGGCTGACTCAACGCAATTGCAGTACCCCGATTTTGAACCATCTGTGCAGCAAACATTGGCTGATGTTCTGGGTTCGCAGGTAGACATCGCAAACCCCCTCGACTATCACACATACATTTGGGGTGATGTTCCAATCATGGTGCGTTGTTTTGAGACGGTCATGCAAAGTGACGTTGCTCTGTGTGCGTTTGTGCTCGATCTGCCACGTTCAGATCGTTGCGACCCAGCGGGCCATCGATGTGCGGTGGAAGCCATCATTGAGGCGAGCCGGCGTACCAATAAGAAGACCGCTGTCATCAGTTTGCTGGGTGAAAATTTAGAACCTGAGGTAGTGCGGCGATTCGCCGCTGCCAATGTCATTACCTTGCATGGCATGGAGACGGCGCTTGCAGCTTTGGATGCGGCCGTGACCGCAGGTCGTTTCAAAAACGCCAACCTCGAGCCGGAGCCCGTTTGGCAGCAGTGTGATTCTGAAAATACGGTTCTGGCCCTTAATGAGTTTGACGCCAAGCATCGATTGCAAGAGTTTCGCATTGCTGTGCCAAATGGCCGGCACTTTGAATTGTTAGACGAGGTTCGTGACCAAGGCCTGCGTTATCCGCTGGTGTTAAAAGCCTTGAACATTGCACATAAAACCGAAGTGGGCGCGGTGATCATCAATATTAGCAATGCCGCTGAACTCACGTCTGCCAAACAATCGATTGCCACCTCAGATACCGGCTACTTGCTAGAAGAAATGATTCCCGGTACGGTTGCTGAGTTGATAGTCGGAGTCACCGTAGATCAGACCGGATTGTTTGCTATGACGATTGGAGCGGGCGGTGTGTTAACAGAATTGCTAAGTGATACAGCAACTGTTGTGCTGCCTGCTTCGCAAGAAGTTATCCAGAAGAAGTTGGCGACTTTGAGAGTGTCAAAACTGCTCGCAGGGTATCGTGGGTCGGCTGCTGGCAACCCTGAGGCCGTGGTCGATACTATTATGCAAGTTCAAGCATTTGTTGCTGCTAACTTAAGCCGTTTGCGTGAACTCGATATTAACCCTCTTTTAGTTACCGCTGACGGTGCCATAGCGGTAGATGCTTTGCTGATCGAATACCCTTAGGAGTCCATAGCTATGTCAAAAGCCGTTAAAACTCAAATCACTGGCGCGGTTTTAGAAGTTGTTCTTGATCGCCCCAAGGCCAATGCCGTTGATCTGGCAACCAGCCGTGAGCTGGGTGAAGTGTTCGCCGAGTTTCGTGATAATGACGAGCTGCGGGTGGCGATTGTTACTGCCGCAGGAGAAAAGTTTTTTTGCCCAGGTTGGGACCTGAAAGCCGCAGCCGATGGCGATGAGGTAGATGGCGACTACGGGGTCGGAGGCTTTGGCGGTATGCAAGAACTGCCGCGTTTGAACAAACCCATTATCGCTGCGGTAAATGGCATATGTTGTGGAGGTGGTTTAGAAATAGCGCTGTCCACCGACATTATCCTCGCAGCGGAGCACGCCACTTTCGCGCTACCAGAAATCAATTCTGGCACAGTCGCGGATGCGGCTTCAATTAAATTACCTAAACGAATTCCGTATCACATTGCCATGGAAATGCTATTGACCGGTCGCTGGCTGGACGCTCAAGAAGCTCATCGCTGGGGTTTCGTAAATCATGTGCTTGCCGCCGATCAATTGCTACCAAC
>CALJJR010000108.1 GCA_937973905.1 uncultured Arenicella sp. | reverse complement strand
ATGAGCAACCACGCCCTGCAACTCACTGCGATTTAATTTTTCCAGAGTCCCCTGCGTCACTGCGATGGCGGCATCAGCGGGGCTATAACCAGCGGCAAAAGCGTTGATCGCTGGCTCATTTTCCATCACGAACACTTCAGGTACGGGCACGCCAGAGGCGAGCGCAATCTCCTCAACAACATTGTATAAGCGCCGGCGTAGTGGGTCTTTGACATCTGGCGTAATAAGTACGCCGCCCATATCCCTGGCCACTTTGCCACCGCCACTGCGAAGCGCGGCAATTTTACCCAAGCTAGCAAGACCAATGACGCCACCCGTTGCCGCGCTGGAACCCATTAGAATATCTGCGTTCGCGGCCCACAATTGCGGATTGAGAATATTCTCAATGCCGGCATGCGTAATTGCAGCAGTTCCAGATATGAGCGGCCCTTGTAGGGCAAACAATGCCAGAACGATCAAATCAACTGCAGCAATAATAAGCAGAGCCACGCCGATGAAGGCCAAAATTATCCAGCGAGATTGCTTGCGCGCTTTCTCCTGATGCTCGAAAAAATTCATCGAGTGATTTCTTTAGAACTCAACTTTTGGTACTTGCTTCATCGCTTCATCTTCAAGCTCAAGTAATTCTGCAGCTTGAAAGCTGAACCAATTCGCTATGAAGCTACTCGGAAATTGTTCACGCAGATTGTTGTACATCATTACAGCGTCGTTATATGCCTGACGGGCAAATGAAACTTTATTTTCGGTAGTGGTCAGTTCTTCCGAAAGCTGCATCATATTTTCATTCGCTTTCAAATCGGGGTAAGACTCTGACAACGCAAATAGTCGTCCGAGTGCGCCACTCAAGCCCTGTTCAGCTTCACCAAGTTGTTTCATCGCATCTGGATTAGTGGGGTCAGCTTTTGCTGCGCTCAAACCACTCACAGCCGCATTACGGGCGTTAATAACCGCTTCTAAAGTTTCCTTTTCATGCGCCATGTAGCCCTTGGCGGTCTCAACAAGATTTGGAATCAAATCGTGACGGCGCGTCAGTTGTACATCGATCTGTGCGAAGGCATTTTTATACCCGTTACGCCCAGCAACCAAACGGTTGAAAAGAGAGATGCCGAACAAAATAATGCCGACAAAAATGATTAACAGAATAGTGCCAGTTCCCATTGCAATAGCCCTTTGGTGTTTTTGTTGCAGCCTTTATAACAGATAAGGGGAAACTGAGGAATTTCAATTTGCCGCTTGTTACACAATTACAAAGTAATCTGACCACAACGATGTGCCGTTGAATACAAAAAAGCCCGAGCTATTAAGCATCGGGCTTTTAAATTGGACCACCGCAAATTCCTAGCGCGGACGTTTGACCATTTTTTTAAGCGCTTGCAATTGAGCCGCCGCTTGCGCTAGTTCTGCTTTGGCACGAGCAAAGTCGATATCAGCATTGCTGTCTTTAAGAGCTTGTTCTGCTTTGCGTTGTGCTTCGAGTGCAGCGGCCTCATCAAGGTCGTCGGCACGAATTGCCGTGTCGGACAACACCGTAATTTTCTTAGGCGTTACTTCAAGAATGCCGCCTGACACATATATTACCTGCTCTTCACCATTCTCTAACTGAATCCGGACATCGCCTGGCTTCAGATTGGTAAGCAGCGGCGTGTGTTGAGGATAAATACCCAACTCACCCGCTTCAGCGGTTGCAATCAGCATAGCTGCTTCGCCCGAAAAAATTTCGTGCTCGGCGCTCACTACTTCTACTTGCATTGTGCTCATATTGCTGTGTACTCGTTACGATGGCGTGGCCGTATATTCAATCAGACGCTGGTTAGCTCATACCCTTGGCTTTTTCGATTACTTCTTCGATGCCGCCAACCATATAGAAGGCTTGCTCTGGGTACTCATCCATCTCCCCGCTCAAAATAGCTTTAAAGCCAGCGATGGTTTCTTTGAGCGAAACATATTTGCCTGGTGAACCAGTAAATACTTCAGCAACAAAGAATGGCTGAGACAGATAACGCTGCATTTTTCGTGCACGAGCAACGATTTGTTTATCTTCTTCAGAAAGCTCGTCCATACCGAGAATGGCGATGATGTCACGAAGCTCCTTATAGCGTTGCAGAGTGTTTTGCACACCACGCGCCACTTGATAATGATCTTCACCAATCACCAATGGATCTAACTGGCGTGATGATGAATCCAGAGGATCTACCGCAGGGTAAATACCTAACTCAGCAATTTGACGTGACAGTACTAAGGTCGCATCTAAGTGAGCAAAGGTGGTCGCTGGTGATGGGTCAGTCAAGTCATCCGCAGGTACGTAAACGGCCTGGAATGAAGTAATCGAACCCGTTTTAGTAGAGGTAATGCGTTCTTGCAATGCACCCATCTCTCCCGCCAATGTTGGTTGATAACCTACCGCTGATGGCATACGACCCAGTAGTGCGGACACTTCGGTTCCAGCCAATGTGTAGCGATAGATGTTGTCAATAAACATCAAAACGTCACGACCCTCATCACGAAAATACTCTGCCATGGTCAAACCAGACAGTGCCACGCGCAAACGGTTGCCGGGAGGCTCATTCATTTGTCCGTAAACCATCGCTACTTTATCAAGTACATTGGCTTCCTTCATTTCGTAGTAGAAGTCATTACCCTCACGAGTACGTTCTCCCACACCAGCAAATACTGATAGACCTTCTTGAGCAACAGCAATGTTGTTGATCAGTTCCATGAGCGTTACTGTTTTACCAACACCCGCACCACCGAATAAACCAACTTTACCGCCTTTAGCGATCGGCATAATCAGGTCGATAACCTTAACGCCTGTTTCCAAGATTGATACGTCAGAAGCTTGGTCCGCGTAGTCGGGCGGATCACGGTGAATTGGATCACGACGTTCAGCTTGAACTTCACCAGCCTGATCAACTGGGTTACCTAGTACATCCATGATGCGGCCCAGAGTTCCCGCACCTACCGGCACTGAGATAGGAGCACCAGTATTAGCAACTGTTATACCGCGCTTAAGCCCTTCGGTCGCGCCCATCGCAATTGTACGAACGATGCCATCGCCAAGCTGAGCCTGAACTTCCAACGTTAGTTCAGCGCCATCAACTGTCAAAGCGTCGTAGACGTTTGGCACTGAATCGGAAGCGAACTCTACATCCACTACCGCGCCGATGATTTCAACAATATTTCCGGAACTCATTCTGGTTTCCTCTGTCTCTAAATTTCTTTAAATCAGTTTGTTGTTACGAAAAGGCTTAACTCGCAACAACCTTAAATTTTCTGTTCGACTGCTGTTGCCTATACTGCCGCAGCGCCACTCACAATCTCTGAAATCTCTTGGGTAATCGCAGCTTGTCGCGCTTTGTTGTACACCAACTCAAGTTCAGAAATTAAATCACCAGCATTGTCACTGGCCGATTTCATCGCCACCATCCGGGCTGATTGTTCACACGCAATGTTTTCTACTACTGCCTGATATATCTGTGACTCGATATAGCGCTTCAACACTGTATCTAGAATTGGCTTGGCTTCAGGTTCATAGATGTAATCGAACAAATCGGGTACTTCAGCGGCCGCTTGTTCATCAGAAACAATCGGTAGCAACTGCACAGACTCTGGCGATTGCGTCATCGTGTTCACAAATTCGTTTGAAACAACATATAAGCGGTCGATGGTGCCGTTTTCGTAAGCAGTCAACATGGACGTTATGGCGCCCAGCAAATCACTCAGATTCGGTTGGTCACCGTAGTGCGAGGCTTCAGACACAACGTTACCGCCAGCACGACGAAAATACGCCAGACCCTTTGAGCCAATTGTCGCGATGTCGATTTCAACACCTTTGGCATCCCAATCAGCCAGCTCAGAAACCGTTTTGCGAAACACGTTCATATTCAAACCGCCGCAAAGTCCGCGGTCTGAACTAACAACGATATAACCCACGCGCTTGATGTCTCGCTCAAGCGTAAAGGGGTGCTTATATTCCAAATTTGCATTTGCAATGTGCGCGACCACCGAACGAATTTTTTGCGCATAAGGGCGCGCTGCATTCATACGGTCCTGCGCTTTACGCATCTTACTCGCCGCCACCATTTCCATGGCTTTGGTGATTTTCTGCGTACTTTTAACGCTGGAGATCTGGTCTCGAATTTCTTTTCCGACTGCCATAATGCCTATTCGTTATAAGTTGAATTTCGTAATCAGCCTTAAGCCTCGGGCGGTTAACCGCCCACGCTTGCAGCAAATTGAACGACTAGAAAGACCCGTTTGCTTTGAAGTCTTTAAGCGCCGCATGAAGCTTTTCAACCACTTCATCAGACAATTTTGGTTCTGCGTTAATGCTGTCTAACATGTCACCAAAGTTAGCTTTCAGATGCGCTTGCATTGCTGCTTCACAAGCAACAACCTGATCTTTATCAACGTCATCGAAATAACCTTCGTTGGCGGCGAACAAAGACGCAGCGATTTGCGCGGTTGACATTGGCGCGTACTGGGCTTGCTTCATCAACTCAGTTACACGCTCACCGCGGGCCAACTGAGATCGCGTGGCTTCATCCAAATCAGATGCGAACTGCGAGAATGCCGCTAACTCACGGTATTGAGCCAACGCTAGACGTACACCGCCACCCAACTTTTTAATGATATTGGTTTGCGCATTACCACCCACTCGAGATACCGACAAACCAGGATCAACCGCTGGACGGATACCTGAGTTGAACAAATCGGTCTCCATAAAGATCTGACCGTCAGTAATCGAAATTACGTTGGTTGGTACGAAAGCAGAAACGTCACCGGCTTGCGTTTCGATAATTGGCAGCGCAGTTAATGAACCTGTCTTGCCTTTAACACCAGTACGGCGTTCAACTTCGTCTGCATTGATTCGAGAAGAACGCTCGAGCAAACGAGAGTGCAAATAGAATACGTCGCCGGGATAAGCTTCGCGGCCTGGTGGGCGGCGTAATAGCAGAGATACTTCACGATAAGCAACGGCTTGTTTAGAAAGATCATCATAGATTATCAAAGCATCTTCGCCATTGTCGCGGAAGAACTCACCCATGGTGCAACCAGAGTAAGGAGCGATGTATTGCAGCGCTGCCGAATCGGATGCGTTCGAGGCAACCACGGTCGTAAATTCCATCGCGCCATGTTCTTCTAACTTGCGGACTACCGCCGCTACAGAGGACGCCTTTTGACCAATCGCGACGTAGATACATTTAACGTCTTTGCCTTTCTGATTGATGATCGCATCGATGGCGACGGCAGTTTTACCGGTTTGACGGTCACCAATAATCAGCTCACGTTGACCGCGGCCAATTGGCACCATCGCATCAATAGATTTAAAACCAGTTTCAAGCGGCTGATCAACACCTTGACGTTCGATAACACCAGGCGCAATTTTTTCAATTGGCGAAGTTTCGCTGGTTTCAATCGCGCCTTTGCCATCAATCGGTCTACCCAATGAATCAACAACGCGGCCTAAGAGTTCGCGACCAACCGGTACTTCCAAAATGCGGCCAGTACATTTGACCGTATCGCCTTCGGAAATGTGTTTGTAATCACCCAGCACTACGGCGCCGACTGAATCTTGCTCAAGATTCAGTGCCAGACCGAAAACGTCGCCCGGGAATTCCAACATTTCACCTTGCATCGCTTCGGTTAAACCGTGGATACGCGCAATACCGTCGGTAAGGCTAACAACCGTACCTTCGGTGCGAGATTCCGCAGACGCTTCAAAATTTTTAATCCGATCTTTAATCAGATTGCTGATTTCAGATGGGTTTAGTTGCGTTGTCATGACTTTAAGTCCTCAACTTTTAATCGCTTTATTCATGGTCAGCTTCGCCGACCAGAGCTTCTGGTATTTGGTTTAGCGCATCAATACGCTGGTTAACTTCTCTAAGCGGCCTTTGGCAGACCCATCAATCACGAGATCGCCGGCTTTGATTACAGCACCGCCGATTAGATCCGCGTCGACGGTTTCTTCAAGATTCACCTTAAGGCCCAAACGAGCTTCCAATGCTGCAGAAATCGATGTTTTCTGCTCCTCACTGAGAGCCATCGCCGAGATGACTTGGGCATTAACTTGCGCTTTGGCCTTGGCTACTAACTCGGTGAACTGTTGCTCAATGTCTGCGAGCGCATCGACGCGCCCATTAGTCACCAACAGATTAATGAAGTTTTCAGTACCCGCTGGCGCATTTTCACCGGCGAGTTCTGCCAGCAATTTAGTTAGCTGCGCTCCGTCAATTCTGGGGTCACTAATCAAGCTTGCAAAATCACCATCTTGGCTCACATTGCTCAGTTGAGATAAAACTGAACTCCAAGCCTCATGCGCACCAGATTCGTCTGCCAAGCTGAATACTGCTTTGGCATAAGGTCTGGCGAGGGATGCGTTATCTGCCACTTTTCTACCTTTCTATTCCAGTTTTGCCTTATATAAAGGTCGCTGCCTGATACTCAGGAAGATTGGTTTAACCAGCTTTCAACTGTTGGACTAGATCTTCGATCAAACCCGCATGTGCGGACTCGTCAATTTCTTTATCAACAATTTTACTGGCAGCTGCTACCGCTATTGACGACACCTGGGTACGCAAACCTTCGCGTGCAGTATGTACGTCTTGCTCTACTTCCGCTTGAGCCGATGCAATGATCCGCTCTTTTTCTGAAGTAGCCGCAGTTTTTGCTTCTTCGACAACCGAACTGCCACGCTTTTCAGCACTCGCAATGATCTCGGCAGCTTGTGATTTCGCTTCGCTAATCAACTGTGCTGCTTCTTTCTCTGCAACTTCCTGAGCTTGCTGGCCTTTCTCCGCTGCCGCTAAACCATCAGCGATCTGATTCTGTCGTTCTTGCATGGCGTTCACCATTGGTGGCCATACGTATTTTTTACAGAACCAGACAAACAGGAAGAAAGACAGAGTTTGACCAATTAGGGTCGCATTAATATTCATCTTTCGTTCCTCGATTTATCGCAAAATGAGGCTTAGTTGCCAAGAAGTGCTTGCAGGCCAGCTGGGTCTACAAGACCAGAAGCGAACAAGAAGTACAGAGCAATCGCAACCGCAATAATCGGAATCGCGTCGATCAGACCAGCTAGCAAGAACATTTTAGTTTGCAGGCTGTTTGCCATTTCAGGTTGGCGCGCTACGCCTTCCAGAAAACGGCCGCCCATCAAACCGATGCCGATTGCCGCGCCAACTGCCGCCAAACCTAACATAATGCCTACGGCGATTGCGGTCATACCTACGATAGTTTCCATTTGGAACTCCTATTTTTAGCTTGAGTAAAAAGTTTAATTGTTAAATTAATGATGTTCGTGAGCTTGCGACAAATAAACAATCGTCAGCATCATGAATATGTATGCTTGTAAGGTAATTACAAGGATATGGAATATGGCCCAACCGAGCTGCGCAACGCCTCCAAGGGCGCCGATGAAGTAACCAGCGCTATACATAGTGGCGATCAAGATAAAGATCAGCTCACCTGCATACATGTTGCCGAACAATCGCAAGCCCAAAGAGAGTGGCTTTGCGAGCAAAGCAACCGTTTCCAACAAGAAGTTAAAAGGGATCATCCACTTGCCGAAAGGTTGCAGAGTGAGTTCTTTGGTGAACTCCACCGGCCCTTTCACTTTTAGGCTGTAGTAAATGATCATTATGAAGACCGCGAGAGCCGTGCCAAGCGCTATATTGACGTCGGTTGAGGGAACGATCTTCATATACTCAACGCCCATGGCCACAAACAGTTCTGGAATCCAATCAACCGGAATTAAATCCATGAGATTCATGAAGAAGACCCAAACAAATACGGTCAACGCCATCGGCGCAATCCATTCATTCTTTGCTTGCTTGGTAAATGTGCTGTCTTTGCTGTCTTGCGCCACATCAAAAAGCGTTTCGATAAAGCACTGCAGCTTGGAGGGTTTGTCTGCGCTGAATCCTTTGGCGATGCTGCGGAAGACAATGAACATGATCATGCCTAAGCCCAATGACCAAACCATGCTATCCACATGAATCGCCATAAAGCCCATACTGGCTGCTTCTTGTGCGCCATGCGCGAAGCCCCAGCTTCCATCTGGAAAGCGACCGTAGGTCAAATTAGTGAGGTGGTGGTTAATATAACCAGCGCTCGTTAATTCACCGTTTTCTGCTGCCATCTTAGTTCAGACTGTGTTTTGCGTTCTTAGAGTTTCGAGTGTTGCTTTTCTGGTAACAACAACACCAACCAATTGATCACTACTGCCGCGACAAGGTACGCGATTATAAAAGGCAGCATTGATACTTTCATGAAGATGATGCAAATCGCCATCATTGCCAAGCTGAATGCGATTTTTAGCACCACGCTTATATAAAAGCGCACCAACATTTCGCCCGGTTGTTGGTTTTGTCCGCCGCGGTAAAGCTGCCAAGCTGAATACAAGCTGGCAAGCATGGCTATCGAGCCTCCTAAGAGAGCTGATATAGCTTCGCGAAGATCAAAACAGAAATACATAACCAGGCTGAATACGACGGTGCCTGTGAGCTGCAACAGAGCAAGATTTAGCAGGTCTCCCGGTTGCGCTTGAGTTTGAGCTTCACTCACAACTCTTGTCGCTTCTTGGTTCATAACTGACCCTAAAATGCTCTGATTTGTTGGCTGAAAAAACGCCCACCATCGCTGCTGGAGGGGTCATTTTTTCTGCTCGCGGAGTATAAAGGCTCAAACACGGTTTCGCAATGCTTGCAAAGGGCTTTTCTGGACTCTTTATTTAGCCTCATAAATACAATAATTCAATTACATCAGGGGTTATAACTTTAGCGCCTGAGCTCTCACTGACATGACCTAACGAGGTTTAGGATACAATGTATAAATTGGCAGTCTAATAACAACTAAAAGTTGAGTCTTCTCGACAAAAACGCTCGCCATGGCACCGAATACAACGTTTCAAGACTATCTATTAAAAGAGCGCAGCCTAGCTCTGGCTGGTAATCGAAATATTTCTTTGCTCGCCGAGTTCGGTGTTGTGTGCGCGTCGATCTTGATTCTTAGCCAAGCGTTTCCTTGGGGCCCTATTTTGCTGTGGGCGGCTATCGCCCAGCTCGCATCACTGTATTCATGGCATTCACATAAGAACGCTGGCTCTCACGCCTCCACTTCAGCTAAGCACGGCCAGCTAAACAACATTGTATTTGGTACTTGGCTAGTGGCCTCAAGTTGGGGATTGGCACCGCTCCTGTTTTACCGAGCTGATAACACAACAATGATTGTAGTGTTCGTCTGCCTATATGCTGGTTACGTTTCTGGGGCATTAGCCGTCACCATAGCTTACAGCCGCTCATTCATTGCATTCGCAATCGGCATCACGCTGCCATTCGCTGCTAGGTTGATCTATGAGGGGGATGAACTCTCTTACATCATCATCGCGTTGATGGTGTTCTACATCTGTATGCTCAGCTACGTTTCTTTCAACCTGCAAGCCCTGTTTGAGGAAAATTCTCGCTCTAGTTTTGAAAATCTTCGACTCATAGACCAGCTGAAGGTGGAAAAAGAGACTGCGGAAGTCGCTACCCTCGCAAAAAGTAAATTTCTTGCATCCGCAAGCCATGACCTGCGCCAGCCCATCCATGCGGCAAATCTATTTTTAGATATTCTGACGCCGCTACAAAAAGAACAAAAGAACCAAAAGATCCTGCAGAAAGTGCGCCAGTCCATGCAAGGGCTGAACAAAATGTTGCATGGATTGCTGGATATATCGCGCCTCGATGCTGGTGCCATAGAGAACGAGCCTCAACATATTTCACTGCGAGCAATTATAGATCCGCTTATCGCCGAGCAAGCAGCAGTGAAAACTAATTTAGGTATAGAAAACCAGCTGTCTACGGATATTTTTGTGCACGCGGATCAGATGATTTTGGAGAGAGTGTTACGCAATTTGCTAGACAACGCAGTCAAGTACTCAAACGAGGGCAAGATCACCTTTGATGCAACGCAAAACAGTCATGAAGTCGTGCTTACGCTCAGCGACACCGGGATTGGTATTCCCAGCGATAAACTTAACTCAATCTTTGATGAATTTATTCAACTCAACAACCCCGAACGAAATCGACAAAAAGGCCTCGGGCTGGGCCTGGCAATCGTCAAGCGACTCTGCAGCTTGGCTGACATCGACATCAAGATAGAGAGTGAGTTAGACCGTGGCACAACCGTCTTTTTGAAAATGGCCGCTGGCGCAGATTTACAAATGGAGTCTGTGGATCCTACAACGCAAAACTTATTTGGTCTGCGTGTACTAGTTATCGATGACGAAGCCGATATTCTGGAGGGAATGAGTACGCTTCTTTCGCAATGGAATTGCCAAGTATTGGCCGCACCTAATCGAGAGTCTGCGGTAGCCCTGATGACTAAGAATTCGTTTGTGCCCAAAGTGCTTATCGCTGATTTTCGTCTCCGAGATCATGAGAGCGGTTTAGAGATCATTGATGAGTTTCGTGGATTATACGGAGAAGGCTTGATAACCATTCTAGTTACTGGCGATACCGCACCCGTTCGAGTTGCTCAAGCGAGCGAGTCAGGTGCTAAAGTTGTGTACAAACCGGTAGACGGGATTACCCTAAGAACGGCAATACAAGAGTTGCTTGCGCAAGAAGCCTTAGAGAAAAGTTAGAGTAAGCCGAGCTCTGTGGCGGCACGAATCGCGGCCGTGCGATTGCCTACATGCAAACATCGATAAATAAGTTGTGTATGGCTTTTTACCGTTGAAACACTAACGCCCAGCACCAGTGCAATCTGTTTATTACGCAAGCCTTGTTGCAACAGTTTTAGGACTTCAATCTGTCGCGGGCCAATAGTTTCGCCATCGCTATGATATCTGGGCTTGTTGAGCGCTTGATCCTGCACTGGCCAATCCACCTTACCCACCCATTGAGGTGGCAGATAGCGGCCGCCTTTTAACACCGTGTTGACACCGGTGAGCATTTCTTCGGCAGAACAATCCTTAGGTATAAAACCCATGGCCCCTAATCCCAGCGCGCGGTCTATCTCGGCACGCGACTCGGCGCCGGAAATAACCGCAATCGGCGGGTGCCCGTCGCGGTCTTGCATCGCTTGTAAAAAAGCAAAGCCATTGAGGCCTGGCATGTGCAGGTCAATAATAATCAGGTTTGCGTTTTGCCAAACAGCCGGGTTTTCCAATACCTGTTGAGCATCATTGAACTTATCAACCGGATTTGCATCGGGCAGTTGAGTTAACAAAAGTTCCAGACCATCAGCAAACAGCTGGTGGTCGTCAATTATTAATGTGCTTGAAGCAGTTTGAGTCATAGTATTGTGCGTGGCTATCACGCTATTACTATCCTCTCATTGCCACGCAACTGTCAAATAGCCAAATGGTTGGTTTAGCTCATCCTATAACGGCGGAATTGAGCTATTTAATATGGGCAATAATGCCATCGAGAATATCGAGATTTTGATAATCGATAACGATCTTACCTTTGCCGTTTTTGTCTTCAACCTTAACAGTAGTGCCAAGGGTTTCTGAAAGCGACTCTTCCAAACTAAGAATATCCGTGCTCTTATTGGTTTTTGCGGCTTTCTTTTTCGGCTGAACAATAGACCGAACTAGGGCTTCAGTTTGACGCACTGACAGTTTTTTGCCGTAGACTTGTGCTGCGGCAAAGTCTTGCTGTTCAACCGGTAGGCCAAGTAAAGCTCGAGCGTGGCCCATCTCGATTTTGCCATGTTCGAGTAACTGTTTAGCACCGTGACTCAAACCGAGAAGACGGAGCAGGTTGGTAACAGCCGTGCGTGAACGGCCGACGCCTTTTGCGATCTCTTCATGGGTGAGCTCAAACTCATTCATCAAACGCTTTAAGCCGACTGCTTCTTCAACAGGATTGAGGTTTTCCCGTTGAATGTTTTCGATCAGCGCAACTGCGAGCGTAGCTTCATCCGGGATGTCTCGCACCAGCACAGGTACATCCGCCAGTTGCGCAATTTGCGCCGCGCGCCAACGACGTTCACCAGCAATAATTTCGTATCTGCCGCCCGCAATGGGTCTAACAAGAATGGGCTGAATAATTCCTTGCGCTTTAATCGATGCCGCCAATTCCTGCAGGGACTGCTCATCCATGCGAGTTCGCGGCTGGTATTCACCTGGCTGCAAGTGCTCGATGGGCAGCGAATTAGTATTGTCAACCGTAGCGGCCGCTTCACTGACCGGTGCTGTACCGCTTAAGAGGGCATCCAACCCACGGCCTAATCTTTTTTTCTTTTTACTCATTTACGCAGTCGCAGCAAGTCGGTTCTTGGCTAATAACAATATTTCATCGGCTAGAGCAAGGTAGGCTTTTGCTCCCTTTGAGCTGGGGTCATAAGAAATGGCCGGCTCACCATAGCTGGGCGCTTCGGCCAGTCGAACATTTCGCGGTATGACAGTTTGATATACTTTGTCGCCAAAATGGGTTTGTAGTTGTTTGCTCACCTCGTTGGCCAAAGTATTTCTGCCGTCAAAGAGCGTGCGCAGCAAACCCTCGATGCTCAAACGCGGGTTGAGTGTTTCTCGAATTTTACGAATGGTAGAGATTAGGGCGCTCAGACCTTCAAGAGCAAAATACTCACATTGCATCGGAATCAGTACCGAGTCCGAGGCGACTAGAGCGTTGATAGTGAGTACATTGAGTGCCGGCGGGCAGTCGATAAAAATATAGTCATACTCATCTTGCACCTCGGCCAACGCTTTTTGTAAGCGCAATTCACGACCAATTTCGTTGAGCAACTCAACTTGCGCGCCAGCCAGATCGCCATTGGCAGTAATAAGGTCAATGCCACTCTCGGTTTTTACTACCGCATCGCGGGCGCTCGATTCCAATAACAATAAATCGTAAATCGTACTCTCAATTTCATCCGGTTCTACGCCACAACCTACTGTCGCATTACCCTGAGGGTCCATGTCGATTAATAATAATCGTTGCCCCCTCTTAACCAGAGCAGCTGCAAGATTGATACTGGTTGTGGTTTTACCAACACCACCTTTTTGATTGGTGATGGAAATGACTCGGGCCATGATTATTTATATGCGAAAAGTTGAATCGAAGATTGCCGTCGACGATGCGCTAGAATGACAGTTCGTCGAGGCGTAAGGGTATCAAATTTTCGCCCATGCCACAGAGTTTGATTAACTTCACCATAATTTCCCGAACCACACTTTAAGAATAGTCAGTTCCACTCACTGCGACACTCAATACAATGCCACCAACCAGCCTGCATATTGTATCTTTCGACAACACACTCGATTTCGATATAGAAGCACTCAATGAGCACCTTCATGCCAATCAACGGCAACGTCTGGCAAGACTTAAAGGGAAGCGGGTTTGGTCGTTTTTTTGGGGCCGACTCTTGCTCCAGAAACTCCTTGTCCCAACTTTCACGGTAAAAGCGACAGAGTGGGAAATCATTGAACAACAAGATTTACCGCCAAAATTAGTCGGTAAACACGCTCAACTAGCGCTTCCCTCATTCAGCATTTCACATTGTCAAAACACTCTTGCGCTGGCGATGTCAGAGAGTGCGATTGGCCTTGACGTTGAAGGTATCGACAGCCAACGTTCTATCAATATAGCGGCTGGTTTTTGCAATACTCGGCAGCTTGACCAACTCGAGCAACTCGAGGAGTCGGAAGCTCGTATAGCGATGATCACGCTTTGGACGCAAAAAGAAGCTTGGTTTAAACAGCGGTGTATTCCAATCCT
Source organism: uncultured Arenicella sp. (assembly GCA_937973905.1). Lineage (GTDB taxonomy): Bacteria > Pseudomonadota > Gammaproteobacteria > Arenicellales > Arenicellaceae > Arenicella. Next base: position 28,094 of record CALJJR010000108.1, on the reverse strand, counting down.
AAATTCGCGCTTGAAAAACCTCGAGCTGAATCAGGTTAGCTCTGCTCAAGCTGATGTATTCAGCAGCAAGCTGGCAAACAATATGATGATTTCTGTCTGTACGGATCAGACCTTGCCAGCTGAAGTGACTGTTCACCGTGCCAGCTTCGAGGGCAATTGTGCAGCTATCAATCAGCAAGAGACCCTCCCTATAAATTGGCAATCCTTTAAAGCAGAAATGACTAATTATGAATAGAGTCGTAGTAGGACAACAGCCTTGTCTGCGTTATCTTGCCGTTTTCTTCTCTCGGTAAGCTGGGTACTGACAAGATCGGACGCGGTACAAATGCGGTATCTAGTCGCTGGCGAAGATGATCGCGTAGCCCGTCTTTCTGCTGGTCAGCGGTATCATTGCCTTCTCCCCATACTACCAGCGCCGTGAGCCGCGGTACGGCCTTATCTTGAGGCGGCATAAAAGCAACACCATCTTGAACACCGGGATAGTCCAAAATGGCTTGATTGACCTCTGCAAGCGAGCCGCGCTTCCCCGCAATCTTAATCAAATCACTTTGACGCCCTTGCAGACGAAAATAGCCATTGTCCACTGGCTCTAGTGCATCGGACAGAGTGGTTGATTCCGGAAGATGGTTCGCTGTCACAATCGTCTTTGCAGCCTGTTGCGAAAAATTCAGACCCTCAAAAGCTTGCCACAGTTCATCGCGAGCCGTTTGTCGTACCGACATCGAACCGACCTCGCTGCATCCATAGACCTCGCGCAGAGTCGTGCCGAATCTATGCTCTATTTCCTGAGCAAGTGCCTTCGATAGGGGCGCCGTTGCACAGAGCACGTTATCCAATTCTAGCGACGCTCCCTGGGTTTCGCGTAAGCTTCGCAAATGCAATGGCGTCGTTATCAAAGCTCGCGGCCGTGGCAATTGCTGAAGGTGATCGACAATATCGGCCGGAAAGAACGGCTGTGAATCAGAGACACACACATTGGCAAACAAGGCCATAATGACCGACGTTTCCAGTCCCCACATATGTTGACCTGGAACTGTGGCCAAATGGTAATACGTCTGATCAACCTTCGGCACCATATAGCGCGCATTGATCGCAGTACTTTCTCGCAGCGTTCGCCAAGATTTTATGTTCGGCTTAGAGCGACCAGTTGAGCCAGAAGTAAAACTGATCAGAGCCGGAAATTCTGCATCAATTTCAGGCGGTGAAAAATGCTCAGTAGGAAGTTCCGCGGAAAAATCTAAAGCCTGCTCAAACAAGTTAAATTTTGGCAAATCAGCGAGTTCATCTACGCCGTCGTGCAGTAGATAAGGATCTTGGTAATCTTGTGCGAGCTGGAGCTGCGCCGTGCGACGCTTATTAGGCGGCAATAAACTGGTTTGACCACGGACTATCGAAGCGCACAGTGACAATAAAAACAAATACCGATTGGCACAGAGATTAATCGCGAATTTTTTGTCTGGCAGAACCGAAGCCAGTTGTGTTACTTGGCGGAGAAATTGGCGCCCGGAGATAGGCCCAGCCGCTAGACCAAGTGGCGGGATTTCTGCATGCAACCAGACAATCGGAGCGTTCGCAGAGCGTGCCAGCAATGGGCTAGCCTTCATCTGGGATCGCTAACGCTGTGCAAACAGAAATTTGGGTGAAACTTGGATAACAAAATGCTGCTATTTATTAAACCTCAAGCCTTGTGCTGCTCAACAAAAGCGGTCAAAGTGCGCAGACTGGCAAACGCCTCCTTGGTCGTCTCATCCTCAGCTTTCATCTCAACACCATGCTCCTGAGCAATAGCCAAAGCGATCTCTAGTGCGTCAATAGAATCCAAACCTAGACCGTCTCCAAACAAACGTTCTTCAGGTTCAATTTCAGTTGCTTCGATGTCTTCAAGATTCAAGACTTCGACCAATAATTCAGCCATTTGGGCTTCGGCTGGGGATTGCGTGCTCACTGCAGGCTCCTTTATTTTTGTAAACCTAAAGTTTAAACTATCCGCTTAATAAACATAAAGAATTTATCGGCCCAAGTTGCTTGTCTGGTCAGAGACGAGGTGGGCAGAGTCTAGATATCGGTTAATTTGCCGGCCATGGAAAAGCCGCTTTGACCTTTCTGGAGTGAGCAACTCTTAAACGACTAGAATTCATCGGCTCAATAAACAGATAACCAAATAAAGAGGTTACAACATTCGGTAATTAGTCAGCCATAACGCAGGTTGACATGATGAGAACCCGCGCTTAGCTAAGCTTGTTACGTTTGGCGAGTTAAGTTCTTCAAGAAAACCGTTTGCTATCTAAAATGCTCCGCAATTTTCTATCCACAGATCCCATTGACCAGCTGCAAAACAATGATGATGCTTTAGCAATTCTGCGATTTGGCAACGCCGCGCAGAGTTCTGCACCCACGATTCATGTAGCAGAATTACCCGGTCATAATGCCACCGAGCTATGGAAATCCGCACAAGGACCTGTTGAATCTGGGGTAGACGGGGCCTGCCATTGGCGACGAGATCGTTTTTTTCAATTCACCACGGTGAACCTGCCGCTGGGGCCGCAAGACGATTACGATTTAGTTGCGGAAACCGCATACAAGGAGTTGCTCACCACCATCAGCAAATCCCCGGCGCCCAACCTCGTTCGATTTTGGAATTATGTCCCCGCTATTAACGACGGCAAAGGCGATAGCGAAAATTACAAACGCTTTTGCAACGGGCGCCTCGCTGCATTTAACAAGCACAATATCGAAAGCCACCTTTTTCCAGCGGCTTCAGCGGTTGGCCACCATCAAAACGGATTGGCCGTCTGCGCGCTTAGTAGCGTGCACGCAGCCACCCACCACGCCAATCCTCGCCAAGTCGATGCATTCAAATATCCTCGACAATATGGCCCAAGTAGCCCATCGTTTGCGCGCGCTAGTACCATCAGCGCAGGTGATAATGACTACTGCTTTATTTCCGGTACGGCCAGCATTCTCGGTCACCGAACCGTTCATGAGGGGGATCTTGCGCTGCAATTGCATACGACCAATGACAATATTTTCTACTTGTTAGAAGAAACCGGCTTCAAAGCGCAACAGATTCAAACTCTCAGAGTTTACTTGCGTGACGCCAACCAGGTTGATCTTTGTCGCGAGCTGGTGCACCAGAGTTACCCAGATTGTGAATTGGTGCTTGCTGAAGCCGACATTTGTCGCCAAGAGTTATTAGTCGAAATTGAAGCTTTCTGCGTTAGCAGCAATGCTTAGCCTGATTACGGTAACTGCGACTAATTAACGCCACTCGCTGACTTTGAGACTTCTTTCGGCTAACCATTACTGGCGCATCTTAGCGGCTGGCCTCAGCTATATTGTCTTTGCTTTGGGCGCTTTTTTACCCGGTGCCTATGTTTTGGCGCTCGCCGTAACACCGATGCAGGCCGCAGAAAAACAACGGCGCGCACGCAATGCGATTCAGCGCCTGTGCTTGTTTTACGTCAACTTTATGCAGTTTCTAGGCCTCATGAGATATGAGCTATCGGGGCTTAATGAAAAACCAGCCAAAGGCCACTTGGTAATTTCAAATCACACCATGTTGATCGATGCGCTGTTCATTTTGGCTTATGTACCGAATCTATGTTGCGTGGTGAAAAGTGCGCTCTGTCGTAATCCATTTACGCGCATCCCTGTCAGGCTTGCTGGCTACATAGCCAATGACGACGAGAACCTGGTAGAGATCGCCGCAACCAAACTTAGAAACGGCGAGAACGTTTTGATATTTCCGGAAGGGACTCGCAATCAGTACGATACTCAGTTGGATTTCAAACGTGGAGCTGCGAATATCGCCGTTTTTGCTAACAGTCCGATTTTACCGGTCATCATTTGCTGCCAACCCCGTGCTCTGCAAAAAGGAGAATCTTGGTATCAATTACCAGACACCAAATCATGTATCACGGTTAAATTTAACGCCGTTTTGAAACTCTCAGATACGATCGATGTTTCGCTAGCGCGCCCACTACAGTACCGTCGTCTGACTGAGTGGTTACGACGTTACTATTTAATAGAAGTGACAGAAATCGTTGCAGCCGCGCCACCTGCGTTATAATTTAGTAACCCAGCCGCCCTCAAATACCTTTTATGTTTCCAAGTCGCCCAGAGATTCTAGAACATACGCGAAAAGTTATGATTGAACTTTTTGAAGTGGAAGATAATTCCTTGGTTGAGAGTGCGCAACTTTACGACGACCTCGACATTGATAGCATAGATACATTGGACTTGATGCTCGAGCTCAAGCGCTATATCAACCGCGACATCGATGCCGAACACTTTAAAAATGTTCGAACACTGGGCGACGTCGTAGACGCCATTGATGTGCTGAGATAAGCACTTCGCAGCATAAGCAGGCCGGATGAGCACCGTGTTAAGCACGAGTTTTGAGATGAAAGTCCCGTTCTACGATGTGGACTCATTTCGCCTTGTTTGGCACGGGAACTACCCCAAATACTTTGAGATCGCACGCTGCCAGCTATTGGATATGATCGCTTACCCTTATTCCAAAATGGAATCATCAGGGTATTTTTATCCGGTGATCGATTTGCAGGTCAAATACGTCCAGCCGATCATCTTTGAACAAGATATCGTCGTTTCAGCTGCGCTTAAAGAATGGCGAGATAAACTGGTGATTAACTATGCTATCCATGACCGAGACACTGGGCAACGATTAACCAAGGCGCAAACCACTCAAATTGCAGTGCAAATGCCCGGCAATATCACTTTGTTCCAAGCCCCGCAAGAAATGCTCACAGCTGTCGATACCGCGATCAAAAAATACTCATCGAAATGAGCAAGACCAGCGTCTACTTAGCACTCATAGTTGGTGCCTTCATTTACGAAAACCGAATGGGTTGGTCTGTGAAAGCTGCTCAAGCGGTTGAGACCAACACAAGCAAGGTTGTTCTGCCCAAACCTGCTAGCTGTATCACTACTGGACTTTTCAGCCAACAAAAAAGGATTGCTGGGCTCCCAGCAAATTTAGAGTCAGGAGGGCGATTCTTCCATGACTGTGAAGCCGGTTTAATATGGTTAACCGCTCAACCGGTGCAGGAGGCCCTTGTAGTCGCCAATGACGGCTCGACTCTCCTCGTAGCTGGCAGTGAGATCAAGCGATTATCTGCACGAGCCAGCAAGCTTGTCAGCACTATTATGCTCGCCATGCTCGATGGCAATCTAGAGACCATAGAAAAAGACTTTAGCGTACACATCGAAAAGTCGAGCGCTGGAGAAAACACGCACAGCATTCGGCTCGCGCCCAAAAGTAAGCGCTTTAAACGTGCTCTACAGTTTGTGCATTTGCAACTGAATTCAGAACGACAAATGCAAACGATTAAGATCATTGACCGGCGTGGCACCGAGACTCAGCTCGAAATATCAGCACTCAGCTCGATAGAGAAAGACCTAGGTAGCGACGCGTGTTTGAACGCGTTCCTCACCGCCAAAGACAACTGCGTGTTGCTCTATCAAGGCCGTCTAGGTCAAGAGTCCAACAATAACGACGATGCACAGCACTGAGTCCCACAGTGCTTGGCTAAAGTGGTGTTGGTTAGCGCTTTGGTTAGCGATAGCAGTGGCCATGTTCGTGGGTTCAAAACCTGTACAAATTGATACCAATCTCGCCGATGTCACCCCAACCACAATCAATAGCGTCGAATCTGCAGATGCAATTAAGTCATTGCAATCGAATATCGAAAATCGTGTACTAATTCTCCTTAGCTCGACAGATGAATTTAATTTGGATAGAGCTGAAGAGCTCTTGCGAGAAGCACTCACGGGGCTACCTAATCTAGAAATTCACCCCGATAGCGACGAAATATTCGATACCTTGCAGGTACAGCTATCGCCTTTTCGATTCAATTTTTTAACCGAGTCTCAGCATCAAGATTTGATTGACTTCAACGCTGAGCAAATTGCGGAGCAGGCAAAGTCGCAGATGCTGACGTTGATCGGCGAACCGCGTATTTTAAGTTTTGCCGACGACCCTCTTGGGTGGCACAGTTCGGCGCTGTTAAATTTTTTTCAACAGCGGGCGGAAGATGAAAGTTGGAGGTTGATAGGCCTCAGTATTGCGCGCGGTGCAATGGACATTCGCGCACAAGAAACACTTTCGCAACAACTCGATTCAATTTTCACTAACATTAAATCGACCACTGAAGTGTCGATTGATACTTCTGGCGTCTTCTTCTTCGCAGCCGATGCGGCACAATCTGCGAAACGCGATATCAGCTTGATCAGTAGCATCTCGACAATTGGCATCGTCATGTTGCTGTGGCTCACTTTTGGTTCACTGCGAGCGCTAGGATTACCCCTAATCTCGGTGGCAAGCGGCGTGATTTTTGCCGCAGCGGTAACGCATCTGATATTCGGCTCTTTGCACATCTTAACCATTGTGTTCGGCGCCAGTTTGATTGGCATAGCAATAGACTATGCGCTGCATTATCTAGTGCATCAAAGTGGCAGCAAAGAGCGAACCATAGGCGCAAACTTGTTTGGCGCTCTGGCATTGAGTCTGTGCACATCAGTGATCGGATATGCGGCTCTGGGATTAGCAGGATTACCCGCGTTGCAAAAAGTAGCGGTGTTTTCGTGCAGCGGACTATTGATGGCCTGGATAACGGTGGTGGTGGTCGGGCACTACTTCACGCTCACAGATCGAAGGGTGAGCAATTCACTCGCTTGGTCTGCAAAACGGTTAAGCAATGCGCTACAGACTGTCTCGGCGAAAGCATGGTCGTTAATAGTCTTGGTACTCGCTCTGGTAGGGCTATACGGATCCCAACAGGCGGAGAACTTTAATGATGACCCTAGAGTATTTTTTAATGCCGACCCTAGACTCGTAGAGAGCGAACAAAAAGTCGCTGCAGTTGCGACAGATTTTGAACCGGGCCGCTATGTCATTGTTGCCGGTAACAGCCGTGAAGAAGTCTACTCTAGGGTGTCTGCATTTACTGCTGCCGTGCGTGCAGAAACCCAATTCAAGGCGACTGACTTCCGAGGCATTCCGCTTATGCTCATAAACGAAGCTGAGCAAAGGCAGAACTACCTTGCCATGAATAAACTTTATGCAGCGGAGGGAGCCGCAGAGCTTCTGGCTGATAATCTGGGGGTTGATCGCAATTTAGTTGAATCCGCAATGCTTGCTTACAAAAATGCTCGAGACGAACGATTAAGCCCAGTGCAACTGCAATCCTTGCTAAACCGTTTTCTTCCGCCTTCTTGGTTTGAATCTGAACAAGGGAGTGTGGTCAGCTTTATCCTAATCCGCAAGGGCCTAAACGCCGATGCCGTGTCCGATGTCACAGCTACCTTGCCAGGTGTGGAGTACGTTAATACGCTTGCGCGCACGTCTGCCGAATTGCAAAAGCAACGTTCAGCAGCCGCTGCCTATTTGCTAATTGCTATTGGGCTCATTGCGATTATTTTAGTAATTCGGTATCGATCTTTTAGCGCGCTATCGTCATTGCTGATTCCGATTGGCTCCATCGCAGGCTTTGTTAGCTTGTGCATGGTCTTTGGTGTTGGAATAAATTTGTTCCATGTAATGGCACTGTTTCTGGTTTTGGGATTTGGTATGGACTATGCGATCTTTAGCCGTGAAATGACTCGCCACCGAAATATAACGATGCAAGCCATCGTGTTATCGGCCCTAACCAGCCTGCTTTCGTTTGGCTTGTTGGCGATGAGTGAAATACCTATCGTCAGCAGTTTCGGATTTACGCTATTAATTGGCAACTTATTCAATTTAATCGGTGCGATGATTTTGTCCAACCCGCAAGACACACTACAAGAAAACCACAACTAATTATGACGCAACAAAGAATACTCGTTACCGGAGCAAGTCGAGGCATTGGTGCGGCCATTGCTACCGCTTTGGCCGAGCCCGGTCGATCTATTGCTGTGCATTATCACTCAAATAAAGATGCGGCTGAAGTCGTTGCTGACCAAGTTCGCGAGTTGGGAGCGAATGCTCAACTGCTGCAGTTTGATATTGCTGATCGTGTGGCAACTCGCACCATACTTGAGGAGGACGTTGCCAACAATGGCGCGTTTTTTGGCGTGGTTTGCAATGCAGGCGTAGCCGCCGACAATGCCTTCCCCGCGCTGCAAGATGAGCAGTGGGATCGCGTCTTACATACGAATTTGGATGGCTTTTACAATGTACTGCATCCGCTGGTCATGCCAATGATTCGGCTCAGAAAGGGCGGCCGCATTGTCACCTTGTCTTCGGTGTCTGGTTTGATTGGAAATCGCGGTCAGGTTAATTACAGTGCCGCCAAGGCGGGAATTATCGGCGCCACCAAAGCCCTGGCAGTAGAGCTAGCAAAAAGAAAAATTACTGTTAACTGCGTCGCTCCGGGTGTGATCGAAACTGATATGACGGCGGACATTCATGCCGATGAAGCCAAAAAGATGATACCGATGAACCGCTTTGGTCAGGCAGATGAAGTCGCCAATGCTGTTAAGTTCTTAGTCTCAGACCAGGCCAGCTACATCACTCGCCAAGTTCTAAGCGTTAACGGCGGAATGTGCTAGAGAATGTCTGATGCAGAGAACAGCGATCATTGTAGCTGCACCAACGAGGCCTTGAAGTGCTTGTTTAGGACAATCACAAAAAACCTGGCTTGATGGTAGGTGAATACTGAGCTGCCATTGAAAGTTGGCACAAAGCTTGGAGCACATTGATTGAGTACTTTTACGATGGTCGCATGCTCGCTATGGGCCAACATCGCGATGCTAGACGCAGTGAAAAACGGCTTTCGTTTAGTCGTGTCGCAGAACCGACTATGTCTCGTTCGCTCGCGCAAATGGTAGGCGGCGTTGCTAGCCGCTCGGCCTTCAACCAAAAGCGCCGAATCATCGCTGCACGCATTTAGTTAAAAATATGAGTATCTCGGAACAGCGGAAAAAGACGATCGATCGATGATCGCGCACTAACAAAAATCCAATAAGCTGCTTAGGCCATGCTATGAAGGGCACAAATTTTATTGCCAGAGGGATCGCGCAAATAGGCGAGATAGAGCTTTTTACCAGCTCCTTCACGAATGCCCGGAGGATCTTCACACGTAGTTCCGCCGTTCTCTAGCCCAGCAGCATGCCAGGCATCCACTATCTCCGGTGTGCGTGCGGAAAAACCAATGGTACTGCCATTGCCGTTACATGCAGGCTCACCATCAATCGGTTTGGACAAGGCGAACACGCCTTTTTTGGTGAAGTAAAAAACTCGACCTTTTTCATCTATAACCCCAGGGTCATAACCTATTGCGCCAAGTATCGCGTCGTAAAAGGATTTTGATTTCTCGATATCATTGCTACCGATCATGATGTGACTGAACATTTGCTATTCCTATTATCTAGACAGAGGTTGATGTGAAGACTGATTCCTAAAGATAGTCAGTGTACTTTTTGGCGTATTTACGAATCTTTTTGTTGCTCGCTGACTGTGCTATCTCCGCCAATAATGGTTTGTGATCGCTATCCCCAGATTGTGCCAACACCTTTATTGCCCAAGCCATCGCATCCACATGATCTGAATCATTCACCGAAGCGTAATCTGCTACGAGTCTAGACTTAACCAGTGCAACCAATTCTTTATTGCTGGCGTGAGCATGATAGACGCGCTTAGCGCCGAGTCGAAACAACTCTGCGTCGTTATCGGCAAGCATGTTACGAATGCGCTGTTCAGCTAGGTTGCCTTGACTGTTTTTTAGGCCGGCGGCAATGATTGGATTCCAACGTGCATAGCGAGGGAGTCGTTCAAGCGCCGTCTTGGCATGTTTGCGAAGTTTTTTCGCGCTGGCATTGTCGGCAATATCTTGTAACACCGGCTGATACTTATTGTTGCCGGATAAGGCCAATGCCTTGGCAAACCAAGAAGCGCGTTCCTTATCTATTTTTGAATCCGCATCCTTTAAGGCCTCCAGTTTGGCCGCTATCACGTCATAAAGCTCCGGACTGCTAATCCCTGACCAACCCAGCGGTTCTATGGCACTGCGTTGCGCGGCAAAATTGTTGCCAGAGAAGATATCGACGTATTCGTTAATCTCTTGCTGTAGGGCGCTTTGTGCGAATGCATTCGCGCACCCACACACCAAAGCGAGAACCACCAAACTTGTTTTTGCCAGCCACTTACACATGTAAAGCCTTTCTTTTTCTTGTTGATAAAGGCCCAGTATAAGTCTTGCCGCGAACCATCTGCAATCCGCTGAGTGACACCTATTTAAATGCATTGAGCCATCAAGGGGGCGATGGATGCTAGAATCTGATATCAGGCTTTTTCGCTCACCACTCATTCAACGCTTTGTTCGAAAACCTCTCTATCTCGCCAGTTCCAGCGATTGATGCCATCGACCCAAATGAATTTATGGAGCGGTATTTACACCCCGCTCAGCCTGTCATTCTCAACTCATTGATGGCGCAGTGGCCTGCTACTCAGAAATGGTCTATTGAGTTTTTGCAATCTGAGTTTGGCCACTTAGAAGTGCCTGTCTATTCAAGCAAACCTGCACAGGGCAAACAACACCAACATGCAGCAGAACAACATTTGGAGTTATCTAAATATCTGAACATGTTGAAATCTGGAGAAAATGATCTAAGGATATTCTTCTACAATATTTTGCAGAACGCGCCCGAATTACTGCAGGACTTTGAGTATCCTGAATTGGGTATGGAGTTCTTTAAACGTCTGCCCGTGTTGTTTATGGGCGGTAAAGACACTCGTGTGCAAATGCATTTTGATATCGATCTTGCCAATCTAATTCTGTGTCATTTTGGTGGCCCTAAAACCGTCTTGCTGTTTGCTCCAGACCAAAGTCGATTCTTGTATCGGGTGCCCTACAGCTTCAGTGCTTTACACAGTATCGACTTCACCAACCCAGATCTCGAACAGTACCCGGCACTGGCGCATGCGAAGGGATATGTGGCACATATTGAACATGGCCAGGCGCTGTTTATACCTTCGGGTTTTTGGCACTTCATCGTCTACGAAGACATCGGATTTTCGATGACACTGCGTTCCTTGCCTACTGATTTAAGCTCTAGGCTACAGCTTCTCCGGAATATTGTGGTTACCAGAACTGTTGAGGGGATAATGCGCAAAACGATCGGTCAAAGATGGAATGACCGCAACGAGCGGCTGGCGGTCGAGAGAGCCGAGTTAAGCATCTAGGAGCGAATCTCTAATCAAAGCAACAATGCGCTGCTCACTACTCGCTCCAGCGTTTAACCAACAGAGATGTATTGATCCCACCAAACGCGAAGTTGTTACTCATGATAACGTCGGTTTCAAGCGCTCGAAAAGACCCCTGCAAGTAGTCGAGGTCCGCGCATTCGGGCTCAACTTCGTGCAAATTTAAGGTTGGCGCGAAACTACCTTCTTGCATCATATTTATTGCGGCCCATAATTCGAAACCTCCACAGGCACCCAAGCTGTGCCCAGTGTAGCTTTTCAATGAATGAACCGGCTTGCGGCCCAGTACTGCGTGAGTAGCCGCAGATTCGGTTATATCGCCCTGTCGAGTTGCAGTGGCATGGGCTGAAACAAAGCCCACCGCCTCCGGTGTCAACTGCGCATCAGCGAGCGCTAAACGCATCACCTCTTCCATTGTTTCTTGTTTCGGGCGCACCAAATGACCACCGTCGCTATTAGTACCAAAACCAATCACTTCCGCCAACACTGTGGCACCCCGTTGTTCAGCATGTTCCAGCGATTCCAAAATCAAAGTAGTCGCGCCTTCGCCGAGTACCAAACCATCGCGATTCGAATCAAATGGACGAGGACTTTGTGCTGGGTCCGAAGTCAGGCTGGCCGCCAAAATCGTGTCGAAGACCGCCGCTTGAGTAGCACATAGTTCTTCAGCACCACCGGCGATCATGGCATCTTGTTGACCCGACTTAATCGCTTCATAGGCGTATCCAATGCCTTGACTGCCTGCGGTACAAGCGCTGGTGGTGGTGTAAACCCGCCCCTGCGTGCCGAACAACACACCGATATTAACCGCGGCGGTGTGGCTCATCATGCGAATATAGGTGGTCGTGTTAATACGGCTCATGGAGCGCTGTTCCAACAAACTAAAGAACTCTAACGCAGCCGCGCTGCTGCCCGTAGCAGAACCGTAGCTGACGCCCATGCGTCCACTCTTGATCACATCGTGGCCAACCAAGTTAGCCTCTTCGAGAGCACTTTGTGTAGCAACAATCGCTAACTGAGCAACTCGACCCATGCTGCGTTTTTGCTTTGCGCGGTAAGTATCAGGTAGCACAAAATCATCGACTGGCGCAGCCAATCGGGTTTTCATCTCCGGATAAATATCCCACTCGTCCATGCGACGTACCGCACTGCGGCCTGCGAGCATATTGCTCTTAACGGATTGCCAGTCTTGGCCCAAGGCAGATACGCTACCCACACCAGTGATGACAACACGGCGCATGCCGTGCACTGAGGATGTTGCTGTCATAGGAAAAGCTTAAACTTGAGAAGTTATCTCGCGCAGAGGCTGACGGAATACAGAAAGTAGCGCTTGCGCGTAGTGTGTTCGAGTTTCAAAGTTCGCAATTGTACATTTAAATGTCGCCAGACTCTCGCCTACTACAGTTGCTTGCTCAGCAGAAATGAGTAGAGGCACTCCCAGCTCAAATTGGCTGACATTCGTCGTGTAATTACGGCATCCGAGTAGGAAACCAAGATGTGGTTCGCAGTAGCCCTCTCGTTGCTGGTATCCAGCAATCAAGGCCGCAGTTTGGCCCATGTATTCAAGACCCACCCATGCTGGCACTGCTTCAGATCCGCTGGAGAACGGTGGCTGATCTTTGAGCGCGACTAAAGCCTCAGATTGGCTCTGCGACAAGGAAACAATCTCATTAATAAGCAACATCGGTGGGCGATGGGGCAGCAGTTCTAAAATTTCTTGTTCGAACATCGACTTAAACCGGCTGCTCCCTTTGTGGTGCCCAAAATGGGTAAAAATTAAACCATTGATACGGGGAACGCTCACATTGCTTAGCGAGTTGATCAGCAAACGCTTGAGCATAATCTTGCAATTGTTCCACGCGCTGTTTTCGATCTAGTTTGACCCGTTCAGCAAAGTCCACCACTTCGAAAAACACGCGCTCATCATCACCATGATAATTGCGATGGGAAAACATAAGTCTGACCGGGCACGCCAGGCCTTGAGCAAGCAAGTAGGGGCCAATCGGAAAGTACGCTGTGGCACCCAAGAACTTTACCGGTACCGTGCGTTGTTGACCGGTTAACGGGGTTCTATCACCGGCAATAAAAATCCATTCTCCCGCATCTATTTTTTGTTTGATTTGCAGCATGGTTTGAATGTCGAAATCACTGACTTGAAACACATTCAGACGAGACTCGGAGTTTAGCTGCTGCATAATGGTGTTGTAGTTTGCCGAGTGTTTGTCATGCACTAAGATATTGATCACCTTATCTTTATAACGGTGCATGAATCCGCGGCAATACTCCAGATTGCCAAAGTGCGAACCGATGATCAAACTGCCGCGTTTATCTTGCAACAGGTTTTCCACCTGATCAGCATCGGCTAGCACGAACTTATCTGCGTCTATCTCAACACACCATGACAGCAGCTTATCCACGACTGACTCGGCAAATTCAGAGAAGTGTCGAGCAGCGTTTAATAAATTAGGTGGCTTTTTCCATTGTGATGGAAAACTCTCAAAGTGACGATTCAAGTACTCCAGTGAACAGCGCCGAGACGCAGGCCTAAAGAGCAAAAAATACGCCACCGTGGGTAACAGTAAAACTGAAACTGCTCGACGACCAAAAACGCGGTGAATAAAACTTAAGAACTGCAAACCAAACAAGGTTCCAGCTTCTTTAATGCTCGACCAATGGCCGGATAGGGCTTCAGGCTTAGTAGATTCGGTCATCGACTCAAACTAGCAATCCGTCTTGCTCCGCCTCTTACCAACCACCACGGGGCACGAATTAGCATTCCACACATAAGCCGAGTGTGTAAGGCAATCAGACGAAGATTGTCGCGCAAATAGTGAAAATGAGAATTGTTCCCGGGGCGATAAATGACCGCGGTTTTGATAAATCGAATAGGCACATCAAGCCATACTGATTTGACTAATACATCGGTATCAAAGTCCATGTGCGGAGCAATACCGAAGCGGCGTTCCACTTGTTTAAACTCTGCTAGGGGATAGATTCGAAAGCCACACAGGCTGTCTTCGATGGTCAGAGTCCACGTTTCTAGAGCGACCCAAAAATCCGTTACTTTACGACCATAAACTCTCGCTTTCGGTGCCGAATCATCAAAGGTGGGTGCACCAGAAATGATCGAGTGCGGATGTTGTTCGCTCATCGCCCTAAATTTAGCGATGTCGTTGGTATCGTGCTGGCCGTCGGCATCAATTTGTAACATATGGGTAAAACCTCGGGCTAGTGCTCGTTCCGAGCCCGTGACCATCGCTGCACCTTTACCGCGATTACTGGCGTGCTGCATTACCTCGATATCCGCTGCGTCGACCAGCGCGGCCTTGAGCGCAGCCAATTCATCTGCATCGCTTCCATCGTCCACTACGATGCACGGCACGTTCAAAGCGCGCAGGCGTGGCAAAAAGTCAACAAACGAGGCGCTGTGATTGTAGTGTGGTATGACTAAACAAAGACTCATGGTGATTCCTCATTGAATACCAAGGAGCCGTTGGAATATTTGATATCACGCTGCCAATAGCTAAAGGCCAATCTACTATTTTGCAATTTCAAACTTAGTCGTAATTCTGAACTCGGCACTACCATACTATTGAACTTGATACCCTTCATAGCATTGAAGCCATCACCTAAAGTTCGATCAAAACAAATCTCCGCAAGGGCCACCGCCCAGTGAACTTGTAAGATTCCCGGCAGCACTGGCTCTTCAGGAAAATGGCCGGCAAACACTTCAAGGTTGCTGGGGATCGACAACTGCAGCTCATAGGCCATCTCCACATGCTGCACTGAAACAATATTCGGCCAACCCAGTTGTTGGTCTAAATTTTGCAATTGGCTATTTATTGACTCAGTTGACAGCATGCAGATGCGCGACTTTAGTCGTGCTTTTTCTTGTAGTAATAACGTACGATCAATTCAGCCAGGCTGAAAATGCCTAGAATAAGATACGAGATCAAACCGTTGTAGAGAGTCCATGATTTTAGCGACATACAACAGGCAGTGTAAGCAGCAATGGTTGCATTAACAGCAAGCAATACCGCCCAAACGATGGTCAAACGGCGCATGTATGATCGTTGATGTGGCGCAAAATCTGATTGCCCACGCATGCTGGCAAATCGCTCGATCAATGACGTTTCCGCAGCAAGAGACGAAGCGAAAAACGCCGCAAATGCCAGACTCATGGCTACTGGGTAATAGCGCAATAGGTCTTCGCTTTGCAACAAAGCGGCGAGCATACATAAACCACCAACTAGGATTAACTGAAGATATTGCTCGGGCTGCCTAAATGACCCGCGGACTAGAACCCGTGCCAACAACAAAACGAACAACCCCAGGGCCAGGGTCGCTGGTCCCCATGCCTGCAGGTTTGAGTAAATAATAAATGGGTAAACGGCGGTCGCTGCAGCGATTGCGATAAAGACTAGCAGCAAAGCAGGTATCTTCGTTTAAGCCAATACGCAGTGACGGTAGTCACCTAATAGCTCACGCTCATCGTCACAAATGACAAGCTTGGCATTATCGTCCAGCATTGCTTGAACATACTGGCTCAAGCGAGCAAGTAAAACTACGTTGTCCGGCAGAGCGCTCTGCGCACCTAAATTCTGATCATCCAACACCTTATTGAAATGGCGCAAACACGGCACATTATATTGGTTCATAAATATGCCTTCTGCGGGCAACACTAAGCGCTGCGCCGCACGTTTTCGAAATGCTGCCTGCACTGACTGGTTCAAAGACTGTGCTTCTCGAAGCACGGGATTGAGCTGCCGCATTAGGTCTGGATCAGTGATAGCTGACTTAAAGAACAAGAGACTTAACACGCCCCAATAGTAAGCGTAATCCCAAACGAGCTTTAAGGACATCATACGACGATCACCGAAGCCGCCGTATTCACCGGTGTACAAGGATAAGGTGCTATCGAAGAACGACTGATTCATACTTTGATATAAACGACTGTGAAAGCGAATGTCTTGACCTTGGCGCCAGCGCCCGATTAGGTCATGTAAGAAGGTATTGTTAAGGGCGATGAAGTCGCTGCCTGGTGAGTAAAACGGGTCGGCGAACACGCCTGATTCGCCAGTTACTCCCCAGCCTTGCTCGGAGAACATTTGTTTGCAGCTATGTGAGTAATCGTTGATAACGACATAGTCGAGGATGTCGGCACCGGCAATCGCATCAGCGCACTGTGGGTGATGTTTTTCGAGCCAAAATAAAGTGCTATCAAGGGTGCTAAAGTCGTGGCTTGCAAACGCTTCATCGTCCATGACGATACCGATACTCGTCGCACCATTGTCGAGCGGAATGATCCACACCCAATAGCCGGGCCCCATCAGATGATTGGTGCTTAACCAGCGAGTATTCGATTGCTCGGTTCGTGCTTGCCACTCTTGGTCATTTGACCACTCGTCGATTTTGATCTGGCGGTCTACTCGGAACCATAGGGCGTTACCCTTATGATCATTATCTTGCGCAAGCCCCAATGAATCTTTCATAAGGGCTCGCCGGCCAGCGGCATCAATCATCCACTTGCCGCTTACCCTTTGTTTCTCTCCCTCTGCTTGGGCTACGGAGATTGTTTTTTCGCTTCTGCTAACTGCTAAATCTGAGGTTTCAACACCGTCCCAGACCTCGACGCCTTGGTCCTTCACAATCGATTGCAAATGATTTTCGATGGCACCACGATCGATCTGATAGGTTGGAATTCCAAACAGTTGGCTTACGCCCAGCTCATCATAGTCAGAAAAATCTTGTTGCGGCGTACCAAAAAAACAGCGTAACCCGTGTTTCCGTAAGTGCCGATCGTTGAAATGCTCCTTTAAACCTAGGGTGTGATTTAGATAGCGTGAACCAATTTCTACAGTAGATTCACCCACCTTGGCAGTTTTCTCCGGAATCGGAAAACGATTTTTCTCAAGCACCAAGATATCGAGTTCAGGCGTTGAGTTTTTCAGCTGATGCGCCAAGGTGAGACCGGCCAAACCACCACCTGCAATCACTACGTCTTTTTCAATCACCTTTTGCATTTCAATATTGCTCGAACCTATTCGATATTTTTGTTCAACTAACCTTCTGCAATCTTAGCGCCGTCTCTGCACTGAGCGGAAGGCGGCTAATAGTACCATCAGGGGCGTCGGTTAATGCAGCTAAGGCGAGAATACGGGCAGCCGGGTTATTGGCATAACAAGCTTGCAGCTCCGGAGTCCCGGATAACGCGGGCCAGTCTGCGGTTGTACGTTCCACGCTTACATTGATTGCACCTGCGTCCTGTACATCGCAGGGCGCAATCACAATAGACAAGGAAAACGCATGCTCGTTTTTTAACATGGATCTTAATTTAGTTGATACCGGTGCATCATAGAACGTTAGTAGCAATGGCTTGGCATCTGCTTGTGCCTGAATCACCGCTTCTAACAACGTCGCCGAAGCGGATTCCTGAAAAGCCGCAATCGAATTCGCCGCTTGCATACAACCGGTGCTGATCGTCCAATAACCTGCTGCTGCATTATGCACTGAGTTATGAAACTTAGTGGGCGAGAGCGCTTTGGTTTCCTTGGCCAAAGCCGTGCACATATAGTCAGTGAGCTGAGTATCGCCAAGACCTGAGACAAAAACACATGCCAGATCTTGCACGTCGACACCACTGCCTTGCACCGCCTGCCAAGAGCTCTCCACCGCAAGTCTGACTGATAAGGGCGCGCGCCGTCTTTCATTGGCAGGTATGATTTCTGGTTTAGGACCTTTAGCTCCGTCATCTTCCAGTTCCTGGCCCGCCAGAACGTTTCGCAGATCGGCTCCATTACGGAAGCTCAACCCCCATGCACCCACGCCAAGCACTTTGAAATTTAGATTGGTACTTATCACGACGTTGCGATGTTTTTAAAAGCTAAACAACTGTTGTTACCGCCAAACCCGAAGGAGTTCGACAAGACGTAATGACATTTACGTTTATCGTTTTCCGCCTGTATCGTGATATCTAATTGTTCATCAAGTTCTTGTAAGTTTTTACTCCCGGGGATGACACCGCGTTGCAATGCATCCACGGCAAGCAATGCCTCGGTAATACCAGCGGCACCTAAGGTGTGCCCCATCCAAGCCTTGGTTGAAGAAACTCTGGTTGATTTTGGGAACAAGCTTTCAATCAACTTTCCTTCAATCAAATCATTGGCACGGCTGGCGGTGCCGTGCAGGTTGACGTAATCTATTTGCTTAGGTTCAAGCTCGGCCATCTGCATAGCCTGTTGCATGGCAAGTCTCGCACCCAAACCGTCTGGATGCGGATGCGACATATGGTGCGCATCTGAGCTTTCGCCGTAACCGACAAGCGCTATGCCCGGTGCCTCTAAAGCCGTCATATCATGGTCCGCTCGGACCAGAATCGCATAACCCGCAGCTTCTCCCAGATTAATACCATCGCGCGCTTGATCAAACGGCGCGCACTGCTCGGTGGACACAAGTTGTAGAGAATGGAAACCATACAGAACGCTGCCACAGAGGGTATCAACTCCGCCTACCAAAACCGCATCTACGATACCGGCTTGCAACCATCGCGCACCGGTGGCAAAAACTTTCGCCGATGACGAGCAAGCTGTATTGATCGTCAGCGATGGTCCCGTTACGCCAGTATGCTGGGCGACAAATAATGATGGCGCTCCAGGATTGTGAACCTTGGCTTGGATAAACTCCACGCGAAGATTTCCATCGTCATCGAGGTCAGTATAAGCAGTCTCAGTACGATCAATGCTCGACGTGCTGGAGCCCATCACAACCCCAATTCGTGCTGCGGAATATTGGTGTTTCAACCGTTCCAGATTTGACAAGATCGACCCCTGTTGGAGACCCATCCAAGCGAGCGCATTATTTCGACTCTGCCACTCGCCAAGTTCGACGTCTTCTAAACCGTCTACTCGGCCTATCCAAGTGTCTATATCTATATCAGGAAAATCGTTTTTCCGCAGACCACTCTGGTGCGTATCGATTGACTGTTGGAGCTCAGCAAAATTGCGGCCCGCAGCACTAGTGGATTGATAGTCGATTAAGTGTATTTCCATAACCTGGAAGATGAGCGGTGTTATCAACTGGCCCGCAGCACCGCTGCAAGCAAGCCAGAATTAGATCACGATCGCTAAAGAAAAAGCTAACGAGCTGGGTGGATTACAACCAAATTTCTTTGCGCGTCTAATTCTGGCACCTTCAATGCGAAGGTATCGTATTTAAGGTTCATTTTTTTTATTGGTTTAAGCTCTTCCTTGGTTACTGCGCCCTTCATCGCCAACCATCGTCCATTTGATGCTATGGCCTGTTTGGAACTGTCTACCAAGGTTTCTAGGTCTGCGTAAGCTCTAGCCACCACCATGGCAAACTTTTCTTTGGGATCAAACTCTTCAACACGACTGTTTTCGACGGTGAAATTGTCCAGCCCGAGCTTATTAGCCGCATACATTTGAAACTGAGCTTTCTTGCCGCGAGTTTCGATCGATGTCACCTCTAAAGCGGGGGATAAGATCGCCAACACCATGCCTGGCAAACCGGCGCCACTACCAACGTCCAGCAAACTGGCGCCTTTCATATACGGCTTAATGCTAGCGCTATCGAGGATATGCACTCCGACCATTTCGTCAAGATCGTCGACCGCAGTCAAGTTGTGAGTTTGATTCCATTCGCGCAAGAGTTCCATGAACTCGACCAGCTTAGTGATAGCGCGTTCCCCATAGGATACGTCCATCGCATCCAACCCCTGCATTATTCGTTCTTCAAACATTTCTTGAACGTCTTCTTGTACCTGCTGTGCTTCGCTCATAGCTGATCAAAATCACCAAAACGGGAGGGAGATTATAGGGCAATCGACAACAAACACCCATGCGCGAGGCGAGTGTTTGTGTAAACACCATAATTTCGCCATTTTTTTGATTGGAACAGGCTTAAGCCGCTTTGCCGTGTTTCTTTAAGTAAATCAATAGTAAAGAGATCGCCGCCGCAGTCACGCCCGAAATGCGCGCAGCTTGCCCAATGGTGGCTGGCTTGTGCTCGTTCAACTTTTGCATAACTTCGTTCGACAAACCTCGCACCAGAGCGTAGTCCAAATCTAAAGGGAGTTCCGTTGTCTCATTGCGTTTTTGTTTTTCTATTTCAGCCTGCTGACGCTCTATATAGCCGTGGTATTTCGCCTGAATCTCCAGCTGCTCTGCAACCGTAGGGCTAGAGACCGCATCACCAGCACCAGGTAAAGTCATCAATTTCTCGTAACTAACTTCAGGTCGGCGCAACAATTCCATCAAATTGGCTTCCTTTTTTAAGGTATTACCAACGACCTCAGTTGCCACCTCATCAGGCACACTGCCAGGTCGCAACCACGTAGCATTCAAGCGCTGCTTTTCTAACTCTATTGCTTCTCGCTTGGCACTGAAGGCCGCCCATCTTCGATCATCGACCAGGCCTAGGTCACGCGCTATTTCAGTCAAACGTAAATCTGCATTATCTTCTCTTAAGAGCAGACGGTATTCAGCCCTTGAAGTGAACATTCGATAGGGTTCTTTAGTGCCCATGGTAATCAGATCGTCCACCAATACGCCAATGTAAGCTTGATCCCGGGTTGGGTACCAACCTTCCTTTTCACGAGCTTGACGCGCCGCATTTAGACCTGCTAACAGGCCTTGTCCGGCGGCTTCTTCATAACCAGTGGTGCCATTAATCTGGCCAGCAAAGTAGAGGCCATCGACATGTTTTGTCTCTAGCGTTGGCTTCAACCCTCTAGGATCAAAAAAGTCGTACTCGATGGCATAGCCAGGGCGAACTATCTGTGCGTTTTCAAAACCTACGATAGATTGAATAAATCGATGCTGAACATCGTAAGGCAAGGAGGTGGATATTCCATTTGGATAAACCTCATGTGTCTTTAAACCTTCAGGTTCAACGAAGATTTGATGCGAGTCTTTATCGACAAAGCGCATTATCTTATCTTCGATCGACGGGCAATACCGCGGCCCCACCCCCTCAATAACACCACTGTAAAGTGGTGAACGATCAAGACCCTCACGTATTAAGTCATGGGTTTTCTTATTAGTGTGGGTTATGTAGCAATTCACTTGCTGAGGATGATCTTCAGCCGAACCTAAGAATGAGAACACTGGTACTGGCGTGTCGCCAGGCTGCGCCTCGAGCTGACTAAAATCGATGGTACGTGCGTCCAATCTTGCAGGCGTACCGGTCTTTAGCCGTTCCACGTGAAACGGCAGCTCGCGCAGACGCGTCGCCAAAGCATTTGAAGGCGGGTCACCAGCTCGTCCACCTTGAAAGTTTTCCATACCGATGTGGATAATCCCGCCGAGAAACGTTCCGGTGGTAAGTACCACAGTTCGAGATCGAAACTTCAAACCCATCTGCGTGACGACACCGACCACACGATCATTTTCCACAATTAGATCGTCGGCAGATTGTTGAAACAAAGATAGATTTTCTTGGTTTTCAACCGCTTCACGCACAGCCGCCTTGTACAGCACTCGGTCAGCTTGTGCGCGCGTCGCTCGTACCGCTGGGCCTTTGCGAGCGTTGAGCGTACGAAACTGAATACCACCTTTATCGATGGCTTCAGCCATCACCCCACCCATGGCGTCAATTTCTTTAACGATATGGCCTTTGCCAATCCCACCAATGGCAGGGTTACAACTCATCTGGCCAATGGTTTCGATATTATGTGTTAACAACAGAGTCCGCACACCAAGGCGGGCACTGGCAAGGGCCGCCTCGGTACCGGCGTGGCCGCCTCCGATAACAATTACGTCGAACGTTTCACTGTGAAACATAGTGGTTGCTAGAATAATCTGCGCTAAGCGCTAAAACGCGAATTCTATCGCTTTCACTCCCTGGCCGCCATCCAGATGGCGAGAGTTTTTAACTCCCGAAGGCGTTGGACAAATCGTGATAATTCTCTGGTTGAAAGCGCGGTGTACAAATTGCCAAGAAGACGAGATCAGTTTGCTCCAAGTTTTGGATACGTTGTGGCGTACCGGCGGGTATCGTAACCACGTCTTTGGCCGTGACATGCCATTGTTCCTCACCGACCGTAACACGCGCAGAGCCATGTAGAATTACGTACCGCTCTACCGTTTCGGTGAGGCTGTGCAAATGTGTTGTCACGCCGGGTTCAACGCGAACTTGAGCGACGGATAGCTCAGCATCATCCTCGGAGTTTAACCACTCTTCAATAAAGCAGCCTTCTTTAAAAAAGTATTCTTCTACGTGATTGTTCATTTCAAATTCAAAGTAATTCCATGTTTGTTAGTACAAGCATAGAACATCACCAGATTAAAACCCCAATCATCATCCGGTGCGGTGCTATTTCCCTGATAACAAAGCGTTTGGTTGCCGAGCCGAGCCTCTACATGAACCTCTCCATAAGGATTTTTATACACGCGCAAATCTTCGGCTCGCTCCTCAAACTGTGGGGCGAAGGTTGCCTCGAAATCTGGTAAAACGCCTGGTGACTTTTGCAAATATTGCTCAGTTTCAATAGCCACAAAAGAGTCGATTGACTCAATGCTTATCGCGGCAGGCGCTTGCTCTTCTGCCGCCGGCTCGCTGGTTGGTTCAACTGCAGAACTCAATTGTGGTTTTGGCGCCGTTAGGTTCTCAGAAATGGTTTGGGGCTCTTCAGTCTCAGCGACGGTTTCTTCAAGTGGCTCAGCAGATGACGTTAATGTGATACTGAGATTAGGTTTGGTTTTAGTCTCTACTGCTTGCGGTAAACCCACTAGAGTAAATACGCTAATGTGTGCGACCACCGCCAAACAACACGCCGAAAACCAACGATGGCGTTCTGTAAAAAATGATGCAGTAAACCTTGGCATAGCTCGGAGTTTACTGAGCCTTGCGCGCAAATAAATCAGCTTAGCGGAGTTGTAACAATTACGAACTCGGCAGGGCTTATTTGGTGGGCAGGTATTTTTCGATGATTGGCGACGCGTTAAATTCCGCTTCTAAAGCAGTAATAAACGTGAACACACCCGATAGTTTACGAGCTATTAATGCGAACTCCTTGGGCGGTGAGGTAAAACCCTCGGTAATAATCGCCTTGGCACCAACCTTACCGACGCGCTTTAGTAGCTTGGAGCCTTGCCAGTTATATTCGCCGCGCTTGGTAAGTGCAAAACTGGGTGTGGCTGTATGATCTGTTTTGAAAGGTTCCATCAACAATATGCAGAAATCTGCGAATGAGTCCTGTACTGTCTTTGCAGAATCACTCTTTAAACACCCTAGTTCAGTGGCTCCCTGAATTACCCCATCCCGATCGGCCAAGTGTGCTGCCAAGATTGTACGTTGCAATGCTTTTTGAAAAGATTGGGATAGCTCTCTAACTGCTCCGAAATCTAGTAGAACGAGCTTGTCTGGATGACCCCTATCGCTACGAAACTGAATTCGATAGTTCCCAAAGTTGGGGTCAGTCTGCATCAATCCCCATTCAAAAACTTCTACAAAGAAGTTTTCTAACATGGCGATGGCTAAAGCGTTGCGACGCGCTTGTGACAGGCGAGTGACGCGTTTTTCGGTAACCACTGCACCATCAATATAGTCCATGGTAAGCACAGAACTGGTCGAATATTCCTTAACAATACTCGGCACGATATACCGCGGATCTCCATCCACTAGCTTCGCCACCCGTGCGGTCATCTCTGCTTCGCGAATATAATCAACCTCTTCTACCAACATTGATTTGATGTCTTGCAACCAGTCTTCAAACTCCTTTCCATTTGGCACCCAACGAGCAAACTTGAGCATCTGTAAGACTGTCGCAAAGTCACTTTCGATTGTGGCGGCTACACCTGGATACTGCACCTTGACGCACAGTGAGCGCTCGGCACCCGCGAGAGTTGCCCGGTGTACTTGCGACAATGAAGCCGCCGCTATGGCTGTTTTTTCGATTGCCAAGTCGGCTAATCGATCGCCGAGTTCTTGCTGTAATGCTGCGTGGATCGTCGACCAATCCATGGCCACCGTTTGATGCTCGAGTTCACGCAATGCGCTTGTGACTTCTGGTGGTAACAAATGGTCGCCGTACATCGCCATTATTTGGCCTATTTTGACGTAAGCGCCTTTTAATTCGCCAAGTTTAGCCGTGAAGTTTTCTGCCTCTTTCGCAATCGACTCTCTACGTATTGCAGCTTTATCTTTTGTATTCTTAAACACACTGCCCGCATGGGCACCAAGAATTCGTGCGCCACTACTGGCCCCCGCAATCGCCACCGACAGTCGTCGTTGCAGAGCGTTCTGCTTTAATTTCTTTAATGGTGGCTTTGTATCCATCAGGTACTTAAATCGCAGTCGTTACGTTCTGGCTGGGTGGCAATGAGGCAAAAAAAGAGCCTCCTAAGAGGCTCTTTAACTCTTAATGATTATATCAATCAGTTGTTCAAGGTGTCGTATACGTTTGCCGACATGCTTTTACGGTCGCCATTTCGTACATGGCGTACTTTTCGCCAGAACGCCCACCATTTACGTGATGTGCGGGTGGCGAAATCGACCGCTAAACCGCCCAAACTGGCGTTATTCGTCACGGTAGTAAAGTTCCCACTGCGAGAACTGCTAATGGCTTCGCTGTGGTTGGTACCTTCACCCATTAAAATTGCAAAGTGATTGAAACGTAGTGACGATGGGGCGGCGGAGACACTACGCAAAACCCCATTCACCTGAACGGAACGACTGCATGAATCATACGACGCTCTGCTGGGTGCTCCACAAGCGCTATGCAGCGGTACCACACTGTCGTCACCGCCAGAGATAAATGGCTTAGTTGCGCTCAAAAATTCGCTGCCCGTACCTACAAATCTAAGCCGGGGGTAACTGTTGTTCGCGGTGGCTATTTGTCGTGCCGTGCCAGGTCGTAGATCATTGAGCACCCCGATTCTGTCTGGCGTTGGTGAGAAACCTAAAAATAAACTAATCGCGCCTTTTTGAACGCTATTGATGAAACCGCTTCCCTGGGCTATCGAGACAGCGATGTCTGCCAGCTCTGTGCCGCCACCGGCACCAGCGAAATCCAGCACCGCTAATACTCTAAACTGATTTGGATTTACACCCCATTGGTTGAGTCTGGTAAGCGCATCTCTAATTACCAAATCACCTGTGGAATGAGTCACGAAAACACAACCAGCGCTGCATGTTCCTTGCGCTTCCAGGGCTAAGATTTGGTTACGCACGCTGTCTTTAATGCCGCCAGCTATGCGTTCAGTTGAAGACCAGTAGATGTTAGCTTCTGCGCGGCTACCCCAGTAGGCGCTCCAATACGCATTCGCATCAGATTGTTGCTCAGCGATGTTAGGTTGGCTCTGCAATTGGCTTGGTTGAAAACCATGCACTAAGACGACATTCTTACCCGCCAGTTTTGCCTGCACGTTGGCACAAGCTAAGACTGCGACAATCGCCAGTAAAAGTTTTGCTCGCATTGTTGTTCTCCTTATTTTCAGTAGTTAAAAATGGGTCGTTTTCGACCTCTAATTAGTTTTCTTCTGTCGTGGCGCTGTCCGGAGTGTTTTCAGTACTTTCTATGCTCTCCACGCCGCCCAACTCGCGCAAGAACTCGGCTCGCTCCTGCGCTAGCGGGTCAACATACTGGCTATCCTCGTATCGGTCAAACGAATAGCCGGGAATCTCGTAACTTTGCGTTAAATTTGCCGCCGGTTTGTCAAAACTCTCGCCTACCTCGGCACCACGGTAGCTGCGAATGGTCCTTAACAAATAAGGCCCTTCCGAACCTACCGCTTTGAGTGCCTGCACATGCGCGCGCAAAGTTAGAATGTCGTTCCCTTGTTGCAAGCGACCCTCGCCTTGCAATTGAACTAGGGGCTGCCCAGTCTGCAGATCCGCCAATACGGCTTGGCTAAAGTAGTAGCCACTCACTGCGACTTCATACTGTAGAGCGATTTCTAAAAACGCTCCTTCGGGCCGTGCCCAAGGCACGGCGACCAACCGCGCTTCGGCGGCTTGATAGCGAAACCCCAAGGTTGTGAATAACGGAGTTTCGTTGACTTGGACCTGTACCTTCAACAACATTTCCGGTGACATCGCCGCCGCTGAAACCAGTTTGGTATCGAAGTCTGCAAACAACTCCGCAGGGTTCTCACTTGCTTGAAACTCAATTGCAAGACCGGCATCACCTTGGTCTCCAGCTAAGTTACCAAATGCACTAATAAACTCGCCCGGTTCAGCATTTAAAACTCGCAAACGAGCTCGAATGGTATCGCCTGTAAAATACTGATATCTCTCGGTCGCTAACTGCAGCCTGATCGGCTCTTCATCGCCTTCTTGAGGGAACGGCGTATCCACTTCTGTTTCATCAAAAGGCTCAGGCTCCTCAAACTCTTCTGGGTTAAGGATTGGCTGTGAAAAATGCGGGTAGCGAGAAGCATCCGCATATAAATCTGCTACCTGCATTATTTGCGACTTTATGACGGCATCGTCGTAGGGATTGTCTTCCGATGTTTCTGTCGCGTCAGCATCAGTGTTCCGGTTAGGGTTTGGTTGCTCAGCGTTATTCTTGACTAAGCCGTCTTGAGCGGTGGTATCGGAAGCATTATCTTGGTCCTTAGAATCGTCAATACCCCCGTTCAGCCACCACCAGCCAAAAGCCACCAGCCCCAGCGTGAAAACTATGATTAAAATAATACGTGCAGACATACTTTATGCTTTTACAAAAAATCCTACGCGATGAAGCTTCGACACTTTAGTTATCTGCACGCTTTACCGCAAGTTATTTACCGATACAAAAGCCGGCAAAAATTTCGCCGAGTAAGTCATCGGCACTGAACTCTCCAGTGATCTGGCTTAAAAATTCCTGCGCTTGGCGCAGATCATCAGCCAACAGCTCTCCAGCATTGTTCACTATAAGCTGTTCCTTGCCATTGGTTACACAAGACAAGGCATTCTCCAAAGCAACAAGATGCCGACGACGCGCGGTATAGGTGGTCTCCGTTTCGCTTTGAAAGCCTGCTATGGTTTTTAGATAAGTGCTTAGATCGTCGATACCCGCGCCAGTCTGGACTGAAATCATCAATGCTTTTGGGTGCTCTTGCTGGATTCTGGTGACGTCATCCAATAGATCGATCTTGTTAAATACCAGACTGCTTTTCACTTGTTTCAATACATCGTTTTTTATCAGCTCATCCGTTAACGAATCTTCAGCAGACGAGTCAACTAAATACAATACATGATCAGCAAGCTCTATAGCCTCTAGCGCTCGCTGCACACCTATTTGCTCCACTTGATCCGTTGCATCTCTCAGCCCGGCAGTATCAACCAGGTGCACCGGTAGACCATCAAGGCTTATGGTTTGACGAATAACATCCCGAGTTGTGCCTGGCACATCGGTCACAATCGCGGTTTGCTCGCCAGCTAAAGCATTCAACAAACTCGATTTTCCGGCATTAGGTTTACCCGCTAAGACCACAGTCAAACCATTCCTCAAAATTGCACCCTGGCCTGCTTGACGCAATGTTGCGTGCAACTTTTCTATCACCGCATCGATGCGGCTACGGATTCCATCATCTGCTAAAAAGTCTATTTCTTCTTCAGGAAAATCGATTGCCGCTTCCACGTAAACTCGTAACTCGATAAGCTCAGCTTGCAGCTCGTTTATATGCTTGGAAAAAGCACCTTGCATAGACTTGGCTGCGCCTCGTGCTGCCGCCGCGGTAGTGCTATCGATGAGATCGGCGATAGCCTCTGCTTGTACGAGGTCTATTTTGTCATTCAGAAAAGCGCGCTCGCTAAACTCGCCAGCCCTTGCCTGCCTTGCTCCCAGTGCTATCAGTTCGGCCATCAGGGTATCAAGAATTACCGGCCCTCCATGTCCATGAAGTTCTACGACGTCTTCGCCGGTGAAAGAACGCGGGCCAGCAAAATA
>CALJJR010000107.1 GCA_937973905.1 uncultured Arenicella sp. | reverse complement strand
GGTACCCAGATTATTGATAATTGCTGAACGTTCGAAACTTCCATCGGACAAAAAAAGATCTGCGATGGAGCCGGTGCGGCTGTTAGTGATATTACCTACCAAGGTTGAGCCTTCAATCAGCGCTGGGGAACTCACATTGGCTAGTTGAAAGGCTGCGCCTCGGTTAGCCCTGTTGCCTCTTAGCTCAGAGTTTCTAATCTCTACTGCGGTCGCTGTTGACGAGTAAATCCCGCCGCCATTACTAAGGGCGATATTATTGACCACCAGCACATTGTCTAAGGTCAACGAACCAGATTGTATATAGATGCCGCCGCCTCGGTTAATGCCATCATCGGCAGCGTCTGCATCGCTAACGAAACCGCCGGTGAGGGTTAAGTTCTCAAGCTGTAATGAACCGCCCCTAACGTTGATGACTCGAAAGCGCGATGCTGCATCGGCGCCACGGTTTAGGCTGGCCTGTTCGCCGACTCCGCGAATTGTAATATTGCTGGTGATAGCGGGGAGCGCCGCATAGCCAAATCTAGGCTCTAAGCCTGAGTCTATAAATGGTGAGAGAATATTATGCGAGCCTGAGAATAGAATGACGTCATCACCAGAGCCCGCTGTGCAACCGCCGATAGCGGCATCTTGATTGGCGCTGCGAACGGCTTCAATAAGCTGGCAGCCAGGCTCACCCGGAAAGGCATTTACTTCGATGGCTTGTGCAAACGCAGACTTTGCTCCTAATATAGTGCTTAAGAGCAGGGTCATAAGTGCCAGACCAACGGCTTGCATGTGCTTATCGTTAATCATTGTTTTCAACGTCATGGGTTGAGTGATTTTGCGACTTTCTAATCTATCATGCAGAAATTATGATCACCCTCCCCCATTGGGGTGATCGTTGCAACTTTATCTTGCGCTGTTGGCTACTTCTCTCGAGCGCATCAGATCAACGGGCGTTGATTCACTGGGTAGGCTTGCTCGGCTAACCAAGGCGCGATCTCGGTCAGCCGTGGCGTAATCTCCTTGGTAAAAATACTGCGCGCGATATTGGCAAACCGTTCGGGTAGTTCACCGAGTTCATTTTTTCTGGAGACTTGAGAAATGTAGCGTGCGTTAGCGCCGTCATCCAAATTGATGATTCTTACACCTTCCAGCAGCCAGTTGTAACGGGCTATACATAGAGCAGAGACGATCGCCCAACCGTAGTTGGCGCGCACAAAGCGCAGCAGGGTTTGCGTGCTATCCAACTCAAAGCGGGTATTGAGGTGCACACCGATGCGTCGTGCAATCAAATCGACCTGTGAGCCGATGACTAGGTTTTGATCGTAATGAATAAAGGGCAGATCACGCGCGATTTCCATCACGCTTACGTTTTTGCTCGATAGACTGGCTTCCGGCGCAATCACCAAAAACGGGTCCCTGAGTAAAGTGCGCCAGCTGTATTCCGGTAAGCTGCTTTCGGGGTCTGAAGTGATAAGCACGTCGATGTCGCGGTTTGCCAGTGATTCGGTGAGCGAAACTTGATACCCGGTTGAAAGGCCTACTTTTGAAGAGAGCGGTGTAATTTCGGAAATAAACTGCAAGCCGAGTGCTTCTGCAAAGGAATCAATCATGCCGACATTGAGACTTGAAAGCCCGCCGCTGTCGGCCAATTTTATCTCGTTCAATACGCGGCTGTTGTCGGATAAAACCTTGGCTGCGTAATCTTGCAGAATGCTGCCCGCGCGTGTCAGTTTTAGAGGGTTTGAGCGCCTTATTACGAGTTCTACTTCGGTAATATCTTCAAGTTGCTTTAAGGCCTGCGATACAGCTGATTGAGTAATACCGAGTCGGTGTGCTGCTTCGGTCAAGGTAGACGCGCTCGCGATTGCAGAGAATACGCGCAGCGCGCCGAGCTCCAGCGTTTTACTTTTCTTCATAAGACCCGTCAGACCAGTAGTGATTATTCTAGAGTATAGCTTTTGAGTATTAGCAATACTAATGATGTTGCGTGGCCGAGATGGGTGTAAATTAATTGCAGAAAAACCCAAAAATTACAATGCCATGCCCTTCGGCTTGCTCAAATATGGGCTGAGCAAGGAATACCCTGCTCACCAACACTTCACCCCGAAGACTGATTTAAAGCCGCATTATGATGTGGTGATTATCGGCGCTGGCGGGCACGGTACCGCTATTGCTTATCACTTGGCTAAACATCACGGCATTCGCAATGTTGCCGTGCTCGATAAGGGCTATCTCGGCGGCGGCAATACGGCGCGCAATACGGCGGTAATTCGTTCGAACTATCTTACGGAAGAAGGAGTTAATTTCTATCGCGAGTCGGTCAAGTTGTATCAAAACCTCAGCAATGAATTTGGTTACAACATCATGTTTGAAAACCGAGGCCAGTTGACGCTGGCGCATTCGGATGCAGCAATCCGCAGTTTTCGTTGGCGTGCTGAGGTTAATCAACATTTAGGTGTGCGTTCAGAATTGGTAGACCCGCAAATGATCCGTGAATTGGTTCCGAATTTGCGCGTGCAAGACGATGCGCGTTTTCCCATCTTGGGTGGCTTATGGCACGCCGACGGGGCGACAGCTCGTCACGATGCAGTAGCTTGGGGTTACGCTAAGGGCGCCTGTGAACGCGGTGTGGAATTACATCAGTGCACAGAAGTGACCGATGTGCGTATTTCTAATGGCCGTGTGGTCGGCGTTGAGACGCCGCGCGGCTATGTGGAAGCGGGCTGTGTGGTGCAAGCGGTTGCCGGCATGTCTTCAGTGGTTGCTGAGATGGCGGGCATCAAATTGCCCATTCATTCTTATCCACTGCAAGCGATGGTTACTCAACCTTATAAGCCTCTGCTAGAACCGCATGTCAGTTCACCGCACGTACACGTTTATGTGCATCAAACGTCGCGCGGTGAATTTGTGATTGGTGGTGGGTCCGATCCGTATGCGCTGTACAACACGCGCGCCACGCTGGAGCAGAAAGAGTCGCTGGCCAGCGCCGTGTTGGAATTATTCCCATTCCTTGCCCAAGCAAAAATGCTACGACAGTGGGCCGGCGTTACCGATATGACGCCGGACTACAGCCCGATTATGGGCCTGAGCCCGGTGGACAACTATTACTTAGATGCTGGCTGGGGAACCTGGGGATTTAAGGCCACACCAATCTGCGGCCAGACCATGGCTGAGTTAGTGGCGACAGGCCGGGCACCTGAATTGATCACGCCTTTTGCGCTCGATCGTTTTTACGATTTTCGCCAAGTGAATGAAGCTGGCGCTACCGCAGCGAGTCACTGATGAAGCTTTTAAACTGCCCATTAAATGGCCCGCGCAATATCACTGAGTTTAGCTATGGGGGTGAATATCATCCGCAACCAGATGACCAAACAACCGATGCCAACGCCTGGGCGGAATACGTTTTCTTTCACCACAACAAAGCAGGTTTAGTGTTGGAATGGTGGTGTCATACACCGAGTTCGTTTTGGTTTTTGGCCGAGCGCAATACCCTCACTGATGAAGTAATAAACACGCTGACCTTGGCTGAGTTCAAATTGCGGGAGGCGTCGCGTGGCTAGCCAACAACGTTTGCCCGCCCCCTACGGTCTATTGATTGATCGAGGCAAACCGTGTTCATTCGAATTCGACGGCAAGGGATATATAGGCTACGGGGGTGACACAATTGCCAGCGCCCTGATTGCTAACCAGCAATGGTTGATGAGTCGATCATTTAAATATCATCGCATGCGCGGGCCATTAACCATGGCTGGGCATGATGCCAACACCTTGGTGCAATTAAAGTCCGCGCCCAACACGCTGGCAGATAAACAACTTCTGCAAGACGGGATGCAGGTGCATGCGCAAAATGTGGCGGGGTCTTTGCGCAGAGATTGGCTGTCGGTGCTGGGCAGCTTTGCCAAGTTTTTACCGGTCGGTTTTTATTACAAGGCCTTTTTTCGGCCGCGTGGAATTTGGCCCTTGTGGGCAAAACTTATTCGCCGACAAGCCGGTTTAGGTGTCATCGATCAATCTTATTCAACCGCTCATAATGACGAAGAATTC
Source organism: uncultured Arenicella sp. (assembly GCA_937973905.1). Lineage (GTDB taxonomy): Bacteria > Pseudomonadota > Gammaproteobacteria > Arenicellales > Arenicellaceae > Arenicella. The sequence goes on along the minus strand of CALJJR010000107.1, from coordinate 7,048 downwards.
GATAAGCAGTACAAGTTTGCTGACGTGGTTGTGGTTGGCGGCGGGCCCGCTGGGTTAAGCGCAGCTCTGGCTGCAGCCAAAGCCGAAGAAGAAGTTCTGCTGGTTGATGAAAACAAAATCTTAGGTGGCTCGTTCAATTACTTAGGTGCTGGCTATCAAGTTGAGCGCGATTCTTTAGTGGCTGAGGTGTTGGCAAACCCAAAGATCGAAGTGCTATGCAATACCATTTGCAATAGCTGGCAAGCGGATCATTGGTTGGCGTTGGTTAACGATACGCGGTTACATAAAGTGCGTGCAAAACGTGTTGTTTTAGCAACCGGCTCAATAGAGCAACCCGCCATTTTTCGCGGCAATGATCTACCCGGCGTGGTGGTTTCTAGTGCGGTACTGCGATTGTTGAATTTGTATGCGGTGAAGCCAGGTGACAAGGCCGTTGTGCTGGCCGGCAATGATGAGGGCTACGGAACGGCGCAAGCCTTGCATGCTGCGGGCGTGGAAGTTGTCGCCATCGTTGATCTAAGAGATGCAAGTAACCAGCCCACAATAGCTCAAGAGTTAGAGGCCGTTGGCGTGCCTATTTTTTCTAAATCCACAATTTTTGAAGCTCAGTTGGATAAGACAGCCCAGCGAGTTGGAAAGGTTGAAGTTAGGAAGATCACCGAACCCGGGAAGTGTGCCGAAACGGGGCGCTTCCTAGAGTGTGATTTTGTCTGCGTCGCCGTGGGCTATATGCCAAGTTGGCAGTTGCCGTGCATGGCCGGTGCGCAGCTGAGCTACGACGACGCAAGCGCGGAATTTGCGTTGAGCAAGCTGCCGGCGGGTATGCGCCTGGCTGGCTCTGTCAATGGTGCGTGGCAACTTGATGATGTGATTGCTCAAGGTCGGGCAGCAGGAGAAAATCGATCGGCAGGGCCACCTGAATCTGTGCCCTTAAATCATCCATGGCCTATTTTTGCGCACCCCAAGGGTAAGGAATTTGTCGATTTTGATGAAGACTTGCAGATCGCCGATATCATCAACGCAACTCGCGATGGATACTCAGATATTCAACTCGTGAAACGTTACTCAACCTGCGGGATGGGGCCTTCGCAAGGGCGACACTCCGCCTTAGCTGCTGCACGTTTGGTTGCGGATGTCACCGGTCGTAGTGTTGCTGAGACTGGGGTCACCACTGCACGGCCGCCTGTAGCCGCAGAAACATTGGCGGTGAACGCGGGGCGAAGTTTTTACCCGGCGCGGCGCACCAATATGCACTATCGGCATGCTGAAGCGGGTGCACAAATGATGCAAGCGGGAGCTTGGTATCGACCCGCGTACTACGGCCCGCAAGATCGAGCTCAACAGTGTATTCACAATGAAGTTATGGCGGTGCGGAACTCGGTGGGCTTGATTGATGTATCGACCCTCGGTGGTCTCGAAGTGCGCGGGCCAGACGCAGGCGAATTTTTGAACCGTTTTTACACCTTTACTTTCACCAAACTTGTACCGGGGCAAGCACGGTACGCGTTGCTCTGCAACGAAGCTGGAGTTGTGATTGATGATGGTGTCGCTGCACGTTTACATGAACAACACTTTTACGTAACCGCAACCACCGGCGGCGTGGATCGAGTATTTCAATCCATGCTTAAGTGGAACGCGCAATGGGGTTTAGATGTTGATATCGCCAATGCGACAACCGCTTGGTGTGGAGTCAACATTGCCGGCCCAGATGCTAGAAAGGTGTTGGCTAAAGTTTGTGATTCACTTGATCTCAGCGCCGACGCTTTTCCTTATATGGCGGTGCGAGAAGCAAAGGTGGCGGGAATACCTGCGCGGCTGTTACGGGTTGGCTTTGTGGGTGAGTTGGGTTATGAAATTCACGTGCCGCAGCTCTATGGTGAAGCACTGTGGGACAGCTTGCTCAAAGCGGGAGAGGAGTTTTCTATTAAGCCTTTTGGGGTCGAAGCTCAGCGAGTTCTGCGTCTTGAGAAAGGGCATGTGATTATTGGTCAAGATACCGACGCGATGTCGAACCCCATGGAGCTGCAAATGAACTGGGCGCTGGCGCGCAAAAAGCCATTTTTTGTCGGTGCTCGAACTCTGCGTGAATTGGAAACGAAGCCACTGGAACGAGTGCTGGCAGGTTTCACTTTGCCGATTGGTGCTGCCCAACCTAAAGAGAGTTGCTTAGTTCTGGAGGGCGAACAAATGGCCGGCAGGGTCACATCTTGTGCTGTGTCTCCCACCTTAAACAAGCAAGTGGGTTTGGCGTATGTGCCGCCTTCCGCCGTTGAACCGGGCTCGGTGATTACGATCAAATGCGAGGGCGGTGAGCGAGTGGATGCAACCATACAGGCATTGCCTTTTTACGATGCTGAGGGCGCGCGCCAAGCTGTATGAATATCAAACCGCAACGCATTGAAACAACACTTAGGCGTAGCCCGTTGTATCGCTGGCACATGGCGCGAGGAGCGCAGATGCGTGGGCAATTGGTTGATTCGTATCCACATGCAGTAACGGACAGTTCGCTCGGAGTTTGTGATCTGAATATCTTGCCGCGCATTGGTTTTAAAGGTGCCGAGGCAAGAGATTGGTTATTGAGTCAGGAGCTGGAGTTACCAGCAACTGCGAATAGCGCTGTTCAAAATGGGTTGTTACTCACTTGCCGACTTTCAGAGACTGAATTTTTTATCGCTGGTTTAAGCAGTGACGCTGAGGAACAAATTCAGACCCTACACGAAAGCTGGTCATTGGATTCCCAACAACGGTGCTACCTGCTCGAGCGTGGAGACAGCCACGCCTGCTTTGCCGTGAGTGGTGACCATGTTAGCGAGATGATGGCCAAGTTATGCGCAATTGATCTGCGTGCGAAAAGTTTTGCCCCGTATTCAATCGCGCAAACGTCGGTTGCCAAGATTAATGCCATCGTAGTTCGAATCAGCATTGATCCTGAACCGCGATTTTTGATATTCGCAGATATGAGTTCCGCCGAATATCTCTGGAGTTGCCTGCTTGATGCCATGTCGGAGTTCTCTGGAACTGCGATGGCGTACAGCGATTATTTAAAGAGAATAAAATGAGTATTCCAAATTCATCCCCGTATGTAATTGTTGGCGCCGGTGTGCATGGTTTGAGCACCGCCTATCATTTGGCCCTGGAACTTAAGGCCAGAGGCCGCGATGGTTCAAGTATTGTGGTCATCGATAAAACCGGCGTTGCCGCAGGAGCAACAGGTATCGCCTGTGGCGTGATTCGGAATAATTATTTTCAGCCGGCGATGCGCGAGCTGATGGCGCATAGCGTGGAGGTGTGGGAAAGTGACCCACAAGCGTACAGCTACCACCCGGTGGGCTATATGCAAATCAGCCCCGAAAGCATGCATGAAGATGTGGCATCAATCTATCAACAACAGCGCGCGATTGGCTATGAGTCGACCTTCATCGAGGGCGCGGCGGATTGTGAAAAATATATGCGCGGCCTATTCGATGATTGGCAAGCGCAAAACATAACCTCGGTTTTGCATGAACAACCCGGCGGCTATGCGAATAATAAAAAGGCCATGTTGGGTCTCGCTGCAAAGGCCGAAGCCGAAGGCGTACAAATCTTAAGTGGCGTGACGGTCACCGGTTTTGATCGAGACAATCAGGGGTCGGTCACGTCGGTGATCACCGATCAAGGTACGATCACTTGCGAGCAGGTGGTGATTGGCGCTGGGCCGTGGGCCAAACAACTATGGGAACTGCTTGAACTCCCTGCCACGGTTGATATTAAGAACCCCGAGACCGGCGCGCTGGCTACTGATGTGCCTATGTGGGTGTATTGGTCACTGCAAGAGGGCGTACTCGGCGTAGACCCAAAACTGCAAACAACAAACGACGGTAAGCTACCACCGGTGATTCATGTCGATACGGATGCGCCTCTCTACAGTGACGTAGATGGCAGCTTGATCACTGATGAAATGTGGGGCATTTACTACAAGCCAGATTTTCACTTTGGGGGAGTACAAGGCGGCGCAGCGCCATTTATCGTGGATAAGCCAGCCGATGAGGTCGCGGTCGATCCTTATGGGCCAGAGTCGCCCGAATTTATTGTTGGCGAAGACTTCGCGCATATGTGGGTTTCTGCATTGGCACATTGTCAGCAACGGTTTTCTGGAACTACTCCGATGTACAAGAAAGAGCCCTCGGGTGGCATCGGTGCATTTACGCCAGACAGTTTTCCAGTGTTTGATCGCGTGCACGACAATTGTTATTTCCTCGCTGATTCCAACCATGGTTATAAAATGATCGGCGTTGGCAAGCTAGTTGCACAAGAGCTTGCTAACAACGAGGAGACAAGTTTGTTAAAGCCATTTCGTTTATCGCGTTACGCGAAAGGCGAATTGCACCCCGTTTCAAATAGTCCGTTTCCTTGGTCTTAAATTAAGCGCAACCGTCTTGCAAAATCACCGCTGCGCCACAATATTCTTTTTTAAATAAGTTCTCACGCAGTACAATGGGCGCTCGTTTTTAATCGAGCCCGATCATGTTCGAAATCGTAAAATCCGTTTCCTTTTGCTACGGCCATCGTATTCTTAACTACGTTGGGCCCTGCCAACACCTGCATGGCCACAATGCAAAAGTAGACGTTATGCTGGCCAGCGACACGCTTGACGAACGCGGCATGGTCATGGACTTTGGCGATGTGAAACGAGTCATTAAACGCTGGGTTGATGAAACGCTCGACCACACCTTACTGCTGAGCAAAAATGATCCTTTAGTGCCCGTTTTTGAAGAGCAAAAAGAGAAGTTCTATTTGATGGATGAAAACCCCACTGCTGAGAACATTGCCAAGCTAATCTTTGAGTTCGCAGTGGAGCAGGGCTTTCCAGTGACGTCAGTCACGTTGTGGGAATCAGATTCCAGCTTTGCTCGCTACTCCGTCAGTTAAGTAGCCGTGGCCAATCCCAAACCTATTTGGCTGACTGGTTCATGGGCATACAGTAAAGCTAAAAAATTAGTGACCGTTACGGTTCAGAGCCCAGAAAAATTATTGGGGCTCGCCACTAAGGCAAGTGTGCTGGCGAGCAAAAATATTGGCAGTCTCAAAGAGATTGCTGAATCGTTAAAAACTGCGCTCCGGTTGCTGCGCGCCTACGCCGCAGGCGACTATCGCGATATTTCCCTACAAAGTCTTGGCTTGTTGGTTGCTTCGATTATCTACCTAGTGATGCCGGTGGACGTGTTGCCAGATTTTATTATCGCTCTTGGGTTCACCGATGATGCCGCCTTGCTAGCCTGGACTCTGCGCGCCATTATGGATGACCTAGAACGCTTCAATATTTGGGAAGCGAACCGGGAGCCTTATTCTACAAATTTTTGATTGGCTTTCACCGTGAGCGGGTGATACCCAGCCTTGGCTTTCTCGAAGGCTGCTCGACCTAGCGCTTTGCCTTCCTCAGTATTAGCTAACTCGCGATACAGCGGTTTTACCAATTTGTTGCGGCCTATCTCTACCAAGTAGTTACGCAATCTTGGCAATGCCGGTTCGTACCAATTTTTAATACTGAGTAACAACCAGCTATGGGCGATCTCATTGTTTTTTGAAGCGGTCAGATCGAAGGCACTATCAAGCTCAGCTAATTGATCGGTGCTCAATTCATCGGGCAGATTGTTCAAAAAATACAGCCACTCATGCACGGTCCAAGCTCCCGTATCGATTGTTGTCGCTGCCGTCTCACCAGCCAGCCAGCTTGAACGGGCCGCATCAACAATGGCAAACGCATTAGAAGTTGGGATCGGCGCGCCAGCCGGAATGCCAGGTTCAAATATCCATTGTTGAATGCGCTCGCTACTCAATTGCTCTGGGTAATCTTTGAGCAATGAAGTTTCTAGATAGTCGACGAACTGGCTCGTGGTGATGCTTTGAAAAGCGAATTTTTCAAAATAATCCAACAAAAATCGATCAAAGTTTTCGCGACCTACTTTTTGCTCAAGTTCGCGCAGGAAAAGCGCTCCCTTTTCATACGGGATATTTGAGAAAACTTTGTCCGGGTCGCGGCCGCTTAAGTCGATGGCTAAGATTTCATCACGCTCTTCCAAATCTTCAATGTCGGCCAGTAAATCTTGATAACCGAGCACGGCTTCCATGTTGAAGCGATCAGTACCGAATACGATCTCCATGATTCGGTACGTTAGATACGTGGTAAAGCCTTCGTTCAACCAAAGGTCGCGCCATGTCGCATTGCTGGTTGAGTTGCCCGACCATGAATGCGCAAGTTCGTGCGCGATCAATGCCACCAGGCTCTTGTCTCCAGCGATAACTGTGGGAGTAATGAACGACAGGCGCGGATTTTCCATGCCACCAAACGGAAACGAAGGCGGCAAAATGAGTAGGTCGTATCGCCCCCATTGATACTCCCCATAACGAGCTTCGGTAGCCTCTAGCATGGCTTCGGTGTCGGCGAACTCAGCGGCAGCGGCTGCCAGAATATAGGGTTCTGAGTAAACGCCCGTGCGTGCACCCATTGCTTGGAACTGCAGATCACCCACCGCCAAAGCAATCAGGTACGAAGGTATCGGCTGCGGCATGGTGAATTCGTAAACACCATCACGCTCAGTATTAGGATCATTGGCAGCGCTCATCACCGCCAGCAATTCAGCAGGAGTGCGAATGACCGCGTTATAGGTAACGCGCACTTTCGGGCTGTCTTGTAATGGGATAAAACTACGGGCATGAATCGCCTGCGCTTGGGTAAAAAGAAATGGGTGTTCTCCCCCCGCTGTTTGTGCAGGACTTAGCCATTGAACACCCGTGGCACCAGGGTCAGTTTGGTACTCGACACTCACGCTGTTGCCTGTCGCAGGCAGCTGGATTTCAAGGGCCGCACCGAGAACCGGATCGGCTTCAGAAAGATTAAAAGTGAGGTCTGTGTCGCCGGCGAAAACGCGTTTAATAGTTAGTGCTTTGGTATCCAGCACCAAGGTTTGAGCATTGTTTTGCTTGCGTTCAAATTGAAGGTCAACTCGCCCGGCTAATATTTTTTTCTCGAAGTCTACGTCGAGATCTAGATCGAGATGGGTCACTTCCA
>CALJJR010000106.1 GCA_937973905.1 uncultured Arenicella sp. | reverse complement strand
AACTCACATCGTTTTGCCACCGAGATTGTCGTGAGTGATGATGGCGTCGGTATTGACGAGAATCTAAAAGCGAGCATTTTGCAACGTGGTGTCCGTCTTGACAGTCAAACACCTGGCCATGGTTTGGGCCTCCATATTGTTAAGGGAATTGTGGAAGCCTACGAAGGTGAGATTTCTATCCGTGACAGTTCACCGCGCGGTACTCGGTTCCACGTATTACTGAATTAACTGCGTTTCTGAGGCTCGCCGCTTCAAACGATCTGTTGGCGGATAAATTTCGCCCGTTTATCCGGCCCGTCATGACTCCATCCGGGTGCCCAAAAAATATACTTGAGTTTGTCTTGCCAACGAGAAGCGCGCTTTACATCACGCCAGATCGCACGGTATTCATGCGTGGCAACATGCATGGCGGCATGGCTATCAAGGTTTTCGGTGAGCCCGTACTTAGGTGGGTCGGTCTCGATTTCTCCAGAAAAGGAACCAAACAGCCGATCCCAGAGAATAAAGACGCCCGCATGATTACGATCTAGGTAGCGCGGGTTAGACGCGTGATGAACACGATGGTGTGAAGGCGTGTTAAAAATCCACTCAATAGGAGCGGGCAGGCGTTTAACCAATTCGGTGTGAGTCCAAAATTGATAAAAAAGATTCAAAGTCATCATGGTGAAAATCATCAATGCATCGAATCCCAGCAAAGGTAACGGCAACCAAAAAATATATTTGTGAATGCGCTCGCCCACGCCTTGCCTCAGTGCGGTGACAAAATGCATACGAATCGCCGAGTGGTGGCTTACGTGCCCGGCCCACATTATGCGCACTTGATGGTTCAAGCGATGAAACCAGTAGTAGGTAAAGTCATCAAGTAACAACAGCAGTGCCCAAGCCCACCACTGACGCCCAATAACATCTTTCAGCGGGCTGATTTCATGCAACATGAAGATGGCGATAAATCCTGCCAACTTAGGCAAAATATCTACGATCACAACGTACACCATCATCCATAAAGACGCCTTCGTGTCACTACTTACGTGCAGTTCTAGATTCCGTCGTTTCGCAATCGAATACTCGATCACAGCACCAAGCAGAAAAATAGGTACGAACCAATATATGAGATCGTCCTGCGCAAATTCATGCATTATGTGGTCGAGATTCATAGTGGTAATCGCGGTAAAGGTAGCCTGATTATTTTAATCTGCTGTAAGCCAAGTAAAATCTAAAACAGAGCGCGTGCTCGGAGCATTATATGTCCTCAAATACTTATAACATTCTACTGCTGAGTATCGCTGCCCTATTTACGGCACTTTTTTGTGTGATTGTGGTGCCGCCTTTGTGGCAGAACCCAGACGTAATTGGAGCGTTGGCGGCGGGTTTTGTAAATCCTTATGCCAGCGGGTATTCACTTGATACCATCTGTTGCTGGTTGGTGTTAGCGGTATTGGTTGTGTTTGATGCTAAACACCATGGCATTCAAGGCGGACGGCTATATTTGATACTGGGCCTAGTGCCTGGGGTCGCCACCGGCTTTGCCTTGTATCTTTACTCACGGCACAAACAATTGGGGGCGAAACTCAGCTAGTTGCCGCTCACCACTTCTGCCCAGAGGTCGTGTTCATCACTGGCAGTGACGGCCACCATTAAACGCGTGCCGGGTGTCGCTTGCGTGAAACCGTTTAAGTAGACCAAACCATCTATTTCCGGTGCGTCAGCTTGGCTGCGTGCGATGCAACCTTCTTCATCCACTTCGTCAACAATAACTTCTATCTGTTTGCCTACTTTGTTGGCCAAGCGAGCGGTGCTAATCGCGGCTTGAGTTTGCATAAATGTGGCAAGTCGTTCTTCTTTGACTTCGTCGGGCACCACACCATCGAGCTGGTTGGCTTTAGCGCCTTCGACAGGTGAATACTTGAAGGCGCCAACGCGATCAAGCTGCGCTTCCTCGATGAAATCAAGCAACATCTTGAAATCGTCTTCAGTCTCGCCTGGGAAACCAACTATGAAAGTGCTGCGAATCGTGAGCTCAGGGCAGATCGATCGCCATTTCTGAATGCGTTGAAGCGTATTGTCGATGGCTCCAGGGCGTTTCATGGCTTTCAGGATTCTTGGCGAGCCATGCTGAAAAGGGATGTCGAGGTAAGGCAGTATTTTCCCCTCTGCCATCAACGGAATTACGTCATCAACGTGAGGGTAGGGGTAAACGTAGTGCAAGCGCACCCATGGATTATCCTTACCAGCCGTGCCACCCACTTCGGCGAGCGCGTTGCATAAGTCCAGCATCTTGGTTTTGATCGGCTTGCCATTATGAAACGTGGTGCGGTACTTGGTATCCACGCCGTAGGCTGAAGTGTCCTGAGAAATCACCAGCAACTCTTGCACCCCCGACCGCACCAAGCCTTCAGCTTCAGCAATGACGTCATTGGCGGGTCTACTCACCAAGTCGCCGCGCATCGAAGGGATAATGCAAAAACTGCAGCGGTGGTTACAGCCTTCTGAAATCTTTAGATAAGCGTAATGCCGTGGCGTTAGCTTAATACCCTGCGGGGGCACGAGGTCAATCGTGTGGTCATACTTTTTCTCAAACGGCAGGTGCGTTTTTACCGCGCCCACAACCTGTTCGTAAGCATGCGGGCCAGAGACATCAAGCACAGCTGGGTGCACATCAGTAATGTCACTTTCATTGGCGCCCATGCACCCGGTGACAATGACTTTGCCATTTTCATTGAGCGCCTCTCCAATAGTGTCAAGAGACTCCTTCTTGGCATCGTCAATAAAGCCGCAGGTGTTGACGACAACCATGTCGGCATCATCGTAACTCGGCACTATTTCGTATCCGTCGACTCTGAGTTGTGTCAGTATGCGTTCCGAGTCTACTAGGGCTTTAGGGCAGCCAAGACTAATGAAGCCAATTTTTGGTCCGGTTGAGGTGTTGCTCATGAGGGCGCTGAAAGAAACCGCTGGAATCGCGAGTATAACGTATGCGTAACCCTAGGTTTGAGTAGACCCAATGATTAACTTAGAATTGCCTGCGGAGGCATTGCATGCAAATACATAACGGCGCTAACAGCCCCGACACCATTACGCAGGAACGAGGAGTGTTGTTAAAACTGCTGCTCAAGATTACGCTTTACTACATCGTGCTGTTTGGTTCGTTGACGGTGCTGCTCAATTTTTCCCCGGTGGTTATCGATCATCTCCCTGTAGGTGGTGTGAGTGAGTTGTCAGGTGGCGCAGATCTTGAAATTAGCCAACTCGAAGAGGCAATGCTTAGCGGTGATCTTGATGATGAAGGCTTCGATGCATTGCAAGCTGATGATCAAGACTTGAGTTCGAGATTTTTATTTAGTGATGCAAGGTCGCTATTTTTCTCGATGCTCGGCAGTTTGTTGTTGATGCTTCCAGTCGCGTGGGTTTACAAAGCTATCCATCGAAATGGCGAACATGATCATTCCTTGGACGAAACCACGCTGATATTGCCGGCCGTTGTTGCCGGAATTGTGATGGTGGTTCAGCACAGTCTGGCCTTGGCATTTAGCTTGGCGGGCATCGTGGCTGGCGTACAGTTTCGCCGCGCACTCTCAGACACCTTTGATACCTTGTTTATTTTTGTCGCGATTGCCGTCGGTATTGCGGCGGGCATAAAGGCGCTCGATATTGCCGTAGTTCTGACGGTGTTTTTTAATTACAGCGCCTTACTTGTCTGCGTTTTTGGTGATGGTTTGGAGTCGCATCATGCGGCTGAACGCAAACGCGTGAAAGCTGAAACCAAGGCAGCACAAGCCGTACCGCCTACGGGTGAGGTGAAGTGATGATACAACGACCGTTCGCTTTGTTGCTCGTAACCGCAGCGCTGGGTTGTTTGTTCGCTTGCGTGTCGCCAGCCGGGCTCGCCGAGCAAACGTCGCCGGATGCTGTGGCGCAGGCACCGCAAAATCTGACAGAACAAAGAATTATTGCGATAGGGGACGTGCATGGCGACTTTGAACAATTCGTAGGCTTGCTTAAGAAAGTTGGTTTGCTCGATAAGGCACTCAACTGGTCAGGTGAAAACGCACACCTCGTGCAGCTAGGGGACATTCCAGATCGTGGCCCAGATTCACGCAAGACTATGGATTTATTGATAAGCCTGCAAACTCAAGCCAAGGAAGCGGGCGGAGATGTCACTGTGCTGATCGGCAATCATGAAGCGATGATGATGACTGGGGATCTGCGCTACGTGCACGCTGGAGAGTATGAGTCCTTCAAAGATCGCAATTCGCGCAAGCGCCGAAAAGCGTACTACGAGCAAACTATTGCCCATCTAAAGAACACCCTTCCGAATAACGAGCTGCCAACTTTTAATCGGGCCTACCGAAAGGACTGGGAGCAAAACTTTCCTCTCGGTTATGTCGAACATCGTCTTGCGTGGGCGCCGACCGGTGAATATGGCAAATGGGTGTTATCACGCCCAGCGGTTGCCAAGGTGGGTGATACGGTTTTTGTCCACGGCGGTATTTCACCGAATTACGCGGGTATGCCAATTGCTGAAATGAATACTAGAATCCGTACAGATCTGGCCATGGGCGAACAACTACCGGCAGAATCGATAGTGGAAGACCCGAATGGGCCGCTCTGGGACCGTGGTTGGATTCGACGCTCTCAGAACGAAGAGAACACCGCACAGTTAAATCAAATTTTGGCTGATCTGAATGCCAGCCGTATGGTAGTGGCGCACACTCCTCTTGCGCCAATTATTGTTCCACGGTTTGGTGGCAAAGTGCTACTCGCTGATGTCGGCTTAGCCGAACATTATGGAAGTGGGTTTGCCGCATTAGAGATTGTTGGCGACGAAGTCAATATGCTCCTGGGCGGTGAAAAAGTAGCGCTTCCTAAGAACGAAACCGAGTTTGACGAATATTTCGATACCGCACAAAGCTTACTTGCTGACCCGGCAAAGGTAATTCGTTATCGCGAGCTGGTTGAAAAGGCAGAAGCCGAAGCAAATGCCGAGCAAACAGAACAAGAATCACAAAAGCAAACAGGGAATTAATTTCATTTAGCCCGCCACTACCGAGCCTCTACACCGATCAATAACTTCGCGTTGCACGCGTTTTTGATCATCAGTCATGGTGAAGAATCCATCGAGGTATCGTGTGGCTTTTTTGCGAGTTCGATCTGAGATTACACTCGCTGTCGCTATGATCTCGTAGATAGTAGTTTTCTTATCCTGAATAGTTTGAATCGCATTTTTAAAGTGCCGATCTTCTTTGCACCAGCCGGTAAAGTAACGCTGGCGCACGTTTTCAATCGGATACTGCGGGGCTGGCGTCGCATACGGAGCATCGACAAAACCGGCAACATCAAAGTCGTAGGGCACTGGAATTGCATCGCTTGAGCTACCTGGCTTAACCAGCAGACGGGCATTGTGGCAGCAGTTGTCTCCGGCCGGTGCCGCGAGAGTTGAGTAGTCGGAATTGCCAATCATTAATTGGAATAGCTCGAGTAGAGCGGTTTGCGCGAGGTGCATCTGCTGCCGTTTCACCTTTGGCTGGGCTAAACGCGTAAGATCAAGGCGTTTGGCCATGTCGTCCACTTCTTCTATAACGAAGGTGGTGGCTTTCCAAGGTTTCCGTTTTCGGTTTGTGTCTATGTAATTGAGATCAACCAACCGAGTTTTGAAATGGTATGGGCTGAGTTCTTGCCAGATTTTATACACGAGATATTCCAAACCCAGCAGGTCTTGGTAAGCGGAGCCGGGTTTGCAGGGGCCGACCAATTTGAGCTTATCTTGTCGTTCAAATACCGTACTGTCATTAGCCTTCTTGGCGAAGTTCAAGCGCAATGGAGGCAGTGCGCAGTTCAATCGGCGAAAGTTTCCACGGGTGCGAATTTTGACCGCAAGTCGATTGGTTTGATCAGAGCCAAATTTATAGCTGAGAGAGCCTTCTTGGTATAGACGTACGGTTTGTTTTTTTTCTCTGTAGGTCTGTGTAAGTGGCGCGGTTAATACTGCCTGCAGAGGTTCGTTGGAAGTGAACAGGGGTTTTACGGCGTAAGCCGAGTGGCTGATCAACAGCGTTAGTGCGATCAGAGATCGATTTAGTATAAAAAGACGCTTGCGGGGTTGCTTCATATTCCACCCTTTTTGCTAAGTCTAGCATGAGCCGCTTAGCCGCGCCTTGTACGCTTGTAACCTTGTAAATCGGCGGGGTTGCGGTAGTATTGACTGCCGGATACGCGAACCGCAAGCAACATCTGCATGCAACTTTACCCACGAGTCGTTAAAGAAGTTGAACAATCTCCCGAAGGGCCACAAATTGCGGCCTTTTTTGATTTTGATGGCACTATTATTTACGGCTATTCAGCAACTAAGTTTCTGCGTGAGCAGATTAAGCGTGGAGACGTAAAATATCGTCAACTGCCTGAACTCGTCTCAATCATGACGAAGTTCAGTATGGGCACGATGGATTTCTCAGCCATGATGACTGAGACCAGCGGTGCGCTCAAAGGGATAAAGGAGTCCGATTATCTAGAGTTCGGTGAAGAACTCTACAAGAAGCATCTCGCAAAGTTGATTTACCCAGAATCGCGAGCCCTGATTGAGGCGCATCTTAAAAAGGGGCATACCGTTGCCTTGGTATCAGCAGCTACTCCGTACCAAGTAATGCCTGCGGCTAGAGACCTTGGAATACCGCATGTGATGTGCACGCATTTGGAAATTCATAATGGCAAATTTACGGGTGATGTCATTCGGCCTACTTGTTACGGTATGGGTAAGGTTGCCGCAGCTGAAAAAATACTTGCTGCCGAAGGTGCCATCAGAGAAGAGAGTTTTTTCTACTCTGACAGTGACGAAGATATCCAACTGCTCGAATATGTCGGCAAGCCGCGGCCGTTGAATCCCAATAGCCGCTTGCGTGCTATCTCTAGAGGGCGCGGTTGGCCGGTGCAGGATTTTAACAGTCGAGGCAAGGTTGGGATTAAAGACTACCTACGTACCTTTGCCATGCAAGGCACTATGGTAGGGTCGGCGCTGGCCGGTTTACCGATCTATGCTTTAACAGGCTCACTACGCAAGAGTCGTAATTTTTCGACTTCATTATTTGCCGATGTGGCTGGTGCCATCTCGGGTATGGAGCTGGATGTCGAAGGCGAGGAATATGTCTGGTCCGATCGACCTTGCGTGTTCGTTTTTAATCATCAAAGTCAGGCTGACATGTTGGTATTGGCCGCGCTACTAAGGCGCGACATGGCAGGTGTTGGCAAGAAAGAAATAGGCAACGTGCCGATACTCGGCAAGGTGATTGAGTATGCGGGGACGGTTTTAATAGATCGTGAAAATACTAGCTCAGCGGTAGAAGCAATGCAGCCATTGGTTGATGTAATGCGCAATGAAGGGCGTTGCGTATGTATTGCACCGGAAGGAACGAGATCTACTTCTACAAATTTAGGGCGCTTCAAAAAAGGCGCTTTTCACTTGGCGATTCAGGCTGAAGTTCCGGTTGTGCCTATTGTCATTCACAATGCCATCGACGTCTCTCCAAGAGGGCAGTTTGTGATGCGACCCGCAACCGTGAAGGTCACCATATTGCCACCGGTTGATACATCCGAATGGCGAGCAGAAACCGTTGATGAACATGTCGACTACGTGCGTGATATGTTTTTGGAAGAACTCGATCAAATGGTGTTGCAGCAAGGTACGATGCCGGCAAAATCGCCCGCCGCCGCCACTGCGGTGCTGATAGAAGATAAGAAGAAAGCGGCCAAGAAAAAGGTTAAAAGACGCCCAACAACGTCACTTAAAAAAACCAATCTGCAGACCAAACGTCGTCGACGCAAGACCGCGCCAAAGGTATCTGCAAAATCCGTTAATCAAGGAGTGGAACAAGCAACACCAAAGCCTAAAGCTAAGCTAACTGGCAAGCCAACTGCCAAGCCAACTAAAAGTGCGAAGAAAAAAACCAAACGGCCTAGCAGTACGAAAAAGACAACTAAACGCAGTGCAAAAACCTCTTAAGCTAATCAATGCAAGATAACCCTTGGCAAGACCTGTCAGCGAACACCGTCTTATTTATCGCTGACGCGGATCACCAGGTAGAGGAAACGCTAATTCATGATTGGCTAAACAAAACTCGCAAGGAATCTAACTTTGCTGGTGAAGCGCGAGTTGCCATTGTACCCATTGCTCATGATTCCAAAGATATCGACACCAGTCAGCTGATCAATCAATTAGACTTATCCGATGACACCTTGCTGGTGCCATTGAGAGTAGTTTGGAAAACTCATTTTGATCGCTTGGATAACAATCCGCGCCTGCGTGACCTCGTGCGTGGTAATCCTCGCCGCCCCACACGCTTTCAAGCCAAGCGTATACTGCGTAAAGATCCGTCCCGAGCGATGTGCTTGGCTGGCAAACCTGCGACCTTAGGCGATCTAAAGCAGCGTTTTGAAGAACAAGCATCACGCACCAAGATAGATGCCAACCTAGCCGAATACATTGCTAGTCGAGCGGGGTTGACCTTGGATGTTGCTGAACGTCGCTTGCGCGGCGGGCGCTATAAAGTTCCCCGCCAAGTAGCACGACAAATCAGAGCGAGCGAACGCTATCGACAGGGTTTGCTAGAGATTTCAGCCCAGACTGGTGAGTCTGAGACTGAACTGCGCGAACGCGCCCTGCCGATATTCAATGAACTGATCTCGGTCCCGCATAACTTCTGGCAAGACGTGATGGCCAGCTTCAATCGCCGCGTCATGGGTATGGGGTATGAAGATGACTTAGTCGTTGATCAGGAACGTCTGCTGCGGTTTCGACAGATTGTTCGCGAACACCCAACCGCTCTACTATGGACACATAAAACCCATATGGATGGCGTGGCCATGCAGGCGATGCTGTTTGAGAACGACTTCCCCACACCGCATATTGTGGGTGGTATTAATATGGCGTTTGCTGGCGTTGGTTTTCTGGCCAAACGCGCGGGCGCAATTTTTATTCGACGCTCGTTTCAAGATGATCTGCTCTACAAATTGATCCTAAGAAATTATCTCGGCTATTTGATGGAAAAACATTTCCCGCTCACTTGGTCGTTTGAGGGCACGCGTTCACGCGTTGGCAAATTGATGCCGCCACGCTATGGGATTTTAAAATATGTCATGGATGCCATTGCTGATTCATCGGCGGACAAGTTGCACATAATTCCGGTAGCGATTAATTACGACATGATCAATGACGTTAAAGATTACGCCGCTGAGCAGGGTGGTGCGATCAAGCGGCCGGAATCATTAAGCTGGTTTATTTCTTATTTGCGCCGATTGCGACGGCCGCTTGGACGAATCTATATTGACTTCGGTGAACCCGTGGTGGTCGATCGTGAGCAGATTTCAGACGACAAACTCGCCTTGGCGAAAACTGCGTTTAAAGTAGGCGTCGAGGCGAATCGAGTGACGCCGGTTACCCTAACTTCATTGATGGCGATGGCGTTATTGGGTTCAGCTCCAAGAGCACAGACCATCGAGGAGCTGCGGGCCGGTATGGAGGAATTGCGCGATTGGGCAGAATTTCGCGGAATTCGTTTTACTAGCGATTTTGAAGACAAGAATATTGAGCATATGCGGGAAATCATTGACGCCATGGTCAATAGTGAATTGATTAACCGCTATGATCAGGGCCCTGAAACTGTGTATGCGGTGGCCGAAGAGCAGCAAACGCAGGCCAGTTACTATCGCAACACTATTGTTCACCATTTTGTGACCAAAGCCATTGCTGAGTTGGCCTTGTTGCAAGCGGCTAATAGCCCCAATAACCCGCTTACCGAGTTTTGGCATGAAGCCAATCGTCTACGTGACCTATTCAAGTTTGAGTTCTTTTATTCTCCAACTGAGG
This sequence comes from uncultured Arenicella sp., assembly GCA_937973905.1. GTDB lineage: Bacteria > Pseudomonadota > Gammaproteobacteria > Arenicellales > Arenicellaceae > Arenicella. The sequence continues at coordinate 33,529 of CALJJR010000106.1, read as the reverse complement.
AATTCAACCAGGAGCTTGAAGCCGAATTGGATTACTTTGATAAGGACTGGCAAAAAAAGCTTAAAGTAGACGCTACATGGGCGAATACATTTTTGGCACGTATGCGGCCCCTTGTCGCGCATGCTGTACTGAGACCTTATATCGAAGCGTATCGAGTTATGGCAGAGGTTTTCGCGAGGCTGGATGTTGATCAAACGATGGAGCGCAAAGCGGCGGTCAGTGCTGCTTTCAAATACGCACGCCAAGCTTATTTACAGCGCCGAATTAACAGCCGAGCTTCGATCGGTGACATGTTGTTTAAAAACGGCTACAAGTTGCTCGATAGCTACGGCTTAGTTGAAGCCGGCGATACTGAGCAACTGGAAAAGCGCCGTCATGTCAGCAAGAGTTTTCGAGTATTGGCGCACCGCCTGGAGCATATCCGTGCGCTCGCATTACCCAATGATCTGGATTAATAGATGAAGACTAAACGATTGAAAGTAGCCCTGCTTGGCGGAGGTTCTTGGGGCACCAGCGTCGCCTCTTTAGCTGCTCGCAATGCGGACGTGAAAATGTGGGCTCGCGATAAGGCCACGGTGAATGAAATTAACAAGAATCACTCCAACGAAAAGTATTTACCTGGTGTGAAGTTATCACCTAAGTTGGAAGCTCATTACAAGATAAAAAAGGTTGTTAAAGACGCCGATGTGTTGGTTATGGGTGTTCCTTCTAGCGGTTTTAGAGAGGTGCTTGAAGAGGTTGGTCCCTACGTTAGAGCATGGATTCCGATTGTCTCGTTGACCAAGGGCTTGGAGAGAGGTACTGATTTGCGTATGTCTCAGGTGATCGAAGAGGCGCTCCCAGGGCACCCAGTTGGGGTGCTGACCGGCCCTAATCTGGCAAGAGAAATTATGGCCGGTCAAGCGGCCGCCAGTGTGCTAGCAATGGATGACGATATTATCGTTAAACAACTGCAGAAAGTGTTTAATAGTGGCTTATTCCGCGTTTACACGAACGACGATGTGATCGGTTGTGAACTTGGGGGCGTGTTGAAAAACATTATCGCCATTGCCGTTGGTATGGGCGTTGGGCTAGGAGCTGGCGACAATACTCGTTCAGCTTTGATTACCCGAGGCTTGGCAGAAATTACCCGGCTAGGTGTGGCTTTAGGTGGGCGGCCTGAAACCTTTGCAGGGCTTACCGGGATGGGTGATATGTTGGCCACCTGTATTTCTGAGCAAAGCCGAAACCACCAAGTGGGTATACAACTTGGTAAGGGTCGAAAAATAGACGAAATTATTGCCGATATGGTTATGGTGGCGGAAGGGGTTAAGAGTGTCCCTACGGTGATGAAGCTTGCTGAGAAACACCAGATTGAAATGCCCATTGCCGCTGATGTGGCAGGAGTAATTGCCGGGGAACGAACGCCGATGCAGGCGTTTCATGGTTTGGTACGAACCCTCGCGGGCTCAGAAGCAGAGCCGGGTTAGAAACCTAATTCTAATTAGGGGGCGAATTCTAATCGCCGCGGATAGACTTCACGCCATCGAAAACTTAATTCACTTTTTGTGGAGAACATCATGGCTACTAAGAAAACTGCTAGCAAAAAAACATCAGCTAAATCAACTGCTAAATCTACTGCCAAGGTCACAACCAAAGCAGCAAAATCAGTTCAAAACGACGTTGCTGAGCAAGCAACTAACGTATTAGGTTCACTGAACAAAAATATCGAATCAGCGCAAGTATTGGCGCGTCAAGCTTGGTTTGCAGGCTTGGGTGTATTCGGACGTTCAGTTGAAGAAATTCAAACTCGTGTTAACCGCACTAACGAAGAGCTACGTACTCGTTACACGCAAATTAACGAAGAAGGCCAAAAATTGGTTGAAGACCTCGTTACTCGTGGTGAGAAAGTTCAAGATGATGCAGAGGTGATCTTAAAAGAAAGCCGTGCCAACATCGAAGAGCAAATCGAAGTTGCTAAGAACCGATTGACTGGTCTCGTTTCAGTTGTTGATATTCCTTCACGCTTGCAAGAAATGTCTGACAAATTGGAGTCTTTGAGCAAAGACCTGAAAAAATCTGCTTAAGATCTTTTCAAGCAATTGCGCGAAAGGCCCGCTTAGTGCGGGCCTTTCTGCGTTATATGTCGATTAAAAACTTCATCCGAAGTAAAAAGCTTCGTTCCGGCGCCAGTTTTAGTGCGCTTTGAGAAAATAAACCTTAATGCGGCGGTCGCGAACCGCTAAAATTCACCCATGAAATTTGTAGACGAAGCTGACATTACGGTTCAAGCTGGCAACGGGGGCAATGGCGCTCTAAGTTTTCGCCGTGAAAAATATATCCCCAAGGGTGGCCCAGATGGTGGCGACGGTGGGCGTGGGGGCAGCGTCTATTTGGTTGCTACTGATGGTCTAAACACGCTCGCTGATTTTCGCTTTGTGCGTCACTACCAAGCGCAAAACGGTAAATCCGGTGGTGGCAAGCTTAAGTCCGGCCAAGGCGGTGACGACGTAACTATTAAGGTGCCCGTTGGAACTTTGGTGTTCGATGCCCAAACCGGTGAACAGATTGCCGATCTGGTCGAGGATTCAACGCAAGTTTTGGTCGCCGCAGGCGGCGGTGGTGGTTTGGGTAATACAACCTTCAAATCAAGCACCAATCAAGCGCCACGTAAAACCACCAAGGGCAAACCCGGCGACGTTCGTACCCTGCGTCTTGAGCTTAAAGTACTCGCAGATGTGGGGCTTTTAGGGCTGCCAAATGCTGGTAAATCCACGCTGCTGCGTGCGGTATCACAAGCGACCCCCAAAGTGGCCAATTATCCCTTCACAACGTTGCACCCAGAGCTTGGCGTGGTGAGCTTAGGGATGGGCAGCAGTTTTGTCATCGCTGATATCCCGGGCTTAATTGAGGGGGCGGCCGATGGCGCCGGTTTGGGAATTCAGTTTTTGCGTCACCTCGCACGTACCCGGCTTCTGCTGCATGTTATCGACATTGCACCCTATGGCGACGAGAACGCCGATCTTTTGCGCGATGTTAGAACCATCGAAGCAGAGTTAAAGCAATATAGTGAACAGGCTGACGTGCCACTCGACCGTTTGGATCGCTGGTTGGTGATTAACAAGACCGATACCGTTTTGGATGAAGATCGAGATGCCATTGCAGAGTCGCTTCTCAAGCAGTTGAATTGGGATGGCCCGGTATATTTTATTAGCGCAATCAGCAAGCTTGGCACGCAAGCGCTGTGTAACGATATTATGCAAACTTTGCAACAAGCTGACCGCGATGCGCAACCCGAGGAATTGAAGTCTATACCCCAAGCTCCGCAAGAAGTTTAAATGTCTGCTAGAGAACAACTTAAACACCAACGCCGGTGGGTAGTCAAAGTTGGTAGCGCCGTACTCACCGAGAATGGCCTAACACTTTCGAAACGCGTGATTCAACGTTTGAGCGACCAGATTGCCAAGCTGCGACAACATGATATCGAGATAGTACTGGTTTCATCAGGGTCGATTGCTGCCGGAATAGGGGAGTTAGAAATGCAAGCTCGTCCAGAGCGATTGAATGAGTTGCAGGCCGCAGCTGCTGTCGGGCAGGCAGCACTCGTTCAAACCTATGACGAGGCGTTTGCCCAACACAAAGTCAAAATAGCTCAGGTGCTATTGACGCATGCTGATATCGCCAATCGCGAGCGTTATTTGAATGCCCGCAATACCCTGCAAAGCTTGCTAAACCTAAACGTTCTGACAATCGTAAATGAAAACGACACCGTGGCGACTGATGAGATTTGTTTCGGCGATAACGATAATTTGGGTGCTTTAGTCGCGAATCTTGTGGGCGCAGACTTGTTGGTTTTATTGACCGACCAGGATGGTTTGTATGATTCCGATCCGCGCACCAATGCTGGCGCGAAATTGATTTCTCAGGGTGTCGCGGGTGACCCTCAGCTGGATGATATGGCGGGCACAGGGTCTAGTCTGGGTCGTGGGGGTATGATTACCAAGTTGGCTGCAGCAAAAAAGGCGGCTCATTCTGGTTGCGCCACGATTATTGCCAACGGCCAACTTGAAGATGTACTCCTTGATTTGTACAAAGGCGATGACCTTGGCACTTGCCTGACCGCTAGCGGACGGTTTAATTCGCGCAAGCAATGGATGGCGGGTCAAATGCGCTGTGATGGGGTGGTGCACCTCGATAGCGGTGCCGCGACAGTGATTCAGCAAGAGGGGCGCAGTGTGTTGCCAATTGGCGTTACCCAGATTGAGAATGAATTTGAACGTGGCGCCTTGGTCAGCTGTGTTGACCCTAATGGAGTCGAAATCGCGCGCGGGCTCAGCAATTATTCATCGGCCGATGCAGTAAAGCTGCAGGGTCTGCATGGCAGAGAGTTCGCAAAAATATTGGGGTTTCGCGGTGATCATGAGTTGATTCACCGAGATAATCTCGTGCTATTAAACTTGCCTACGAATAAATCTAAACCCTAGCCCAGTTGTTGCCACGATCAGCAGCAGCCAAACTAGAAAGAACGGCCAGTCGTGTGAAAGTTTGCGCGCAATATCGCGTTTCATCACAGCGGCAGGTGGATGCTCCGTGTGCACGTAGTACAGTCTGTCTGGTATGAATTCCTGATACTTGCGTTGCTCACTGATTCCCACAATACGGGCTTGTTTGAGTGCAAAACGGCAGGTTTCGCAGGCCGCAAAATCTAGCCGAAGACGATTCAGCCGTCGCGACGAGTAAATGCGCTCAAAAGGGATGAAAATCTGTTTCTGACTCGTGCCATTGTTCTCAAGTAAGAAATGCGCAGATCTTAGAGCGCTCCATTTTAGCCCGGCGAGTTGCCAAAAAAGTTCAAACTTTTGATAGGGGGCTTGAGTGTCGTAGTCGAAGGCAAAATAAATCCCGGCTGCGACTCCGCTGGATATGTTGAGCGGAGTTTGATTGATAATCCGCGGGTCCCATCCTGAAAATGTGAATACACCGGGCCGCTCCTGCACCAGTTCTTGGCCCACCCAGTCGTTTATTGCTAAGTCGAACCCCTGATAAAGCTTTAAGTATTTAGCGAATCCAGAGGGATGATACTTTGCAGCGACTACTTCATCGCTCGCGACCGGTTCTTTGATGGCGATCTTACACACGCATCCCTCAAGATCGATACGCACCTCATCTGGCGATGCGTCGATAAGAGAAAATGGTAGAAAAAACCGATTTTCACCCAACTTGATATTGGCGCTTATCATTCGCGTTTGGGAGAACGTCTCTGCGCCTTGACGCCAATAGAGCTGTAGCTTCGGTTTGTAGGCGTTGGTGTTCTGTTGCTCGATTAAATCGATCGATACCCAGCTGCCTTTCGTGCTCATCGATTTATTGTTCTTATAATCGAATACCAAATGAGGGTCTGGGCCCGCGGTTTGATAGATGTCATCGCCGGCCAGTTCAAAATCGTTCACCGCCATCGGAGCGGCCATTGCACTACCTAGAGACAATAGGGCAATCAGCCAAATGGATGTCGTTAATTTTTGAGTCATTGTTTTTCAGAAACAGGCGCGCTTAAAGAAAGTGCGCGAACAGCGATGACGATCAAGCAGGCAACTGAAAACGTAAAAATCAGCGTTCTGATATTTGCAACATCAAGCAGGGCATGCCCTCTGAAATACCCTTGATAAACCTGCGCGAAGTTGCCCCAACCAAACAATGATTCGTGAATAGGTGTCGCGAGTAGTGGCGTAAAATAGGCCCCCTCAGGGTTCAACATCCAAAAAGAAAACCAGCATGCGATGAGCGCCAGTATAGGAAGCAAGAGCCCCTCTCGTTGGTACAGCAATAACACGAGAAACGGCATAATCCATGCGAAGTAATGCGCAGAATGAAAACCGGTCACGAAAAATGCGCCGATGGTCGATGCACCCGCCACCACAAAAGCCTCATGCGCTAGATACGTTTCGTTACTCACCCTAGCAAGCAACACAAAAGCAGCGATTCCGAACAGTAGGAAAAACGGATACACACCGGCAAACTTACTGGCAGTCAAAGCTGTAATGCCTCTGTCTATATCCACGACCTTGGTCGGGCCGCTAAAAAGCGGGGCCGCACCGGTCAAGGTCTCAATAATCTGCGGCAATTGCCAAAGGCTGACAACAACCGTAAAGGCAAGGAATATTCTCGTTTTGCTGATCTGCGAGTGAGCCAAGAAATGGTAGAGAGCAAGCAGAAATGCTGGAACATAAATAATGTTTACTTCGCGGCAATTTAGCGCCAAACCAAAACTCAGCGCGGCTACAAGCACGCGATGCTGTTTTAGGCTCAACGCAGTAGCGATCAAGAAAAATATCGAGATAATTTCGAATCGGCCAAATACATAACTCGCGTAAATCGTAACTGGATTAAAGAGCCACAAGAGTAGTGCTACGTTTCGCCAGGTACTGCTCTTAAAGTACTGCCAAATGAGCCACGCTGATAACAGGTCAAATACTAAATAAGGGATTTTAAATATGAATAGGTGACGAAAAATATGAGGGTCACCAGCAAAGATAAAGTGTTGCGTCGTCGTTGACGTCGAATGAAGTGGATCAGGGAGGAACAAAAGTAGTTCTCCATTGACCACGAACAGCTGGGTAATGCTATAAAACGCGCATTCTATCCAGAAAGTGATTATTCGATTAAAGCCTGGGTAGAAAGAGAGATTCTCGACGGCGTAGTTGACCCGTTTAAACTCACTCAGCAAATCCATATGCAGGAAAAACGGCATCAGAATAAGACGCAATAAAATGGCCAGCAGCACTAAAACTGCTAAGCGTTGCATGCCACTAAGTTGTGTATCGATTAGCTGCCGAATTCGACTCACGTCCTGTTCCACCCTTGAAGATTCTGCCTTGCGTCAGGCCGTGTTTTTGCCAAGGTTACCTAAGTGAGAGATTAATTACAAAGATGGCCTATACCAATCTTATTCTAGCGACAGATGATGCTGGCTAACGATTTTGGAAATCTCATAAAAAAAGGCCCGTCATGGGCCTTTTCTAGACTGCTGCCAGTAGTCCAAACTTCGGACAAACTGCAAAAGCACTTATTTGGGCATCTAGGCGGCCATTTCTTGAACGCGCTTGTTAAGTCGGCTTTTCAGTCGAGCTGCGCGGTTCTTGTGATGCAAGCCTTTGATTGTTGCTTTATCAATTTTTGAAACCGATGCGACATAGGCTGCTTGAGCAGCTGCTTTGTCACCTGCTTCAATTGCGGCTTCCAGCTTTTTGATAGCAGTACGTACGGCAGAACGCTGCGAGTGATTACGCAGTCTGCGAACTGAATTTTGTCGTGCGCGCTTGCGCGCTTGTGGAGAATTAGCCACTTTGAAAGTACCTCGTAAAATCGAAAGCGGAATATGCAGATTTTGCGTGACTATGTCAACAAATAAGCGTTAAATACCGCCTGTTTTTCAAGGTTGGTCGCGAGTAGACACAACTTCACCAAATACACGCCAAAACCTCGCTTAAGCAGCGAAATTTCCAAGTAGAATGTGCTCAGCTCAGTCGCCAAGGCTCGGTCCTTAGGAAATGTCCAAGAAACTCCTCAAATCAACCGCGATCGTCAGTGTCATGACCTTCGTGTCGCGCATATCTGGCTTACTGCGAGATGTGATTATGGCCAATTTAATCGGGCCAGGTGCGATGGCGGATGCCTTTTTTGTGGCTTTTCGTATTCCAAATTTTCTGCGTAGAATTTTTGGTGAAGGCGCGTTCTCGCAGGCTTTTGTGCCGGTTTTTTCCGAATTGACGGAGCGAAATACTGCAACGGCGAGGCAGTTTGTCAATGCCAGCGCCGGTATTTTGGCACTCGCAACCTTGATTTTAAGTGTATTGGGCATCGTTTTTGCGCCATGGATCATCCGCTTGTTCGCACCGGGATTTATGGATGAACCCGAGAAGTTCGACGTTACGGTAGAGGCCCTGCGATGGATGTTTCCATACCTATTTTGTATCTCCCTAGTGGCCATGTCGGGGGGCGTTCTAAATACATTGAACCGCTTTGCGGTGCCAGCAGTGACGCCGGTGCTGCTAAATCTTTGTTTAATTGCAGCAATGCTCGTTTTGCTTCCTGCGACTGCAAATGCAGCCCAAGCGCTGGCGATTGGAGTGCTGATAGCAGGGTTTGTGCAATTGGTTTTCCAGCTGCCGGCACTCGCTAAGGAGGGATATCTTCCTAGGCCGACGCTCCAGCCGCAAAACCCACATGTAAAGAAAGTATTCGGCCTCATGCTACCAGCGGTTTTCAGCGTCTCGGTCGCTCAGGTTAACACTCTAATAAATACATTCCTGGCATCTTTTCTCGTCACGGGCAGTGTGTCCTGGCTTTACTTCTCTGATCGTCTAATGGAGTTTCCGGTGGGTGTTTTTGGTATTGCCTTAGCCACAGTTGTACTACCAAGCTTGTCTCGCGAACACGTAAGCGGTACTGCGAGCAGCTACTCGCAGATGATGGATTGGGCGCTTCGTTGGGTCATTCTTATTGCATTTCCTGCAACTGCGGCACTGTTCGTTTTAGCAACCCCATTGCTCTCAACAATTTTTCAGTACAACGCATTTAGTGCCGATGACGTCGTTCAATCTGCGACTGCGTTAAAAGCGTTTGCGGTGGGTGTGAGTGGCTTTATTTTAGTGAAAGTATTGGCGCCAGGGTTTTTCGCACGCCAGAATACCAAAACACCGATGCGAATTGCCGTGATTGCGGTTGGGGTCAACGTAGTGCTGAGCATCATCTTGGTGCGATACTTGGCTCACACCGGGCTTGCATTGGCTATCTCTATCGCAGCTTGGGTCAATGCGGTGCTTTTGTACTTTGAGTTGCGGCGGCAGGGCATCTTTTCGCCGCGTTCGGGTTGGTTATGGTTTGTGATTAGAGTACTGCTAGCAGTCGCTTGTATGACCGCGGCGCTCATCTTTTTAAATCACTCTGATCAGTGGTGGTTCCAGGCATCTTTGAGTACTCGCGTTATCGCGCTCGGTGTTCAGGTTGCGAGCGGTGGCATAAGCTATTTTGCGGTTTTATATTTGTTGGGTTTGCGTCCGCACCAATTGCTGCTTCGATCTGGCGGAGCATCAGTAGTGGATTCTGAGAACTAAGCAGTGACCGAAATTGGTGAAACCGGCAAACTGTTTAATCTGGCTGAGGCCCGCGAGCTGCTGCCCTTAATCAATGCGGTGACGAAGTCTCATCGAGAAATGTTACAACCCGTTCAAGAGCGATTAAATCGTTTGTTGTCCAATGACCCACGCAGAGCATCAATAGAGCGCGAGTTTGAACAGATAGTTTCGCGGTGGAAGGCGAAAGTTGAACAACTAGGCCCGAGCGTATTCGGTTTGTGGGTCGTTGAATTTGATGTCGGAGAAGGCTGTTTGTCTTGGCGCTATCCTGAAACCAGCTTAAACTTCTTCCGTTCCCATGGCGCGAGCTACGCCGACCGTCAGCGCTTGTCCAAATACATAGAAGAAACAGACCCAGACTGGGCATGACCTGCCTACCACTTGCTTGTTAAACTCGCAGAACGTTTACTGAAATCGGTGAGCGTTTGATAGGCCCAGTCGGTCGATATTCGAATTAATAAACCCACCCATGCAGATAATTAGAGGAATCCAGTCTTTACCTGAGGCGCAGCAACCTTGCGTTGCAACAATCGGTAATTTTGATGGCGTTCATCTCGGTCACGAGATGGTGATTTCAACGCTGCTGTCTGCTGGGCGGCAGCTCGAATTACCATCAACGGTGGTAACCTTTGACCCGCTGGCCAAAGAGTATTTCGCGCCTCATGCAGCCCAACGTTTGCAGCCCCTCAGCCAGCGAATAGAACGGTTGGCTGAGCTTGGTGTTAGCCAAGTACTGGTGATTGATTTTGATAAAGATCTCGCTGCATATTCGCCAGCTAAGTTTGTTGATGAGATATTGATTGCTGGGCTTGGAATCAAATACCTAAGCGTTGGCGATGATTTTCGCTTCGGCAAAGATAGAGCTGGAGATTTTAACTTTCTACAGGGAGCCGCAACGAAACATGGTTTTGAATTGATCGCTCATGACACATTTGCCATCGATGGTGCCAGAGTGAGTAGCGGGCGTGTTCGGGACGCGGTCAGCGTCGGGCATTTTGATGCTGCACAGGCTTTGTTGGGCCGGCGGTATACGATTGCTGAAGTTGTGCGACACGGTGAGCAACGCGGGCGCACGATTAATTTTCCGACAGCAAATTTAGTTCTGGATGCGGAAAATTACGCTGTGCATGGCGTGTATGCGGTTGCAGTTCAATTGCTGAACGGAGTTGTCGTTGGTGGTGTCGCAAATGTTGGCACCAGACCGACCGTTGATGGTCAGGAGAATCGTTTGGAAGTGCACTTGTTTGACTTTGATGACGATATTTACGATCAGTCGATCACGGTGAACTTCTTACAAAAAATTCGCCCAGAACAAAAATTTGAGTCGTTTGCCGCGCTTCGCGAACAAATCGAACTGGACGCCGCTGCTGCGCGTGAAATTTGTGCTGCGAGCGAATTCATTCATAGCTAAGTAAAGCGCTATCTTTGCGCAACCGAGTTGCTTAAAATACGAGCATAAGAATTTACCAGCAGCCCGGCCGTGGACTACTGCGGCGGGCTGTTTTTATATTGCGCTGGCGATTTCGCCGCGCGAGCCAAGAAGCAGAGCATGAGCAAAGAAAAGCCCGGTAGCCAATACAAAGACTCGATCAATTTACCGCAAACGGATTTCCCCATGAAAGCCGGCTTGCCAAATCGAGAGCCTAAAATTTTAGAGAAGTGGGCGCAGTTAGACGCCTACCATGCGCTGCAGGCACAACGCGCGGACAAAGATACGTTTGTTCTGCACGATGGCCCTCCCTACGCGAACGGAGCGATCCATATCGGCCATTCCGTGAATAAAGTGCTCAAAGACATTATTGTTAAGTCTCGTAATCTGCAGGGTTTACGTGCTCCTTACGTTCCTGGTTGGGATTGTCATGGCTTGCCGATTGAGATTCAGGTAGAAAAGAAGCACGGTAAGGCTGGCCAAAAGATTGATAAAAAGACTTTCCGTCAGAAGTGCCGCGAGTATGCGGAGCGCCAGATCGAAATTCAGAAGGCTGATTTTGTCCGCTTGGGAATCCAAGGTGATTGGGAAAACCCCTATACCACTATGGACTTCAATACCGAAGCTAATATCGTGCGGTCGCTCGCTAAGATTGTTGAAGCGGGGCATCTATATCATGGTTTGATGCCAGTTTACTGGTGTCCAGCCTGTGGATCAGCTTTGGCTGAAGCAGAGGTGGAATATCAGGATAAAGTTTCACCAGCGATTGACGTTAAATTCAAGGTCGTTGATGTTGCTGCGTTCGCTAACAAAATTGGTATCGATGCTGGCACGTTACACGATCCCGCACTGGTCATCTGGACGACTACGCCGTGGACCCTGCCAGCGAATGAAGCCGTAGCGCTGCATCCAGAACTTGATTATGTTTTGGTTCAAGCTGGTGAGCAGCAATTGGTGTTGGCCGAAGAGCTCATGGATTCGGCGCTGGAGCGCTATGGCTTGAGTGGCGAAGTGCTGGCGCGTTTCAATGGTTCTAAATTAGAGCTGCTCGAATTGCAGCACCCGTTTTACGATCGTCGCTCCTTAACGATCTTGGGTGAGCATGTCACCACCGAGGCTGGAACCGGCGCGGTACATACTGCACCAGCGCATGGCGGTGACGATTTTCAGGTTGGTAAGCGTTATGACTTGCCGGTTAATAATCCGGTGGGGCCTACCGGTTCATTTTTGGAGTCGACAGAAATTTTTGCTGGCGAATTTGTCTTCAAGGCTAATGCACATATTGTCGAAGTCTTGGAGCAGCACCAAGCGCTGCTTAAGCACGAAGAGTATGAACACAGTTATCCTCATTGTTGGCGCCACAAAACCCCGATGATTTATCGCGCTACTGCGCAGTGGTTTATTGGCATGGCGCATCTTGAAGGCGATGCAGGCTTACGCAAGCAGGCCTTACAAGCCATCAAGGAAGTCGACTGGGAACCGAGTTGGGGGCAGGCTCGCATTGAGACCATGGTTGAAAATCGACCTGATTGGTGTGTTTCTCGGCAGCGTAACTGGGGTGTGCCAATCCCGATTTACCTGCACAAAGAAAGCGGTCAAATGCATCCCAAAACTTTGGAGCTTATGGAGGCTGTGGCGCAGAGAATTGAGCAGGCAGGTATTCAAGCTTGGTACGATCTGGAGGACAGTGAGCTACTAGGCGATGACACCGATGACTACGAGAAAGTCACCGACACCTTGGATGTTTGGTTTGATTCGGGTGTTTCTCACCACAGTGTGGTCGATGCACGTCCAGAACTGGCAGGGCCGGCTGATTTATATCTTGAGGGTTCCGACCAGCATCGCGGCTGGTTTCAGTCAAGTTTGTTGACCAGCGTGGCGATGAACGGCGCGGCCCCCTATAAGACGGTGCTTACGCATGGTTTTACGGTCGACAAAGACGGGCGCAAGATGTCTAAGTCATTGGGCAATGTGATGTCACCGCAAGAGATCATTAACTCTCTAGGGGCGGACGTTTTACGCTTGTACATTGCATCGGCGGATTATCGCAATGAGATGACGATCTCGAGTGAGATATTTCAACGCACCAGCGAAAGCTATCGGCGTATACGCAACACCATTCGTTACCTACTTGGTAATTTGGATGGTTTTAGTCAGGCCGACGCGATCGCCTATGACGAAATGTTAAGTCTGGATCAATGGGCAGTTCGCCTTACTGCGCGCGTTCAGAATGAGATGGCCCAAGCTTACGAGAGCTTTCAGTTCCATCAAATTTACCAACGCTTGCATCAGTTTTGCGTGGTCGATATGGGTGGGTTCTACTTAGACATACTGAAAGACCGCTTATACACGATGCCAGAGAATTCGCTCGCTCGTCGGTCTGCGCAGACGGCAATGCAGCATATTCTCGAAAGCTTGGTGCGCAGTATAATGCCGATATTGAGTTTTACCGCTGAAGAAGTTTGGGGCCATATGCAGGGAGAGCGAGAAGAATCGGTGCTATTCGCCACGCACTACAAGGGTCTTGATGATCTGCCGAGTGAAGCTCTGGCAGACGAAAACTGGGCGTTGATTATTGCAGCCCGGAACGAAGTAGCGCGCAAGATTGAAGCCTTGAGAAAAGAAGGCAAGATTGGTGCGGCGCTGGATGCATCCGCGCACTTGTATGCGAGTGGTGACATGCTTCAAGCGCTGAGTGGCGTGAAAGAAGAGCTACGCTTTATCTTAATTACCTCCGAAGCCACGCTGGCCAATATTGATGAATCGCCAGCCGGCAGTGAGACCGAGATCAGTGATCTCAACATAGTCGTGGAAGCTAACACCAATGAAAAGTGTGTGCGTTGCTGGCATCGACGCCCCGAGGTCGGAGATATTACCGCTCACCCAGAGCTCTGTGGCCGCTGCGTGGAGAATATAGACGCCGAAGGAGAATCACGGCTGTATGCCTGATACGACTACAACAACGCATTTGCGCTGGTTATGGTTGAGCGCGTTTGTGTTGCTCGCCGATCAACTAACAAAGTATTGGGCAGAGCATATTCTGCGCGAGCGAGTGATACCCATTTTCTCTTGGTTTGATTTTTCTTTGGTCCATAATACTGGGGCTGCGTTTGGCTTCTTGAACCAAGCCGGAGGGTGGCAGCACGTATTTTTTGTCACGCTCGCCGTTGTTATCAGTGGTGTATTGGTGTGGATGATTAAGCAATTAGAACGTCACCAGATTCACCTTGCTATTGCCTATGCGCTGATTATCGGCGGAGCCATTGGCAATGCAATTGACCGCGTTATTTATCAGTACGTGGTGGATTTTATTCATTGGTTTTATCAAGATTGGCACTATCCACATTTTAATCTTGCTGATGCGGCGATTTTTGGTGGGGCAGCCTTGTTGATCAGTGAAGCCTTTGGTAAACCTTTTTTGGACTTAACGGAACACGAATAATGAAAATTTTACTCGCAAACCCTCGGGGCTTTTGTGCAGGTGTTGATCGCGCAATTGATATCGTCGAGCGAGCATTGGAGTTATTTGATGCGCCGATTTATGTGCGCCATGAAGTCGTACACAACCGGTTTGTGGTTGATGACCTAAAACAAAAGGGTGCGGTATTTGTAGAGGAACTCGACGAGATTCCTGACGGTGCAACGGTGATTTTTAGTGCCCATGGCGTGTCCCGAGCCGTGCAAGCAGAGGCGGCTAATCGAGATCTAAAGGTGTTTGACGCCACGTGTCCATTGGTCACTAAGGTGCATATGGAAGTGAAGCGGTACCGCGAGCGTGGCACAGAGGTCATATTGGTAGGGCATCAAGGCCACCCAGAAGTCGAAGGTACAATGGGCCAGGCTGACAGCGGCATGCATTTGATTGAAGACGTCAGTGATGTAGCGACGCTGTCGATCGCAAATCCGGATGATCTCGCTTATGTGACTCAAACTACGTTGTCAGTGGACGACACAAAACGGATCATCGAAGCGCTAAAGCAGCGGTTCCCTAATATTCAAGGCCCTCGTAAAGACGACATTTGTTACGCCACGCAAAACCGGCAAGATGCGGTGAGAGCGCTATCACGAGATGCTGAGGTGGTGATCGTAGTGGGTTCAACCAATAGTTCAAACTCTAATCGCTTGAAGGAGCTTTCTGAGCAAATTGGGGTGCCCAGTTATCTGGTTGATAAACCGTCTCAAATCGATGAGAGTTGGTTCAATAATATCGATGTTGTGGGTATTACCGCGGGGGCTTCAGCGCCCGAGGTCTTGGTCAAGCAAGTGATCGACCGTGTCAAAGAGTTTGGTGGCAAAGTTGTTAACGAGGCGGCCGGCCCTATCGAGAGCGTGTCCTTCTCTCTCCCGATCGAACTTCGTACCGATTAACATAATTTGAAGTTCGATTGTGGCTGCTAAGCTCAAAGAACCTTTTACTCCGGCGGTATCCAGCCGCTTTCAAATACCTGAAATTTGTCGTAACACCTCCATATTAATGGTGGTGGTGATCGCTGTGTTACTCGCGATTGCTATGACGGTGGTCTCTGCTCAGGTTAATTTTTTAACTGCACTTGGCAAAAACGCACTGTATCTTTTATGGATAGCCCTGTTTGGCAGTGTCTTGCTTTGCTGGCTCCGGCGGCCAATTAATCGGCAAACGAATTATCTGGCCTTCAGTTTGGCGTTCGGTGTTTGCTTGCTCGATTTCGCGCTGGTTGAAGTAACCAGCCAATGGGTGTTTGCACCTAATTTTGAAAACAATCAGTGGGTTTTTAATTGGGAACAATTTTGGCGACGAGGCGTGGTCGCAACAATTGTGGCTCTGCTGGTGTTGAGATTTTTTGCATTACTGAGTTTGATAGAGGCGCGTGGTCAAATCGAGTCACTGGCGCGCATTCAGGCCCTGCAATCGAGAATTCGGCCCCACTTTTTGTTCAACAGTTTAAACACGATCTCCGAACTGATTTCGGTCAATCCGGTGGCCGCCGACGATGCAATATTTTCTTTGTCGAAGCTGTTTAGAGCAAGTTTGGACGACGCCAACAATACGCATGACCTCGAGGCAGAAATCGAACTCTGCGAGCAGTATTTGGAACTGGAAAAATGGCGCCTAGATTCTCGTCTTAAAGTGACATGGCAGCGCAGCGTCGAAACACCGAAACGCTGGAAAGTGCCCAAGTTAATCATGCAGCCTTTGATTGAAAATGCAGTAGTGCATGGCGCGGCCAAGGATGGTTCAGTCGAGATAACAATCGATATTCGCGAGACCAAGCAATTAATCTCTTTTCTTATCGCCAACACCATAGATGAAGGCGAGAAAGTTGCTGCGGGTCACGGCATGGCCTTGGACAATATCCGCGAACGGTTATTTGTAATGTATGACGATCAACATACTTTCAATGTTCGCCACGAAGAAGGTACACACCAAGTGATCATGCGAATCCCCAAAAAAGACGCCTTAAAAACGCGAAGATCCTGACCCGCTTGACAGGTGTACGTTTGAATCCGCTTGCTCTTGAAAACTGTTAAAAACTGTTATTAATTTGTAAATAACGACCGCTTATCGGTTCAATTCGACCAGTTATCAATAGTTTACTGGACAGCTTTGGGGCTGATCACTACTATCTTTGCACTGCAAATGAGGCTAGTGGGACCCTCGCATTGTCTAATAAAAACTACAAGTTAAAGACTCGACGATCAGTTCAAAATCAGCGCCATAAAGGGTTTACGCTGCTTGAGCTCTTGTTCGTAATGATTACAGCCGCTGTGTTGGTAGCGCTTGCCGCGCCTAACTTCATTGCCTTAACCAAAAATAACCGCATCACGTCGATCACCAATGAGTTAGTCGCCGGGATCAATATTGCCCGCCAAGTCGCGGTTTCTCGAGGTGCCTATTCGGTTATTTGTCGTTCGGATAACGCAGCGACGGCGGCGCCTACCTGCGCACCGAGCGGTGGCGATTGGAGCGACGGCTACATTGTCTATATCAAAGACCCCGATCAAATTTACGGCGTCACCATTGGCGACAATGCTTACGATGAAAGTAACGACGACGACTTGATTTATCAATTCGATGGCAGCGCGCCGGCAGACATGGTTGTAACCACCTTAGGCGGTGCCGACGATTTTATTAAGTTCAGTTCAACTGGGTTGCGTGCCGACACCGCCTCTACTGCGGCAATTCAAATTTGTGATGACCGTGCTGGTGATCTCGGGCGAACAGTTTCAGTGACGCAAACTGGGCGAATAGCGAGCGAAGTTCTCACTTGCCCAGTGCCTTAACCAAAGCTCAGTGCCTTAACCAAAAAAAGTACCGTAAATATTCCGAATAAATTCTCTAATGAACTCAGCAAAATCTACTCTCAAGCGAACGAAAAACTCAGCTCCGCTGAGGGCCAAGGAGCAAGCCGGCGTCAGCTTGGTTGAAGTGTTAGTCGCTGTTCTCATCATGTCGATCGGCATGCTTGGGTTAGCAGCAATGCAAAACACCAGCGTTAAGTTTGCCTACGATTCTTATATTCGGTCGCAAGCTAATTTCTTGGCTTATGACCTGATGGATCGAGTGCGCTCCAACCCAGATGCGGCCTATGCTTTGAGTCAAGGGCAGGTTCCTTCAACCGCAAGTTGCGTCGCCACTTCCGCTTCCGTGAGTGCGACAAATTGCAGCGCAACTGAGATTCGTGCTGCCGATCTATATGAATGGTATCAGTCAGCAATCGCGGTCTTTCCAGACGCTACTTTACAGCTCGAGCAGCCAAGTAATGGCCAGTATGTAATGAGAATTAGCTGGGATGATCGGTATGAGCTGGATAATTTAGATAACGAAGCGGAGAGAGAGCAATTTATCTACCGTTTTGACGTTCGGTGAGGAACGGATTGAGCAATATGAACGACATAAAAAAATTAGCGACGTCGCATCCAACGCAGCCTAAAAGCCAGCTAGGGCTCACTCTCGTAGAGTTGTTAGTGGCTTTGGTGTTAGGGCTGTTGCTATCAGCGATAACCGTTCAGTCTTATCTCTCTACTAAAACAACCTATCGTATGACGGAAGGGGTTAGTCGGATTCAAGAAAATGGCCGCTTCGCCGTTCACTTTTTAGCTGATCATATTCGTCGAGCCGGAAATTTAGGATGCGTGGACTATGTTCGATCAAAGTTGAACAATGAGCGCATGATAAATTTTACGTCACCAATAACTGGGTGGGATTATTCCGGCACTGATTCTAGCGTCGATACCTATACGCTTCCAGCTCTCCAAGATGCTCCTAATAAAGACAACTTCGTATCTACTCAGCACGATGGTATCGGCACGGCTGTGTCAGGAGCAATGCAAGATGCAGTATTTAATAACGCTAATCCAAAACCCATACAGGGATCTGACTTTATCATCATTAACAGTGTAGAAGAAACAGATGCAGTGTTGAGTACCGAGTTTAGTACTGCTGACACGACCGTGACAACCGCGGATAACCATGATTTCGAGGCTATGCAGTTCATTATGGCGGGTGACTGCTATGTTGCCGATCTATTGCAAGTTGATACCGCAATCGAGTCCAACCAGAGCCGAATAGTTGCGGAACCGACGACTCGTGGCCAACCGCGCAATCGTAGTCAATCCTTCGAGACCGGCGTGCCAATATGGTCCTACGGTTGGGGGCCTGATTCAAAAATACATAAGGTTACTTCAGCCGCTTATTACGTGGGTATTGGAGCGAGTGGTTTGCCCTCGTTATTTCGCTGGGACCTGGGCCGAGGTAGTGTCGGCGATGATCCAGCAGAGCTTGTTGAGGGTGTCGAGACCCTACAGTTTCTATATGGCGAGGACACATCGGGCGATGGATTGGCAAACCGTTATGCCAGTGCCCGTTTTATTGATGATTGGCAGAACGTAGTTGCTGTTCGCGTTGGCATGGTATTAAGGTCACCGGAGGTTGCCAGCGACGAAGCTCAAAATACCGCTTTGCAATTGCTTGGGCATATGGTTGTCACGCCTACAGATCCCACTGACCAAGTGATGCGGTACGCCGTGAATACAACCTTGAAACCGCGCAATACAGGCGTAGTTCGTTCCTACGTTGTAGAGCGGAACACTGCGGCGGTGAATTACCAACAACGTACTCGGTAATCCGCCTTATCTGGTGAAAACAAAACATCTAATGAAAAAATTTAACTACAAAAATCAACAAGGCATTGTGCTGTTTATTTCGTTAGCAATGCTGTTTGTGGTCACCCTAATTGGGGTGTCGTCATTACGGTCAAATTTGATGGGTGAGCAGATGACGCGCAACACCCTGCAACGACAAGCGGCTTTCGAAGCGGCAGAAATCGCCTTGCTGGCCGGCGAACAGGATGTTGAGGCTATTGGTACTCAAATTGCATCGAGAATGTATGCCGGTTTTAAAGGTGGTGTAACGGCGCAGCGCAATGCGGCAGAAAGCTGCCAGATGAGCATCGGTCGTGGTGGAATTTGTTCGCCAGTAGAGTTTGACCAAAACTTTGACCCTGATGACCCACAGTACAACCATTGGGTCATGATTCGCGATGGTGGTAACCGAAACAAACTTAATGTTTGGAACACTGCAAGCCGCCACCGTGAAGTCACGCCAAGCGTGAGAAACCGGCTAAATTTGGCCGAAGACCCTAAATATATTATCGAATTTATGGGCTTTGTCCCTGAGCCAGGTACACCCTCTGATTGTGCAGGCACCCCAGGCGCCGGCGGTGTTCCTACCAGCCTAGAGTTAGATAGTACAGAGTCACTTTGGCCATATTGCCAAACTGACAATATGCAATTCCGCGTTACGGCCTTGGGGACGGCCGGCAACGAAGGTGAAGCAAGAGTAATGCTTCAATCAATTTACGTCATTCAATGATTTGAGAGCCTCAATCTAAAGCGCTCGGCAGGTAAAACTATGCAACAACAAATTAAAATCACACTTCTGGCAGCGATCCTTGCCTTTGCAACCGGATTGCAAGGCCCACGCCATATCGTTGGTGTGCAAGCTGCACCTTCTGCGGTGGTGGAAGACTACAGTGTCTTGCCAGAAACATTCGGTGAACGGCCCGATTTGAAACCGAATATTCTGATCGTAATCGATAACTCGGGAAGTATGGGCAGCACCTCAGACGAAGACGGTGGCAACTATGAGCTGGATGACGGTAATGCGCATGACCCGCGAAGTAACTCGTATCGTGTTCGAACCGCATTTCAAAATATCTTTGATCGTAATGCCGATAAGATTAATGTCGGAGTAATGACGTTTGGCGCACAAAATAGTCAAAACGGTACTGTGACTTTGGATGACTGTCGGGGTTACCCTGGATGTGGAACACCCGGCAGTAAAATTGATTACTATTTTAAAAATCAAAGTGGCGGTAAGGGTATTTTAATGGCGCCAGTGAAGTCGTTAACTGGGACACACCTGACTTTGGTTAAACGTCTCATGGCCATCGAGCCCGAAACGCCGAGCTTTGTTGCAGGCTCCAATTCTAATGGCAACTATTCGTTTAGAAAACGTAATGCCGATGGATCAGGGCGGTTCAGCCCAGGCCTAAGAACGTATTTTTCTTCGCAAGATGACATTGTCGACAAAGGTATTATTCGCAGCGTGGGCTCGACTCCGCTCGCTGGCGCGATGTACAGCGCGCGGCGTTATCTCACCTTGGATGCGTTGCAGCTGGATACCGACGGCAACGATAATGAAATCCACAAGAGTCTTTGGACCAATCCTAATGCTACTTCAGATCCGGCGGTAAGCAGTGATGTCTATCTAAGTTTGTCGGCGGGTGCCGGTGCGCCCGCCAATTGCCGCCCAGACACCTTTGTCTTTCTATTAAGTGATGGACGACCGACGCGAAATTTTAGTGCGGTTACCAGCGGCGCGAGTGCCTTGAGTGTCTCAGATGTCAGCGGGTCGGTTGCCTCCGTTGAAGAACAGGTGAGAGGCTTAAAGGCGAGCGGTATTGAGACCTGGGTGTTTGGCTTCGCACTCAATAACACTGACCGTGGTCAATTGGAGAACATTGCTGACGACGGGCGTGATGACACTAATGCAGACGGAAATTATGGTTTTTACTCAAATAACTCGGCTCAGCTAGAAGAGCAATTACAACGCTCCATTGACGGAATTACTGCAAATCTCGGCTCTGCAAGTGGATTGTCTGTAGTAACGTCTAGCGTTCAATCAGCGGGTTCTGTAGTACAGGCTTTGTACATTCCTGAAACAACCAAAACTCTGAATGACGGCACGACATCGGACCCGGTTTACTGGACGGGTTCACTCTCTATGTACTTTGTTGATGACACGGGTGATTTGCGCGAAGACAATGGGACAACGGCAGGTACTCTTGATGCCGACGATACCGCCTTTAGACTTGATTTCGACCCTATTTTGCAACGAACTCAAGCTATTCGCGATCCTGGGGGGGCTGATGACTTAATCGAGTTGTCCGAACTAGTGCCTATTTGGGAAGCGTCCGATGTACTTGGCGGTTATGACCAAGTACCAACCGCAGGCGCGGGCGAGTTGTTTTTGACTCAACGGCCGTACGAATCAATTGCAGACCCTGCTGTTGGGTATCGGCATATATTGACTAACTTAAACGGAACCGTGGTCGACTTTGTGTGGAATGATGATGAGTCTTCAGATGCGATCAACCCTTCTAATTTTACGCTGCTGGCACGTGACTCCGCTGGTGACGATGTCGATTTAGACGGTGATGATTGGGATGCCGACGATCAAGCGCTTGCTCAAGCTAAAGCACAAGATCTGATCGCTTTTACCAGAGGGCAAGAAGGGCGCCCAGAAATGCGCAATCGAACCTTGCCGGATGAAAATCCACTGCTACTTGGCGATGTACTGCACTCTACGCCCGCACAGGTGGATGTCCCAAATGACAGCATTAATTTATTGTTCCCTGATGTGGCCGAGACCTATGCAAATTTTAGGGACCACTATGACTCGGTTGGCCGTCGTCGCATGGTTTATGTAGGTGGTAACGATGGTATGTTGCATGCCTTCAACGGAGGCTTCTGGGATCCTAATTCAGTCACTTTTAGTACTTCTAATCCAAAGTCGCCAGGTGCTACTGAGCATGCTCTTGGTGCAGAGTTGTGGTCGTTTATTCCTTACAACCTGTTGCCACATTTAAAATGGGTTGCTGATTCTAGCTACAACTCAGCGCTTCACGTTGCCTATGTTGACGGTGCGGTGCAAACCTTCGATGCTCAAATTTTCACCGATGATACGGATCATCCAGATGGTTGGGGTACGATTTTGGTTGTGGGAATGAGCTTAGGTGGCGGTATCTTCCCTGAAATCGATGATGATGCTGATGAATCTACGGCCGACATTACTACTCGACCCGCTTATTTGGTGCTGGATGTAACGAATCCAGAAGAGCCGCCGGAATTGATTGCTGAGATTACCGACCCTGCTCTTGGTTTTACCACCGGCAAGCCAACCGTGGTTCGAGAAGTTAACGGTTCGGGTATCGTAGAGTGGTTCCTTGTATTTGGTTCTGGCCCCACGGATATCCAAACTTCTGAAAGTAATCAACAGGCGCGAGTCTACAAATACAATCTCTCGAATGGTGCTCAAACAGAGTTTGTCTACGGCCCAGCTAACAGCTTTACGGGTGATATCGTCGCACAGGATTGGAACTTTGATTATACCGAAGAGGCCGTTTATTTTGGTTCTATTGAGGGTCCTACGGATTCACCTAGCGGCAGTCTTAATCGCCTGTTCAATGGCAGTGTTACGGAAGTGATTGATGCGAATCAGCCTATTCCGTTTCGTCCAACCATGGTTGGTGATCGCGCTGGGAACAATTGGTTGCTGTTTGGTTCTGGCCGTTTATTTGACTCCGAGGATTTTAGGCAGGATGACCAAAACTCATTTTACGGTGTGAAAGAAGAGTTGGATCCTCTAGGCACCACCGCTCCAAGTACAATTGCCAGAAGTTCTCTAGTCGACGTTACTAATGTCACTGTTCAGACAGACGGTGGAATCAGTGGGATTTCGCTGAGTGACGCTGATGGTAACCCCATAACTACTTTCAATGGTTTTAAACAATATATGCGAACGACCGGAGCTGGCTGGTTTCTTGATTTGCCTATTGTAAATTCCCTGTCTAGTCGAAGCTCAGCTGAGCCATTAGTGTTTAGAGACTTTTTGTTCTTTACTGACTTCTTACCGCCGGTTTCAGATGGCAATGCATGTACCAATGAGTTTGGAACGAGTTCTCTGTACGCCGTGGATTTCTCGACAGGCACACCATTTGTTACTGATGATTTCGATGGCTTGCTAGGTGAGACAGGTGGGGATCTAGTTCGCTCTGAAGTTATTGGAGAGGGTATTGCGGCTACGTCATCTTTGCTGATTGTCCCGCAATCTGATGGTAGAACTGGCATTCGAATTAAGGTTCCGTTGAGTACTGGCGAAATTGGCGACAAGCCAATTCCATTGCCACCAACGATTACGGGGCGTAAGTCTTGGACTGAAGTGCCGCTTGCAAACTAATGAGCATGAATAAGATGAACATTGAAACGAAGCAGAAACTTAGTGATGAAACCCGTAACCATCGAGGTTTCACCTTAATCGAACTGATGATCACCGTGGCGGTGGTAGGCATTCTTGCTGGAATTGCCTACCCCAGCTATCTTGATCAGGTTCGCAAGTCGACTCGTACAGAAGCCACCACTGCGGCTCTCGAATGTGCGGGCATTCAAGAGCGACGATATACTTTGCGCAATGATTACGATAATGCCGCCTGCGACAATCTATCCGACTCGCTCGAGAACTATGAAATTGCTGTCACGCATCCAAGCTGTCAAGTAAATGGCAACGACACTTGTTTTTCCATTGCCGTCACACCCAAGACCGGCAGCGGACAGAACGACGATAGCAAATGCGCTTCTTTTGTGCTGACAGACCGCGGTGTTCGAACGTCGACAAACTCTGGCGGTACCGCGAGTCAAGATTGTTGGCAGAGTTAATTGAAGTCACATTACTAGCAGTGTGATTTCTATACTTATTGTTGATGATGAACCCTTAGCGAGGTCTCGTTTAAACAGACTCCTCAAGGAGATTGACGGGGTTGAAGTGGGCGGGGAAGCACGCGACGGCCTGCAGGCGTTGGAAAAAATTCGCGAGCAAGCTTTTGACTTGGTGATTTTAGATATCGAAATGCCGCGCATGAACGGGTTGGAAGCGGCGCGCGAAATTGTCGCCACAAGCGACCAGCCGCCGGCCATCGTTTATTGTACCGCCTATGATCAATATGCGATCGAAGCCTTCGATGCGAATGCCGTTGCCTATCTTTTAAAGCCCGTGGCTCGTCCAGAGTTGGAAAAAGCGATAGTCAGCGCGCAACGGTTGAGCCATCTGCAAATTAAACGACTTGCTGACGCGCAGGCCGCGCCAAGCATTCGAATCTCTGAAAAAGACTCGGTCGCGCGTTTGCCATTGGCAGACATCTATTACTTTCGCAGCGAGGCTAAGTCGGTGGTCGCTGGTCTGCAAGATTCTCGCGAGGTTGTTGTTTCGTACTCATTGCAACAATTAGAAGACCGCTTCACCGACCATTTTCTTCGATTACATCGAAATACATTGATTAACAAAAGTGAACTGGTCGCAATTAAGCAGTCTGCAGATGGGGTAAAATTTGCGGTATTGAAAAATATTGAAACCCAGTTTCCGATCAGCCGCCGTTGTTTATCTAGCGTGAAATCATTTCTTAGCTCATGAAATTTAGCTTGTTCTTGTTGTGCTTGTCAGCGTTTTTTTTTGTCAGCGGATGCGCGACAAAGAAACCTAGTAACATAGACAATATTTGCCAGATTTTCGAAGAAAAACCAAGTTGGTATCGCGCCGCAAAGAGAAGCAGTGAGAGATGGGGTGGGCCCATTCAGCTACCGATGGCGATTATGTACCAAGAGTCCAGTTTTAGACGTAAAGCGAAACCACCCATGCAGTACTTTTTAGGCTTTATTCCTACTGGTCGCGCGAGCAACGCTTACGGCTATTCTCAAGCTCTAAAAGGTACGTGGAAGGAGTATGAACAGGAGGCTGGATCTGCGTTTAGTAGCCGCAGTAATTTTGCCAACGCCTATGATTTTATTCAGTGGTATATGAATAATACTTATCAGCGCAACAAGGTCTCGAAGTGGGATGGTTATGGCCAGTACTTGAACTACCACGAAGGGCATGGCGGTTACTCTAGAGGAACACATCTCTCCAAACAGTGGTTGCTGAAAACCGCTAAACGTGTTGACCAACGAGCCAAGAAGTTCTCGGCTCAATTGGCGTTATGCAAGGAAGATCTTGAACGCGGGCGCGGCTGGTTTCGATAACTGGTTTTCGCTGTGTTTTAACCTTTATTCGTATTCGCTCATGGACGGGCAAGAGCAGATCAGGTTTTTATCTCCGTGCACATTGTCAACCCGACCAACCGGTGGCCAATACTTAACTGAGTAATCTAAAGTGTCATCTGGGTGCGCAGCGTGTTTTCTTGAATACGGTGCTTTCCACTCATCAGCCAGCAAAACTTTGGCAGTATGTGGTGCATTCGCAAGAAGGTTATTGTCCATAGGCACTTCCCCTTTCTTCACCAGCAGATACTCTGAATAAATTCCCTTCATGGCACGGCAAAAGCGCTCCAACTCTGCAAGGGGTTCGCTTTCAGTCGGTTCAATCATTAATGTGCCCGGTACTGGAAAACTCATGGTTGGCGCATGGAATCCGTAATCGATGAGCCTTTTAGCGATATCGTCAACACTGACGCCGTCATCTTTCATTGCGCGAGTGTCGATTATGCACTCGTGAGCAACCAGTCCATTGTTGCCGGTATACAGTATGGGGTATTCGTCCTTTAATCGGTGAGCCACATAGTTAGCGCTCAAAATGGCAACTTGAGTGGCCTTGCGTAAACCCTCAGCGCCCATCATACGAATATACATCCAAGAAATAGGCAGAATGCTGGCACTGCCAAATGGCGCGGCACTGATCAAGTTGCCGGTTCGCTCAGAATTCACGCCATCTTTAGGCATATGGGGGGCAAGATGTTTACCAACTCCAATTGGGCCAACACCCGGGCCGCCGCCGCCATGTGGAATGCAGAACGTTTTGTGCAAATTCAGATGCGATACATCGCCGCCGAACTTACCAGGCTGAGCCACGCCAACCATGGCATTCAAATTGGCACCATCAATATAGACTTGGCCGCCGGCTTGATGGACTAAATCACAGACTTCACGCACGCCGGTTTCAAACACACCGTGTGTGGAAGGGTAGGTAATCATAATTGCCGCGATCCGGCCTTCATTTGCAGAGATCTTGGCATTGAGATCATCAATATCGACATTGCCGCGATCATCGCATTTGACCACGACAACCTGCATATTGGCCATTTGTGCACTGGCGGGATTGGTGCCGTGGGCTGACCCCGGAATTAAGCAAATGTCGCGTTGGTTTTCACCATTGGCATCATGAAAAGCTTTAATCGCGAGTAAGCCTGCGTATTCACCTTGAGAGCCTGCATTCGGCTGCAATGACATCGCGTCATAGCCAGTGCAAGCGCACAACATCTGTTCGAGCTGGACAATCATCTCTTGATATCCCTCGCTTTGATCGTGTGGCGCAAAAGGGTGTATCTGCGAGAATTCTGGCCAAGTCACTGGGGTCATTTCAGCCGCAGCGTTGAGCTTCATCGTGCATGAGCCGAGTGGAATCATGGCACGGTCTAGGGCGATGTCCTTTTCATTGAGCCTGCGCAAATAACGCATCATCTCGGTCTCATTGTGATATTGATGAAACACGGCCTGCGTCATATATTCATCTTGGCGCAGATGATCTGTACTGATCGGTTCGACAGATTGCAAAGAGTCGAATTCAATTCCAAAGCAAGCGAGCACCGCCAGCACGTCTTGCTCGGTGCTGGTCTCATCAAAAGCGACACTGATGGTATCGCTTGCGCGTTTGTTTAAGTTGTAGCCTCGTTCTAGTGCAATGGCGCAAACACTCTCAGCGTTTACGTTGCTTATTGTCACCGTGTCGAACACGTCGCTGTTGCAGCGAAGTGAATTGGCTTCGCATGCTGCTTTGAACTTTTGTGCCAGCGTGTGTGCGCTTAATGCGATCGTTCGTAACTGTTTGGGGCCGTGATAGCAAGCGTACAGAGTTGCCATGATCGCCAACAAAGCTTGCGCCGTACAGATGTTCGACGTGGCCTTCTCGCGGCGAATATGTTGTTCCCGTGTTTGCAGTGCTAACCGATACGCGGGGTTACCATGCGAGTCGATCGATTGGCCAACCAGGCGGCCCGGCATTGATCGCTTGTACTTGTCCTTGACTGCGAAGAACCCTGCATGAGGGCCTCCAAAGCCCAGCGGCACGCCAAAGCGCTGCGAGTTTCCAACCACGATGTCGGCACCAAGTTCGCCTGGTGATTTCAACAAGGTTAGGGCCAACAGGTCGCTGGCCATGATCGTCAGTGCACCAGCCTCATGTGCGGCATCACACAGATCTTTGAGTTCGCTGACGGTGCCGTAGGTGTCAGGGTATTGCACCAATACCGCGAACACATCAGTCCAATCTTCGACGTTTACAGTCTCATCAAATTCAATCAACTCGATACCCAGTGGTGTCGCTCTGGTGTGCAAAATCTCCAAAGTCTGTGGGTGACAGTTTTTTGACACCAAACATTTGTTCTTTTTGCCGCGCAGTGCTCGGTGAGCCAAGGTCACGGCTTCGCCTGCCGCCGTACCTTCGTCGAGCAAAGACGCATTGGCGATATCCATGCCGGTTAACTCAGTGACCATGGTCTGGAAGTAGAACAAAACCTCCAAGCGGCCCTGCGATATTTCCGGTTGATACGGGGTGTAGGCGGTGTACCAAGCCGGGTTTTCCAATACGTTGCGCTGGATTACCTTGGGCGTAAAGGTGTTGTAGTAACCTTGCCCGATTAACGATGTGTTTACTGTATTTTTAGCGGCAATTTCAGCGAGTTCTTCCAATGCATCTTCTTCGCTTAACGCGGGTGCCAGATCGAGTGGCGAATTGTCGGCAATTGATTCAGGAACCACTGCGGCGGTTAGATCATCCAGCGAGTTGTAACCTAATGTCGCTAGCATGTGGTCAATGTCGGCGTCGCTGAGACCAATGTGGCGTTGTGCAAAAGTTGTTCGAGTTGTCATATCTTTTCTAATTGTCATCACTTATAGGTTAAATGAAGCTTTGCCGTTTTTTACGAATGGGTAGCTGACTGCTTGCGCATTCAAGGTTTTAGCGCGGATTTTGATCTGCAATTGATCACCTTGCTGAATGTTCGAATCTGCTGAGACACGTGCCAAAGCAATCGACTTCTCGAGGGTTGGCGAAAAGGTTCCACTGGTGATTTCGCCGATTTCATTATCGTCAATAAAGACCGCTTGGTGCCCGCGAAGAACGCCACGATCAAGCAATACAAGGCCAATCATTTGAAACCTTGGTGCCGATAGCACCGCTTGCTTGCCGATGAAATCACGTTGGTCAGATAAGGCCACGGCCCACGCAATGCCGGATTCAGCGGGAGTATGAGATTCATCCAAATCATTCCCATACAAAGACATACCGGCTTCCAGACGGAGAGTGTCTCGAGCCCCTAATCCGCATGGTTGAACGCCTTTTGCTAATAAGGCTTCCCATAATTGCTTGGCCGATTCCGCTGGGAGTACGAATTCGAGCCCATCTTCGCCGGTGTAGCCGGTTCTGCCAACAAAACTGTCTGGCATGTCGGTTAGAGCCGCGCCCTGGAATCGTTGCAGTGAGGCGATGAGCTCTTGATCCTTCTGGCTAAGCAAGGGCGCCAAAGAAGAGGCATGGCTAATTGCGCTTGGGCCTTGTACCGCCAGTATTGCTAAGTCTGGTTTTTCCTGAAAGTCTACTTCAAAGCCGCTGGATTGTTGTTTGATCCATGCCATGTCCTTAATGTTTGTGGCGGCGTTAGTGATTAGCCGGCAGTGCTGGTCGGTCATGCGATAGACGATTAGGTCATCAATCACGCCTCCAGATTCATTGAGCAAGCAACTGTAAATTGCTTTTCCCGGTGTCTTGCTCGCTTTGCCGATATCGTTTGAGAGCAGAAATCGAAGAAAAGGAATAACGTCTCGCCCGGTGACGTCTGAAACAGTCATATGCGAAACGTCAAACATCCCAGCGCTTGTTCTTACGGCGTGATGTTCATCAACTTGCGATCCATAGTTGACCGGTAGCGCCCAACCGCCGAAGTCGACAATCCGTGCATCCAGTGCTTGGTGCTGTTTATATAAAGGGGTTTTGGCGAGTTCAGACATTCGGTGGTCACCTCTGCAAGGATGCTTGTCTAGGTGAAACTTATGCGTCGGCGATGTGCCAAGTGTTCAATAAGTTTCGGGAGTCAATATGTCTCACCACACATTGCAGCACTATGCCGCAGCGTGGTGAGTCTTTTGCTCCTCTGTCCGGTGACCTGAAAGATTACCCCTTCGGTGGGTGCGTAGCACCACTCTCCAGAGGCGATGTGTCAGCTTTGTGGTCCGTTTGCCTGAGCGGTTACGAGCACGTTGCGCCTTCGGCGGAGTTCGTGTTAACAAACTCTCTCTCCCGCAAAGCCTTCATCGCGCGGCGATTATAACTTGTTGAGTTGGGTCTTACCAATAAGGCAAATAGATTCTTTGCCGCTGCACGCATTAGCTATTGCGAAAAGTTTTGGCTTCGATTTGATGTTTTTTGAGCAAGCGATGAAACTCAGTTCGATTACGTTTGGCAATCGCTGCAGCGCGAGTTACGTTGCCGCGGGTCGCTTTAAGCACATCGATCAAGTACCCGCGTTCAAATTCTCGTTGTGCTGATGATAAGGGGGCAATCTGAAACAAGGGGCTTTGAATACGGCTGGCGACCAGAGCTTCGGGAATAATTCTGGTGCTTGTTAAACGCACGCATTGGCGAACAACCGCGATTAATTGGCGAATATTTCCCGGCCATTCTGCAGCCACAAGGAGACGTAGCGCAGCGCTCGAAAACTGCGTTTCCAGATCATCTCTGAAATCTTGTAGGTACTGATTTGTAATTAAGGGGATGTCCTCGCGACGTTCGCGTAGCGGTGGCACTTGTAGCGGCGTCAGCCCTAGCTTATAGCCCATGTCCCACAATTCTTGACTTGGCCTATCCGCAGGGTCCATGGAAGCGGAACTTGCCACAATGCGAACATTAATCGGATACGTTTCATTGTTATTGATGGTGCTGGCACGGCCTTCAATTGCCGCGCCTAGGGCACTGCGTAAGAAATCTATCGAGGCTTCATCAAAGTCTCTAAACAACAAAGTGCCCCCATTTGCCTCTCGCAATTTACCAATTTGTGCTTTGATGCCTTGCTGAGCGTCTGCTGAAACGCCGAACACTTCAGCAAATAGCACTTCGTCGGCGTAGGCACTGCAGCTTACTTCAACAAATGGACTATCACTTCGATCACTGCGTCGATGCAGTGCACGTGCGAGTTCTCCTTTACCGGTACCGGCCTCTCCTTCGAACATAACAAGCACATTGGTTTGCGCCAGTTTTTCTACTTGCAGTAGCAGCGCTTTCATCGCTGGACTTGTACTGACAATGCGTCCGCGCCATCGCCGGTCGTAATAAACCTCATCGGATGAGACGGTTTGCGCCTCGGTAAACCCACTGGTAAACAGAGCTGATTGGATTCGATCGACCAGCGCATCACCATCGAACGGTTTTGTGAGGTAACTGACGACACCCGCTTGCGTTGCTTGCACGGCGTCTTGAATGGTGCCGTGAGCGGTGAGTATGATGACTGGCAATAGCGGGCTGTCTTGTTGGATCTGACTAAACAACTCCATTCCTGACATGCCTGGCAGGCGGAGATCGGTGATGACTAGGTCGGCAGCCCAGACTGCCAAAATAGTTAACGCATCCTCTGCACTCTCAGCTGTTCTAAGCTCAAAATTAAATGGTCGAAGCCTGATGGCAATTAATCGCAGAAGGTCGGGGTTATCATCCACCAACAAGAGACGTGCTTGCTCACGTCCAGTCAGGCGAAACTCTTCAAGTCCATCTTGTGCCACTTTCGTATCCATATTCAGTTATCTACTAAGCAAACGCGAAACAATGCCCCGCTCAGAGGGCCGTCATCTGGGTCAAGGGCTTCTATGGCGCCGCGGTGCAATTCCACGTACTCGCGCGCAATGGAGAGACCGAGCCCCGTGCCCTTCAATGAGTTCTTAGGTTTTGATGTGCCCACAAAAAAAGCGCTAAATACCATATTTCTCTGATCATCTGGAATTCCTGGGCCTTCATCCTGGACCAGCAAATGATACATCTGGTTATCATGGTGCAGTTCTAGATGGATCCGCCCCCCCGAAGGTGAGAATCGTATCGCATTTGATAACAAATTATCCAGTACTGTCAGGATCTGAGCTTGATTGACGCAGACCTCTGCAGGAATTAAGTGCTTATTAATCTCCAATCCCTTGGCTTTTATTCCAAGGGTCTGTCGAGCAATTGCGTGTTCGATGAGGTCGCAAAGGTCTACTCGTTCTCTCTCGCTCTCGCGCGGCGCTACTAGTGCTTGATTGTAGTCGAGAAGGCTCTCAATGGAGGATTGCAGCTCGCGGCTATTTTTAAGAATGATCTGAGTAACTTCTGCTTGATCAGCGTTAATTGAGCCCAGTAACTCATCATTCATCAATTTGATGCCCTCACGGATAGATGCCAGTGGGGTTTTAATCTCGTGCGACACATGTTGTAAAAACTGAACTTGCTGTTGCTCGTTGCGGTCGAGCCGCAGTCGAAGTTGTTCCAACTGCTCGCCGACTTTTAGAACGTCGCTGTTACCTGCAATTTTTATCGTTTGGCTCAAATCATTTTCCACCAAGCCCTGAATCGACTTAGACATGGTTGAGAGTTGTTTTTGCAACCTCCCGGATAGGTCTGCAACCAACCACAGCCCGCCTAGAAAGAGCCCGACCCAGATCAAGATAACAATTAGTCGCAGATCTCTTAGGTACTCAACGAATTCATCTTGTTGTGCATAGGCGGGCGAGGCGCTTCGTAGTCTTGTGATCAGCTCACGCACGAAACCGGTGTCTTCCACAACTTCGGCCCGAAAGTCGTAATTTGAGGGGTTGTCGAGCATCACCGAAAGCTCATGATTTATCGAAAATAAGAGATGCACTGCCAACACGGTTGCGGGTACGATAAATAGCCCAAAATTCAGTGCAGCAACGCGATAAATAGAATTGTTTCTGAACCAGCGTTTCATTGTATTGATGTTACCTGAGCGCGATGGAGGCCACAAACAACGGTTGATTTTCCGATATCGCTTAATAAGTTGATATGATCGCGCATTCAATAACTTGGAATGCTACTAATTTAGCCAATATGTCTTTCGATAAACGTGGAGCGCTGGCCTGTCAGCATTTGTCTGACCTTGTCGCCAGTAAAACCGTGCGCGCTGAAAAAGCAGTGCTGGATGATCAGATTCAACCAGCCAGCATTGATCTGCGGCTCGGATCCAAGGCATTTCGCGTGCGGAGTTCTTTTCTGCCGGGTGAAGATCGAACCGTTGCGCAGTGCCTCGAACATATGGCGATGCATGAAATCGACCTTAGGCATGGCGCGGTACTGGAAAAGTCGTGCGTCTATATTGTGCCTCTGCTGGAGTCTTTAGATTTACCCCCAGCACTTAGTGCGGCGGGCAACCCAAAGAGTTCCACCGGCAGGCTGGATGTTTTTACCCGCTTGATTACCGACAATGGTGATGAATTTGAGCAAGTTCAAGCGGGTTACAGTGGGCCTCTTTATGCCGAGATTGCGCCGCTGACGTTTAGCGTTTTGGTGCGTGTTGGCTCTCGCCTTTCGCAGCTGCGTATACGATCTGGATCTCCGTCACTTAGTAACGAGGAGCATTGGGCCTTGCAACAGAAGCACGCATTGGTGGATACGCAGCTAACGGCCCGTCAGGTAAAGAATGGTGTGCCAGTCAGTGTGGATCTCAGTGGTGACCCAGAAACAGGTCTCATCGGGTTTCGTGCTAAGCGCCATTCTGGTGTCGTGGATGTTGATGAGCCTGCCGCTCATTTAGCACAGAATTTTTGGGAGCCACTGTATCGCGACCCTAGAAAAGAAAATAACAGGCAGCTTATCTTAGACCCAGGCGAGTTTTATATCTTGGTGTCCAAAGAGGCCGTGCAAGTCCCAGTCGACTATGCTGCAGAGATGGTGGCCTATGACACTCTAGTCGGTGAATTTCGAGTGCACTATGCTGGTTTTTTTGATCCGGGTTTTGGTGTCGCCGAGGCTGGCGGAGCAGGAGCAAAAGCGGTTTTAGAAGTACGTTCCTTCGATGTTCCGTTTCTTCTGGAAGATGGCCAGAATGTCGGCCGACTCGTCTATGAAAAAATGTTAGAGACTCCTGATAAGGTTTATGGAAACGGGCTTAAGTCGAATTACCAAGCGCAAGGCCTCAAGCTTTCCAAGCATTTCAAGACTCAATAGATGGAGTGCATAAATTTCACCCAAATGGGGGAGGCGTGAGCCATTAGACCTTGGTTATAGTCTCTCTCGACCCAAGGTATGGGTCGTAAACGGGTTGGCGAGTAGCCAGCTAAAATTTGCTCCAGGACTGGAGCTCTACTTTTATAAGGAGATAATGCAATGAAATCATTGTTAAACAACGCATCCACAACTCGAACTTTAACCCTCGGCGCCTTGCTCGCTGCGGGGCTAGCTTTGTCTGGCCAAGCTAATGCGGCCAGTCAATGCAAAGGCCTTGATAACGCAGCTTGTGATTCGCAGCAGTCGTGCAGTTGGGTTGCAGGCTATGAACGCAGCGATGGTCGTAAAGTGAATGCTTTTTGCCGCACAAAAGCTAAGCGCTCTAGCAAGCCTAATGCGAGTAAGGAAGCAACGAAAGAAGCCGCTACTAAGCAACAAGGATAACGTTGTATTAGTAACAGTATGCATTCAGCTAAAAGCGGC
>CALJJR010000105.1 GCA_937973905.1 uncultured Arenicella sp. | reverse complement strand
TCAATTAGCGCCGCCTGAAAAAAGTGACCAATAAACTCAGTTGCTATTGTTTGGCCTGCAAATCTTCGGTCACTTTTACCGGTAAGCTGCGAAAACGAATCAGTCCTTTCATTAGGTTATACGCTTCATTCAACTGATAATCGCGCGCCAAGGTCTCCTCTAAATCCGGTGCTTCGGTCGACTCGCTGGGTTTATTTTCATTTTCTAAGTGACCGTCGAGATCTCGCTCTTTAATGCGCGTAATACTGGCACCCTTTTTCTTAAACTCACGAGCCTCAACCACCACGTCTGGCTCGATGCCAGCAGCCTGTATAGAGCGGCCGCTGGGCGTATAGTAGCGCGCCGTAGTCAATTTTATCGCCTGCGACTCATCGACTTCCATCACGGTTTGAACCGAGCCTTTACCGAACGATTCAGTACCCAAAATCAATGCCCTGTCATGGTCCTGCAATGCTCCAGCTACAATTTCAGAGGCTGACGCGGATCCTTCATTAATCAACACGATTACGGGTTTGCCATCGATCATATCGTTGGCAGTTGCTACAAACTCTTGGCTATTCAGCTCGCTGCGACCCCGCGTGCTAACTAATACGCCTTCGGTAACAAAGGCATCAGCGATTGACACAGCGCTATTTAGTAACCCGCCAGGGTTATTGCGTAAATCAATGATTAGGCCGCCAAACTTATCTTTCTCGCGGAGCATCTTTACTTTCTTACGAAAATTCTCAGCGGTATTTAACTGAAATTGACTGACACGGATGTAACCGATTTCATCACTAAGACTTTTATGCCGAACTGAACTGAGATTGACGACGGCTCGTTTTAGTTCGAACTCGAGTGGATCAGGTTCTGTCTCGCGCAAAACGGTAAGGTTGATGCTGGTCCCGGGTTCACCCCGCATTTTGTCGGTTGCTTCACTAAGGCTATTGCCAGATAAAGTTTTACCATCGATACGGATAATAATGTCACCCGATTGAATCCCTGCTTCCGCCGCTGGGGTATCGTCAATGGGGGCAACAACCTTAACGAATCCATCTTCCATCATGACCTCCATGCCCAAACCTCCGAATCGTCCGGTGGTATCCTCAGCCAAGTCTTCGAATCTCTCGTCTTTTAAATAAACAGAGTGTGGATCAAGCCCGTTTAGCATTCCCTGTACGGCGTACTCCAATAGTTTTTCATCTGACACTGGCTGCACATAGTTGTGTTTGATGCGCATAAAAATATTCGCAAATGCTTTGATCTGATCCAGCGGTATCGGCATAAGCTCTACGTCATTAGCCAGCAGTGGGTCTACTTCGGCCACACTTAACTCTTCTGGCAAAACGTCATTGGTGGGCTCTTGGGCTAGACCCATTTGGCTGGCCAGAAGAATACTAGCGGTGATCAAGAGAGCGAGAATCTTGTTAACTGATTTCATACTATTTGGCTAGGTTTCACCATCTATGTTTGGTGACAAAAGTGTTGCAGTAGAATAGACCACAGATTAAGCAGTGAAGTTTCCTACGAAGTTGTAATAAGCGGGTATCAACGACTCAACCATTTTGTTGGGTCGACAGGCGTTGCTCGATGCCGAATCTCAAAATACAAACCGGGTTGTTGCAGGCCGCCACTGACGCCGCTTTGAGCAATGACTTCGCCATTTGTAACGCTGTCCCCGACTCGCTTATAGAGTACCTCATTGTGTCCGTACAAACTAATGTGATCATCACCATGATCAATAATCATCAACAATCCGTAACCTTTCAGAAAATCTGCAAATAGAACATTTCCGCGGAATATCGCGGCTACGGGTTGTTCTTGCTGCGTTTGATAAAAGTGACCTTGCGCCTTCATTCCAGATGAGGCAAGACGCGCACCATAGGCGTATTGCAACGGTGCCGATACAGGCGCAGGAAGACGTCCTTTCTGGTTTTTAAATCCTCCCGCCACCGCAAGCCTTGGTGGTGGTTGTACCGGCGCTGGTTTTGCTTTTGCGGCGGCGACGCGACGCTCTTGCTCGGCTCGTTGCTCTTCCAACTTGCGCAGCCGTTCAGCTTGTTTAGCCAATTCTGCCAATAAACTATTGAGTCGATCTCGGTCTGCATTCAGCTTGGCTAGTTCTGACTTTCCATCGCTAACCTTCGCGTTTAACTCCGCTACTTTTCTCTGCCTTTCTTGACGAAGTACCGCGAGCTCCGTAGACCGTTTTTGCAAACTAGTTTGCTCTGCCTGCAACGCTTCAGCAGTGTTCAATGCTTGGCCCTGCAAATTTCGTATTTCTTGCAACTTGCCGCGCAGTTCTAGTAATTTTTCTCGTTGGGCCGCGGTAAAGTATTGATAATAGTGACTCAAACGCCCCACAGCATGGGGGTTTTCTTGGTTTAACAGAAGTTTTAGATAATTGGGATTTCCTTGTTTGTGCCTGGCCCTCACCAGCTCCGTCAATGCTTCGGTGTCTTGTTCTTGAGCTTTGCGTAGCACTTCTATCTGCTGTTCTAGCTTTTTGGCTACAGCCGCGTGCTCGGCTATTTTCCTTTTAGCATCGGATTGAAGACGTACTGTCTCTTGAATTTTTTGTTCAAGAAGAGATAACTGGTCGCGCGCTCCCTTGAGCAGTTTTTGGTTTTCATTAAGGCGACCACTTACCGACTTTATTTGTTCGCTAATCTCTTTAATTGATGCGTTATATTGATCTTGCGTAAGCTCCTGGCTCCATGCCCTGTTGCAGCTAAACAGGCTTAGCAAGCTCAACAGCAATACACTCTGAGCCAGCTTTTCTCCAGCAGCTAAAAACACTTGTAAGCCGCTTAACAATTTATCTGATAAAGGGGTCAATTGGGATGCCATTAATGGGTCGAGATTTGTGTATAATTCGCGCCTTATCCGATTATAGACGAAGCGCACATTGCTGGTTACAGAGACCGCGAATGGCGCGCTAGCAATAACCAGCGGTTCGTACTGTGTTTACAGAGTTTATTTCACAAAATTTAATATGGGTGGCCGCTTTTGTGGTGGTGACCAACCTTTGGATCTGGTCTTTTCTACAGGGCAGCGTTAAAGGCGTGGGGAATGTGTCTGCCGTGGCTTTACCCTCGCTGCAACGTGGCGGTAAATCGGTGATTATTGACGTCAATGATGCTGATAATTTTAGCCGCGGGCATATACCAGACTCCGTTAACTTCCCAATGGCGGAGTTGAAGGAAGAGAATCATGAACTCTTAAAACACAAAGACAAAACCGTCATTCTGGCCTGCCAAAGTGGCAACAAGAGCAGTAAAGCAGCGCGCACTTTGCAAACTCTAGGCTTCGAAAAACTGCACATTCTTTCAGGCGGTTTAATGAGTTGGAGCAAGGAAAACCTCCCGCTTAATAGCACCGCCGACAAGTAACTTAAATACACCAAACTACCATCCCGTTTCTTGCCCACCGCGGCAAGCAATTATCCGAGACAATTATGGCTGAACAAGACAACAACCCTGCTAGCAATGTGCCACCGGTTGCCGGCGCCGATTCTACTCCGACACAAGCTGGTCCAAACTTTGAGATACGTAAGATTTACTTGAAAGATAGTTCCTGCGAATCTCCTAACTCGCCAGGTATTTTCCTAACCGGGAGCCAACAACCTGAAGTGTCAATCGACGCATCTATCAAAGTTGCTCAGCTTGATCAAGACGACTACTTTGACGTTGTGCTTGGTATTACAGTTACATCTAAGATTGAAGATCAAACGGCTTTTCTGGTGGAGGTCCATCAAGCCGGTGTCTTTCATATAGTAGGGGTCTCTGAGCAAGACATGCCATTAGCTTTACAGATAGCATGCCCCAATGTTCTTTTGCCTTTTGCACGTGAAGCAGTGTCTGATTTGGTCACCAAGGCAGGCTTTCCTCAACTGTTGTTGTCGCCGATTAATTTCGAAGCTCTGTACCAACAAAAACAAGCCCAAGCTCAGCAACAAGCAGAAGCAGCGACTGCTGACGCAGACGAGACCACGGCACATTAATAATCGACAATCTTCCCGGGATACTTTATGGACACGCTGTAGTTTTCATCTCTTGGGGATATAATGTTGGTTCGAAAAATACGAAAGGCTTTGCTATGAAAAACATAGGGCGACATACAACACTTTTAGCCCTGCTTGCGTGCGTGTTGTTAAGCAGCGGATGCTCTACGCTTAGCATCAACGACAGCCCTGATAAACATGTAGCTGGTGACCCTCTCGAGAGTCTCAACAGGTCTATCTACGGTTTTAACCGCACTGCAGATAAGTTGATACTGCGTCCGGTTGCCAAGGCCTATGACTCCACTTTGCCTAAACCGGCTAAAATTGGCGTCAGTAATTTTTTCTCAAATTTAAGAGAACCGCTGAATATTCTGCACAATTTGCTGCAAGGCAAAACCGATCGCGCCTTGAACTCGACCTATCGATTCACGGTTAATAGCACAGTTGGATTGCTCGGTTTGTTGGATGTGGCGAGGCATCAGTTTGGCGTCCAACCGGCGCGAGAGGATTTCGGTCAAACTCTTGCCGCTTGGGGAGTGCAGCCAGGGCCTTACCTTATGCTGCCATTGCTTGGGCCCTCTAACCTACGCGATGGTGTAGCCCGCTTAGGTGACTCAGCACTCTATTACCCAATCAACGAAATCAGTGATTCCAATGGCGTGCGTACAGGGCTGGTGTTGCTCGATGTAATAGCTCTTCGCACGAGCCTACTAGGTACTGATAGAATTCTAGACTCTCAAGTGGACGAATACGCGTTCTTAAAAAGCGCTTTCGAACAAAATAGAATCCGCGCGCTCTACAACGGAAACCCTCCGGAGCAACCGGATGAAGATTTCGATGATTTCTAATCACCATTTCTAGTCATACACACAACGCTCCCTACGTAGTACTTTTACACTTAAGATTGCTATGGCCAGATACGCGGTCGGCGATATTCAAGGATGTTATGACCCGCTCGCTCGGCTGCTAGATCGGGTTAACTTTGACCCAGTCGAAGACACGCTAGTTTGCGTTGGAGATCTGGTTAATCGAGGCCCTAAATCGTTGAAAGTGTTGAGGTTTTTGCGTGGAATGGGAGGGTCATGCGAAGTCGTCTTAGGTAACCATGACATCCATCTAATGGCCATGATTTACGGCATTCGAGAACCTAAACCTAACGATACTTTAGCCAAAATTCTAGCAAGCCCAGACCTGCAAGAACTCGGTGATTGGCTAAGGACGCGGCCACTATTAATCCACAATAAAACTGATAAAAGCTTGGTCTGCCATGCTGGGATTTATCCTTGGTGGACCCGTAAACAAGCGATTAACAGGGCCAAAGAAGTCGAGCACATATTTGCTAACGAAACCGCGTGTAAGGAGCTATTAAAGAAAATATACAGTAACTCACCTAGTAAGTGGAGCGCTGACCACGGTAATACTCGGCGTGCGCGCTTTATTATTAACAGTTTTACGCGAATGCGGTTTTGTAGCCCTCGCGGTCACCTAAACTTGTCCGAAAGCGGGTACAAGGGAGTGGGTAGAAAAAATCGCATACCGTGGTTTGATTTTTACAATCCAGGCACCGAAGGTTATCGAATAGTTTTCGGTCATTGGTCGGCACTCGGCTTTTTGAACCGCCCTAATGCTGTGTGCCTCGATACTGGATACGTTTGGGGTAGAGATATGACTTTAGTTAAACTACCTAAAAAAGCGACGGGTAAAAAAATCCGCAAACGAAATATATTTATTGAATCAGCCTAATATGACGCAAATGGAAACAGGACAAAAAGCACGAGTATCGGCGATAACAGGGTTTGTTGAACGCCAATCAGACATCGAAAACAATCGCTACGTGTTCGCCTATACGATCACTATAGAAAATATTTCTGCCTCCTCGTTTCAATTGATGTCGAGACATTGGCTGATTCAAGATGCGAACCGAAAAACTGAAGAGGTTTTTGGAGAAGGGGTGGTTGGTGAACAGCCAGTGATTCAACCTGGTGAAAGTTATACCTATACCAGCGGCGCTGTATTAGAAACCGAGATTGGTACGATGGAAGGCCGCTACTTCATGCAAGGAGAGAACGAGGGAGAATTTGAAGTGGCTATTCCGAAATTCGTACTCTCAGTGCCTCGCACTTTGCATTAATATTAAACTCGAACTTTTCCTATATTCGCCGTCGTTTTGCATTTTATCACGCTGCAATTTAAGCACTTTTGAAGCATAACTTAGAGGCGTTAGCAGTGCTGCAAAAAAAGATTCGCGACACAGCGCAAAAACACCTCACTATTTCGATTTAAAAACCCATAAATTGATGTTTTTAAAGGGTTTTTTCACACATCGAGATTATCGACTCTGAACGCGTTTTGCTCAATGAATTCACGCCTTGGTTCGACTTGGTCGCCCATCAAAATGGTGAAAGTATCGTCGGATGAAACGTCGTCTTCGATAACAACTTTCAACAACCTTCGAACCGATGGATCCATCGTAGTCTCCCACAACTGTTCTGGGTTCATTTCACCCAAACCTTTATAACGCTGAACATCCAAGCCTTTACGTGCGGACCTCATTAACCATGCTAAAGCGTCTGAGAATTCCTCACATTCAAATTCCTTTTCACCTCGCTTGACCAAGATCGAGTCGCCGAACAGGTTCCCGAGTTTCTCTGCAAGTGTCTTGATGGACATGTATTCAGGTGAATTCCAAAACGAGGAACCAAATTCACTTTCTGAAGTCATACCATGATGACGTTTTTGAATGTGCAGAGATAATGCGCCATTTCGTTGCATGCTCAGCTCATAATGCGGCTGTTCGTACCCTTCTTTGTTTAAGTCGCTCTGAATTTCAGCCAACACTTCTTCTGTTAATGAGTCTTGATCTACTGAGTGGTCTATCAGTGCCTTAAGAATAATCGGGTCATAATCCTGACTTAGCCGATCTATCGTTTTTTCTACCGATAAATACTCTCTTGCCAATGCCGCTAGATCTTCTCCTTCGATTACCTGGCTTGTTTTTGCATTGATGGCCTGTGCTTTAGTTAACGCCAATTCGAGCAAGTAGGCTTCAAATTCCGGGTCATCTTTCACATATTTTTGTGACTTTCCTTTACCCACTTTGTACAACGGTGGCTGCGCGATGTAGATATAGCCTTTCTCTATGAGCTCTGACATTTGGCGATAGAAAAACGTCAGCAACAGTGTGCGGATATGTGAACCATCTACATCCGCGTCGGTCATGATAATAATGCGGTGGTAGCGTAGTTTTTCAATATTGAAATCTTCTGCACCAATGCCCGCACCCAACGCGGTAATTAAAATGGTGATTTCGTCCGACGTCAGCATTTTATCGAAGCGAGCCTTTTCGACATTAAGGATCTTTCCTTTCAGCGGTAAGATCGCCTGAAATGAACGGTCTCGTGCTTGTTTAGCGGAACCGCCAGCTGAATCACCCTCCACCAAGTAAATCTCTGATAACGACGGATCCTTCTCCTGGCAGTCTGCTAACTTACCTGGCAATCCACCCAGATCGAGCGCTCCTTTGCGTCTAGTCATTTCGCGCGCTTTACGTGCAGCGTCTCTGGCTCGCGCTGCATCGACAATTTTCTCAGCGATACGCTTACCGTCGGCCGGATTCTCTAATAAGAACTCACTGAGTTTCTCATTCATCACCGACTCGACGACGCCTTTTACTTCCGATGAAACAAGTTTGTCTTTGGTTTGCGAAGAAAACTTTGGATCGGGTACCTTGACTGATAGGACTGCGGTCAACCCTTCGCGAGAGTCATCTCCACTTACGTTAACCTTTTCTTTCTTGGCGAGGCCTGATTCTTCTATATAAGCATTGAGAGTTCTTGTTAGGGCGCCTCTAAAACCTGAAAGGTGAGTACCACCGTCGCGTTGAGGAATATTGTTGGTATAACAGAAAATATTCTCTTTATATGAATCATTCCATTGCAGTGCTACTTCGACTGTTACCCCGTCTTTTTCACCGACAACTTGAATAATGTCTTTATTCAACGGCGTCTTCATTTTGTTCAAGTGCTCAACGAATGCTGCTATACCGCCTTCGTATTGAAAGACTTCGCTTTGTTTGCTCCGTTCATCCGACAATTCAATGCGGACACCTGAATTCAAAAATGATAATTCACGTAGCCGTTTGGCTAAAATATCGTAGCTATATTCAGTGATCGAGAAAATATCAGCACTTGGTTTAAAAGTGATTTTGGTTCCGGTTTCATCCGTAGTACCAACTTCCGCTAAATCGGCTTGTGGTACGCCTAGGTGATACTCTTGGAAATACGCCTTGCCACCACGATTAATTTCTAACTTGAGCCAATCAGATAGGGCATTAACAACTGAGACACCAACACCGTGCAGTCCGCCAGAAACCTTATAGGAGTTTGAGTCAAATTTACCGCCGGCATGCAGTACCGTCATGATAATTTCTGCGGCTGATTTCCCTTCATCTTTTAATATTCCAACCGGAATACCGCGACCATCATCCCAAACAGAGATAGAGTTATCTTGGTTGATAACGACATTTACGCCGGTACAGTGTCCAGCTAGCGCTTCGTCGATCGAGTTGTCGACCACCTCAAACACCATATGGTGCAAACCAGTGCCGTCATCCGTGTCTCCTATGTACATTCCAGGACGTTTTCTAACGGCGTCCAAGCCTTTTAACACCTTAATACTACTGGAATCGTAACTCATACTTTTTACGTGGGTCAGGGGGCAAATTTAAGCCGCTAATTATAGCAAAAATCGCTATTTTAAGCACGATTTAACCGGTCCAGTAATGACGCTAGAAGCCAATGTTTCACGTGGAACATTGGCGTTCACAAAGAGGAAAAAAAGGGCAAAAAAAAGGATGTTCCACGTGGAACATCCTTAGAGCGATTAGTTATCTAGAACCTAGAGACGCATCGGCATTATTAGATAAACGGTTTCACTATTTCCGGCGCCATGAAATGTGCACGATGTATTGGGGTCAAGCAAACCAAGGTCAATTTCTTCTGAATCACATGCCTTAAGAGCTTCTAATAAATAATTAACATTGAAACCGATTTCAATATCTTCACCACTATATTGCACGGACATTTCATCTTTAGCGTGTTCTTGATCAGGGTTGTGAGAAGCAACCTTCAGAGTACTTTGAGAAATATTAAGAGATACGCCACGGAACTTTTCGTTACTGAGAATAGCAGCGCGACTCAAAATATCGATCAAGTTGCTGCGCTCAATAATAATGTGTTTATCAAGATTAGCCGGTATAACCTTTTCATAATCAGGAAAACGACCATCGATTAATTTAGATATAAAAAGGAAATCGCCAGACTGAACTCTAATATGGCTGGCGTTGAATTTAACGGTAACATCATCTTCACTGCCTGCGTCCAGAAACTTGGCTATCTCCAATACGGCTTTACGCGGAACAATACTTTGTACCAAATCGATCCCCGTAGAATCGATGGTGATCTGCGTTTTTGCTAGGCGGTGCCCATCTGTAGCTACAGATAGCATCTGGTTATCCCTTATCTCTAGCAATAAGCCATTTAGGAAATAACGGACGTCTTGCTGTGCCATGGAAAAGGCTGTACGAGTAAGCAATTGGCTCAACTGTTGTTGAGACATTTTAAGTTCATGCTTCCACTCAGTCTCTTCTAAACGAGGGTAATCGTTAGCCGAAAGTGTTTGCAGTGTAAAACGACTTTTACCTGCCTTGGCAACCATTCGATTATCTTCTTCAAGAATCAAAGCCAATTGTGACTCTGCAGGCAAAGACCGGCAGATATCATAGAGTTTTCTAGCACTTACTGTCGTTTTGCCGTCTTCGCCACCTATGTTATGAACCTTTGTGGTTATTTCAGTTTCTAGATCTGATCCAACCAGCGTAAGCGTGTTTTGCTCTAATTGAATAAATACATTCCCAAGAATAGGTAATGTTTGTCTTTTTTCCACGACGCCGATAATTTGCGCCAAGGGAGCCTCCAATGTTTCCTTTTGAATATTGATGTTCATTTTTATAGATTTATTACCGTTATTATAGATAGTGTGGACAACTAGAGTTACTCAATAAAGTTCTTAAATTTCAACAAGATAGATATATAAAATCAAGGTGATAAAGTTTCTGAAAACCCCTGCATATCATGTGGGCTATTTGTGGATAACTTTTGTTCTTTGATGATACCGTATTT
Organism: uncultured Arenicella sp.; assembly: GCA_937973905.1. Taxonomy (GTDB): domain Bacteria; phylum Pseudomonadota; class Gammaproteobacteria; order Arenicellales; family Arenicellaceae; genus Arenicella. Next base: position 4,756 of record CALJJR010000105.1, on the reverse strand, counting down.
ATACATTAGTTATCCACAGGTGCGCTTTTAACACGTGTTTAGGCACCTTCGCTCACACAGAGAGCACTTTTAAAAGTTGTTGGTACTCATCGTTAATACGCGAGTCTGATTTACACAGTTCATCAACTTTCTTTACCGCATGTATGACCGTGGTGTGATCTCGTCCACCGAACGCATCTCCAATGTCTGGCAAACTCAAACTTGTTAGTTCTTTTGCCAGTGACATGGCTATTTGTCTCGGCCTAGCAATCTGTCGGCTGCGTCGTTTAGACTTCAACTCTGAGACGCGAATGCTATAAAACTCTGCGACCGTTTTTTGAATGTTATCGATCGATATCTTCCGTTGTTGGTGGTCAATAAGGTCTTGCAGCGTATCTTTAGCTAAATCTAGGTCGATCTCACGGTGTGTAAACTTAGAGCTCGCAACCAACCTATGAAGCGCGCCTTCTAATTCACGAACATTAGAGCGTATCTTCTTAGCCACCAAAAAAGCGACATCATCGTCGAGATCGATGTCATCTTTGCGGGCCTTATTTTTAAGGATTGCCACCCTAGTTTCTAGCTCAGGGGGGTCGATTCTGACGGTCAACCCGCTTTCGAAGCGAGAAATCAACCTTTCCTGCAAGTTATTGATTTCTTTAGGAAACTTATCGCTTGTTATGATGATTTGGCTGCCTGTTTCAAGCAAAGTGTTGAACGTGTGGAAGAACTCTTCTTGAGATTGATTTTTACCTGCAAAAAATTGAATGTCATCGATCAAAAGTGCATCTAAAGATCGGTAATAGGTTTTAAATTTGTCCATCGCATTGTTCCCGATAGACTTAACCATGTCCGACACAAACCGCTCGGAGTGCACATAGGCCACGTGAGCATTGGGTAGGTTTGACTTAATCATATTCCCAGCCGCGTGCATCAAATGGGTTTTGCCAAGCCCAACCCCTCCGTAAATAAACAACGGGTTGTACGCAGAACCGGGGTTTTCGCTGACTTGTTTTGCAGCCGCTCGAGCTATTTGATTGGACTTACCTTCAATATGGTTATTAAACGTATAGTTTATGTTAAGTACGTTGGTTCCGAAGGGGCTGGCACCGACTTCCTTGTTGCCCGCTGGAGAGTTTACGTCTGAAGGTGCTGGAGAACTGCTTTGTTCGAGTTCGATAGTGACAAGTTTCCCAGCTCCAGCAAAATGAGCGGCCGCAGCCTCTAATTCGCTTAGCAGGTTAGTGAGTAACCAATCTTTGACGAAGCGGTTTGGTGCATGCAAACGCAAATATTTCTCGTCATGTATCGCTACCAGTGGGCGTACCCACATATGAAAGTCTTGTTCGTTGACTTCATGTTCAAGTTTTTCAAGGCACTTAAGCCACAGCGATTGGTTGTCCATGGTGGAATCAGCCAGCTAAAATCGGCCGACTAATATACGCCGGACAGGTCTGGAAGGGAACACTTAGTGTCGATGCGAAAACGGCTTGTCAGTAACGCCAGAAATGATCGATCAAAGCTTAAAAATTAGCTTAATAGATTGTATTTAAGTGGTTGACTCTAATTGGGAAAATAAGTACCTTTGCAACCCGCAAAAATACCGCTCCTGAGAGCCTCTTAAATGCCAGATAAAGTTGGACTGGCAGCTAAAGAATAATCAGGCGCTATACAGAACCGGTTTTAAACAATGAAACGTCCATTTCAACCAAGTCAGATTAAACGAAAGCGTACTCACGGATTCCGTGCTCGTATGCGTACCAAGAGTGGCCGAGCAATCATCAATGCTCGCCGAGCTAAAGGCCGAGCAGTTTTAACTGCATAATCTATCAGGTGGGACGCAGGTACACGTTGCTCAACCATAGTTGAGACTTACATAACTACCGAACTTACATCACGCCTGATAATGCTGAGTAAGTAGGTGTCCAAAAAACCTGGTCCGCAGACGCCCACGCCGATGCGATTGCCCAAAAGCCAGCGTCTAGCTCGTCCAAGCGACTATCGCCGCGTTTACCAAAGTGAATACTGGGGTAACACGCGGCTTTTTAGTTTTAATGCCTTACCCAGTGATCACGCTAAATTAGGGGTCACCGTTTCAAAGAAGGTGTCAAAATCCGCGGTTAAAAGAAATAGGATAAAACGACAAATAAAAGAACACTATCGAACACAGCAGGATTTTCTGGCTCCCACAGAATTGGTGATCACAGCGAAACCCGCTTGTCTCTCAGCAGATGATGGTGAACGCAGAGCCGCACTCAATGAGTTGTGGTCTAAAGTGCTTAAATGGCGGCGTTGGTACGAACGATCGCTTAAGACTCAAGACACATCTAAACAGTTGTAGCTAGAACCAATGCTTACTGCGGCGCTGAAGAAAATCTTAAAGTTGTATTACTGGCTTATATCCCCATGGTTAGGTAGTCGTTGTCGCTATGTTCCTAGTTGTTCAGAATATGCGCAACAAGCTCTCGATCAGCACGGTGCATATCACGGCACGGTGTTAATCGTTAAGCGCTTGCTCCGTTGTCACCCTTGGGGAGGGTCCGGTGTCGATCCGGTACCAGATAGAAAAGAAGCGACATGCTGCGATAAATAGACCAATAGATAAATGGGGCCAGTCGACAAAAGTCATTCGATTTTCATTCACGCACATGACCGATCACTGTAAACTCTCGTCCCATTCCACAGAACAACTGCCAACCTAAACAAACACTTTACTTTATGGAAGCTCAACGTAATTTTCTATTCATCACGATGCTCGTTTTGGGCGCCATTCTGTGGATGAAGTGGATAGAGTTTAGTACCCCAACACCGACCGCGCAGACATCTCTCGTGCAGGACTCAGTACCGGGTGTGTCGGGAACTACCGTCCCACAAGCACCATCTGACGCCCAAGTAGTCGATTTAAACAATAGTGATGAAGTGCCGAACGCACCTATAACCGCGCCTAGCTCGATACCAACCTCGGCAGCGGTTTCGAATGACAAACTGATTGTTGTGGAGACAGACTTAATTCGTGCCAAGATTAATCCGCGCGGTGGTGTTATCGAGAGTTTGGACTTACTTCAAGAACCGGTGGCCATCGACCAGCCCGAAGTTGGCTATCCGTTATTATTGAATACTCAAGCAGCACGATTCGTCGCTCAAGATGGCTTGGTTAGTGTCGCTGGTGCAGCGCCTAATCACGCCAACACCGAATATCAAGTTGCAGCCTACAATTACCAATTGGGCGCAGATGGAACGATTACCGTCCCTTTAAGTTGGACGGCAGAAAACGGAGTGGCTTTCGTTAAAACGTATACGTTTAAACAAGACAGCTATGTCGTCGATATAGACTATGCGGTCAGCAACTCTTCAGATCAGGCTTGGCAAGGCGCATTGTATGCGCAGTTCTTGAGTACAGAAATCGCTAAAAAAGGCGGTGGCTTCGGACAATTACCGAGCTATACCGGCGCAGCGGTGTACTCAGAAGAAGAAAAATACGAGAAAGTCTCTTATAAAGACATGCGCAAGGCGGATTTCTCGAGGAAAACTGAGTCGGGTTGGGTATCCATGTTGCAGCACTACTTTGTAGGCGCCTGGATACCAAGTAACGGCAATACCAAAACTATCTACTCGAGTACGAGCCAAGGTAAAAACCCAGCGACGTACAGAATCGGCTATAAAAACGAAGAGCTAACTAGCGTAGCGCCCGGTAGCCAAGGGCAGCTCTCCACGTCTGTTTATTTAGGCTCGAAAGAGCAGAAAAGGCTCAAGGCTCTGCAAAAGGATAAAAATATAAATGGTTTAGCACTAACCGTAGATTACGGATTTCTTACCTTCATTGCAGACCCGCTATTCATAGCCTTGAGTTTTATACACGGTCTGGTAGGTAATTGGGGTTGGGCAATTATTCTTCTCACAATCCTGATCAAATTAGTATTCTATCCTTTGTCTGCGGCGAGCTATAAGTCGATGGCGGGTATGAAAAAACTGCAACCGCGGATCCAGACATTAAAAGAACGCTACAAGGATGATCGTCAAAAGTTTCAAATGGAAATGATGGAGTTGTACAAAAAAGAAAAGATCAATCCAGCTGGGGGTTGTTTACCGATACTGATTCAGATACCGGTATTTATCGCGCTGTATTGGGTATTGCTCGAAAGTGTAGAAATGCGCCATGCACCATTTGCGCTTTGGTTACAGGATTTATCAGCGCCTGATCCCTACTGGATTCTGCCTATCTTAATGGGCGCATCTATGTGGGCTCAGCAAAAATTGAATCCTGCACCCATGGATGACATTCAAAAGAAAGTCATGTTGATAATGCCGTTTGCGCTGACTTTTCTGTTCCTCACTTTCCCGCAAGGCTTGGTGCTCTACTGGGTGGTTAACAACGTGCTCTCAATTGCACAACAGTGGTTAATCAATAAACGCCACGCGGTTTGATTTGACTCTTTTGACGGTAACCGCGTCTGAAACTATAGCAGCAATCGCCACCGCGCCAGGTAAAGGGGGCGTGGGGGTGATTCGTGTTTCGGGCCCCAAGGCGGCTGCTTTAGGGCAAGCCGTGGCGGGTCGAAACCTGCCAGAACGAGAAGCAGTCTACGCACAATTCAAAGACCGCGATGGCAACTTATTAGATGCCGGCTTAGCCATATATTTTGCTGGCCCGCGTTCTTTCACCGGCGAAGACGTCGTAGAACTTCATGGACATGGAGGGCCGGTAATTCTTGATACCCTGATGGCCGAACTGATAGCACTGGGAGCAAGGCAGGCAAGGGCTGGCGAGTTTAGCGAG
>CALJJR010000104.1 GCA_937973905.1 uncultured Arenicella sp. | reverse complement strand
TCCGTAAAAGTCACCTATGAAGACAAAGACGGAGAACACACTGAGACCTTTGACAAACTGATCGTTGCAGTGGGTCGTCTCGCCAATACTACAGACATTGCCAGTGATGATGCTGGGCTGGTGCTCGACGAACGTGGTCGTATTGATGTTGACGATCATTGCCGCACCAATATCGCCAACGTTTACGCGATTGGTGACGCGGTGAAGGGGCCTATGCTGGCCCATAAGGGCTCTGAAGAAGGCGTGGCCGTAGCTGAACAGATCGCCGGCCAACACGCACATATAAACCACGACTGTGTGCCATGGGTGATTTATACCCACCCTGAGATCGCATGGGTTGGTTTGACCGAAGAACAAGCCAAGGAACAAGGCAAAAATATCAAAACCGGCTTTTTCCCGTTTGCAGCTAATGGTCGATCCTTGGCTATGAACGAAAAAGGTGGCCGCGTAAAAATGATCGCCGACGCTGAAACTGATCGAATATTAGGCGTTCATATTCTCGGGCCAAATGCTTCAGAACTCATCTCAGAGGCAGTATTGGCGATGGAGTACTCCGCTTCTACCGAAGACATTGCACGAACCATCCATGCTCACCCTACTCTATCAGAGGCGATGCATGAAGCCGCCCTATCTGTGAGCGGCAGAGCGTTACACAAGGTGAACTAAGACTTAACCATGTCTGCCCTGCAATTGTAGGCACGCGCTTTGCATTACCCTTAACTCTAAACCGCTTACCAGATTTATGTCATTCCCTCACGAAATATTTAAAGCTTACGATATCCGAGGTATCGTCGATCACTCTCTCACCGAAGAAATCGTCCAACAAATTGGCCAAGCTGTCGGCAGTGAAGTGATTGCTAGCGGTGGTAGCAAAATTGTCATAGGTCGTGATGGTAGGCTTTCTGGTCCTCGTATGGCAAAGGCATTGGCCGCTGGCTTACAAGCCGCCGGAGTCGACGTGGTCGATGTTGGTGTTGCGCCCTCGCCAGTGGTTTATTACTCCAGCTACGCTTTAGATATTCCATCCTGCATTGCGATCACCGGCAGCCATAACCCGCCAGACTACAACGGGTTAAAGATGGTGGTTGATGGAACGACGTTATCAGCTGAGCGTATCCAAGAGTTAAAACAACGTATCATCGACAGCAATTTCGAAACTGGCCAAGGCGACTACGCAACGCATGACATTATTGATGACTACGTCGCGCGCATTCTTAGTGATATCAAGCCAGCTCGCAAGCTAAAGATCGCAATTGACTGCGGCAACGGCGTAGCCGGTGCCACCGCGCCGAGTGTTTTTTCCGGTTTGGGTTGTGAGGTTTTCGAGCTGTTTAGTGAAGTGGATGGAAACTTCCCAAACCATCACCCAGATCCAAGCCAGCTAGAAAATCTGCAAGATTTAATTCACGCGGTAAAAGAACACAATGCCGACCTCGGCCTCGCCTTCGACGGCGATGGCGACCGACTAGGCGTGGTAACGGCTAGTGGCGACGTCATTTGGCCAGACCGGCAGATGATACTTTTTGCGCGCGATGTACTGGAACGCAATCCCGGTACTGAAATCATTTACGATGTTAAATGCTCACGGCTACTGCCGGTCGAAATAGAAAAAGCTGGTGGGCAAGCCACAATGTGGCGCACTGGGCATTCTTTTATTAAAGCCAAGTTAAAAGAGACCGGCGCAGCGCTTGCAGGTGAAATGAGCGGCCACTTCTTTTTCAAAGAACGTTGGTTTGGCTTTGACGATGGTGTCTACTCTGGTGCTCGCTTAATCGAGATATTATCGAAACACTCGGCCGCCCCACAAGCCGTTTTTGACGCACTACCAGACAGCGTGAACACGCCTGAGCTACGGATGGAGTTTGCTGAAGGCGAACACTATAAATTCATGCAGCAATTGCAGCAGATTGCTGAATTCCCCGACGCTGAAATCAGCACAATCGATGGCCTCAGAGTTGATTACTCTGATGGCTTTGGTTTGGTTCGGGCTTCCAATACCACTCCAATATTAGTGCTGCGGTTTGAAGGTGATACTCAGCAGGCTATTGAAAAAATACAGAGTGATTTTGCTACGGCAATACGGCAGGTCGATGCGGAGATCGCACTTCCATTTTAAATTATCACCTCCCTCAGTGAACGCGTTTTATCTATGAAATCGCGTTCAATAGAGTTCGTTCGTGCTGGCTACGAAAGGTTTTTAGAAGCGCAGCAAGTTCGAATGGCGAACACCTTCGATGGGCTCCCCTTGTTGGCGCTGTTAGGACTTCTTTGCGGGCTGGTGGCCGGCGGGATCATTATCCTGTTTCGCCTTGCCATGGATGGGATGGCCAACTTTTATTTACTCGATGGAAACATAGACGCTTTTGAAGCGCTCAGCCCCACCTGGCGATTTTTGCTTTGTGTGGCTGGCGGGCTGACGGTAGGTCTATTTCTACAACGACTAAAAGAGAAGTCTCGCAGTGTAGGCGTGGTTCACGTGCTTGAACGATTGGATTATCACCAAGGTCACTTACCACTCAAAAACGCCGGTGTGCAGTTTATTGCAGCGTGCATAGCGTTACTCAGTGGCCAATCAGTCGGGCGTGAAGGTCCTAGCGTGCATCTGGGTGCTGCGGCTGGCAGCGCGCTAGGTCGCAGCCTTAGAGTGCCGAACAACAGCGTTAGAATACTTGTTGGCTGTGGTGTAGCCGCTGCGATTGCAGCGGCGTTTAATACACCTTTGGCGGGGGTTATTTTTGCCATGGAAGTGGTCATTATGGAATACACCGTCGTTGGCTTTACTCCAGTAATTTTGTCTGCTGTCAGCGCCACAACTTTAGCTCGAATTATATTTGGCGATGCAACAGCGTTTGTAGTGCCAGAGATTTCCGGCGACGCAATATTAGAACTCCCAATCATTGCGCTTATGGGGGTTTTCATTGGTTGCGTTGCCGCAGGATTTATCCAATTGACTCTGTTTACCAATACGCTCTTTTCACAGCAACCTATTTGGGCACGTACAACCTTGGCCGGGATGCTGACAGGTGTGGTGGCATTGGTTCTGCCGCAAGTAATGGGTACTGGTTACGATTCAGTGAACCACATGTTATTGGCGCAGATAGGGTTTGCTGGCGTATTAATTTTATTACTGGCGAAAACACTCACCACCGCCACGACCATTGGCTTAGGTATGCCTGCGGGGCTCATTGGCCCAACTCTTTTTATTGGTGCGGCTGCCGGTAGTTCTGTCGGTTTTGCAGCACAAGCATTTTTCCCTAGCGGTGAAAGTGTGAGCTTTTACGCAATGCTTGGCATGGCTGCGATGATGGCGGCAACCTTGCAGGCACCGCTCGCTGCGCTGATATTCCTACTAGAACTAACCGCCCTACAAACTATTATATTACCAGGCATGGCTGCAGTGATCATCGCGTCTTTAGTGACGCGTGTGGTATTCAAAAAGTCCTCAATTTACCGACATTTGATGCTAGCTCGAGGTCTCGACTACCGCAACACACCAATGTCCAACGCGCTTCGAAAAATTGGAGTAGCCAGTGTCATGGAACGCAATATTGTGCGCCATCAAAGACACATCTCATTTACTCGAGCTACTGAGTTACTCACGCAAGAACCACGCTGGGTTCTTTTGATTGACGAGCAAAACACGCTCAAACCAAGTCTTTTGCCGGCTTCTGACTTAGCGCTATTCCTCACTTCCGTGGATGCGGATCAAATCGATGTGGATGCTAAAGATATAGATCTAATGCGCATACCCGCTAAACGGCTCGAATCACGCGCCATCGCGATTATTGCAACCCTGCAGGAAGCACATGAGCGAATGCAAACCGAGCAGTGCGAAGTACTTTTTATTACCGGCGCACACGGTGCAACTCGCAAGCGAATCTATGGAGTAATAACGCGCGAACACATCGACCGAAGCTATCAACTATAGCGGGTCATCCAAGAAACCATGCGTGCTAGGCTTCTAACCATGTTCGTCGCATAAGGCAAACAAACAAGAGTTCTTTAACAACAACCTCTTCCCTTGAGTTATCTATCTTGAATACAAGTAAACCTTTAAGAAGTGCCCTAAGTGGTACGGTGCTGGTTGCCAGCGGTGCGATTGGTGCAGGAATGTTTTCTCTTCCCATAGTGGCAGCGGGCACATGGACAGCCTGGGCAATTGCCAGCTTAATTTTGGTCTGGGCGGCTACCCTTACAGCTACCTTATTGTTAGCCAAAATCAATTTGCAGTTCGAGCCAGGTGCAAGCTTCGATACCGTGGTGGGAAGTTGTTTGGGGTCCCCTTGGCGCACCATCAACAACCTCGCCATCTGGTTTGTGCTGGCTATTCTTCTTTATGCCTATTTTAGTGCGGGTGGAAATATCGTCAGCCATACAGCCCAGCAATTAAACGCCAATTACGAAGTTTCAGAAGTTCTGGCAAGTTTAATTTTCGGCCTGGTCGTAGCCCTCATGGTTTGGTCTGGTAGTCGTTTGGTGAGTGCTGTTTGCAGCATACTGCTCTTTGGCATGGTGGCGACGTTTGTTGGTGCTACTGGGGGCTTGCTGGCTGGATTGGACCATGAAATCTTATGGCAACGTCCTGAAGCTGCGTCGCGATTCGCTTGGTATACCCTGCCCTATTTTGTCACGGCATTTGCTTGCGCAGGTCTAGTACCATCACTGATCAAGCACTATGACGGCGATGCAATCTCAGTTAAGAAGAGCCTCTGGTTTGGAACGCTTTTGTCTCTGCTGGTTTATACCTTGTGGATCGTCGCCAACTTCGGCACATTAGAGCGAGCAGAATTAGCACCGGTGATACGGGCGGGTGGCAATGTTGGCGACTTGGCCAGTGCGATACAAGCTAAAGTCACGACGACAAATTTACCTCTGGTGCTGGCGATTTTTTCTCATTTCGCAATTACCACTTCCTTCTTAAGCATCTCACTTGGCCTATTCGACTTCCTCGCAGATCGGTTCAATCAAAGCGATGACAAAATGGGCCGAGCCAAAACCGCACTCTTGACGTTTGGGCCACCCGCCGTATTAAGCGCTATCTATCCGCAAGGATTTATTATTGCAATTGGCTATGCTGGCTTAGCGATGCTCTTGACGTTCTTTGTTATCCCCGTGGTAATTGCATACAAACAAAAGCTGACATCGGCACCAACGCTACTTGCTTTAGGCCTGTTCACGCTGGTTGTTGCGATCTGCAAAATACTTGCCACATTAGGTCTTTTACCGAGCTTTCCTTGAAAAACAAGTCTGCTATCATGCCGCTCGTTTCCAGAAATATCTAATTAAGTCATGTCGAATCGTTTTTTAGAACTTCTTGCCGAAGATAAAGTTTTGCTCGCCGACGGTGCAACGGGCACCAATCTATTTGCACTTGGTTTGCAATCTGGTGATTCTCCGGAATTTTGGAATACCGATCATCCAGACCGAGTTGCCCAGCACTATCGCAGCTTCATCGATGCCGGCTCTGATATCGTCTTAACCAATACCTTTGGCGGCACTCGCTATCGGTTAAAATTACATGACGGGCAGGATCGGGTCACCGAATTTAATAAGGCGGCAGCGCAAATACTTCGAGCTGAAATCGATAAATCGGGGCGCAAAGTGGCAGTTGCGGGCTCCATGGGGCCAACTGGTGAGATTCTCGAACCAGCGGGCTCAGTCAGCATTGAGCAAGCCGCTGAAGCATTTGCCGAGCAAGCGCAGGCGCTGGCCGCAGGCGGTGCTGATGTTCTGTGGATTGAGACAATCTCATCGCTTGAAGAGGTTCAAGCAGCGGTCAAGGGTGCCGCAACGACTGAACTGCCAATAATTGTAACACTGAGCATTGATACCAATGGCCGAACCATGATGGGCGTGACTGCGGAAGACATCGTGAACATGCAACAAGACTTGAGCAAGCCCCTGGCAGGCTATGGCACCAATTGCGGTTTAGGTGCGGCCGAGGTAGTGGCGGCAATCGTCAATATGCGCACGACCGCTGCAGCTCAAGACAAACAAGATGTGCTAGTTGCCAAAGGCAATTGCGGCATTCCTGAATGGCATGGCGGAGAGATTTGTTACAGTGGCACGCCAGAATTAATGGCTGAATATGTTGGTCTGGCGATCGATGCAGGCGCAAAAATCATCGGTGGTTGTTGTGGCACCTCGCCAGAACACATCGCGGCGATGCGCACCGCCGTTGACTCCCACATTGCCGACGTGTCACCAAGCCTAGAAAAGATCGAATCCATCTTAGGGGAAGTAACCGCTGGAGCCAAAGCACAGTTGGCTGGAGATCAAAGTGTTGAGGGTGGTGCAGTCAGTGGTGGTAGGCGCAGTGCCAGTCGCCGACGCCGTCGATAACTAACGAGTCTCGGCCTCGCGCACGTAGTCTTTATAAAGTTGTTCTTGAAGTGAGGTGTCATTGTGCGCACTCATAGCTTTGTCAACTACGTCTCTACTAAGGTGGCCAGCAAACAATTGAATAAAGTCGTAAACATACTTCCGAATTACGGCATTTTTACGAATAGCTAAGCTCGTTACACTGGAATCGAACAGATTACCCGCATCTAGGGCAACAAGATCAGAGTCTTGGCGTTTATCATAAGCCATACGCGCACAGACACCGATTCCCAACCCATTGCGCACATAGGTTTTTATTACTTCAGCATCGGCTGCCGTCAGCACGACATTTAAATCGAGTTCATGATCAGAAAAGGCGCGATTAATTACGGATCGATCTGCCACTCCAAACACATAGGTAATGATTGGATGTGCGGATATTGCTTCCAGAGTAAGTTCTGGCTCTTTAATCAATGGGTGTCCTTGTGGAACGATCAAACAGCGATTCCATCTGTAACAGGGCAACAAAATTAAGTTGTCGAACAACTCAAGCGCCTCGGTCGCTACGCCAATATCTGCCTCACCGGAGTCGGTCAAACTAGCAATCTGTTCAGGTGTGCCCTGATGAATCTGCAAATGCACATCCGGATACTTTTGTCTAAATGCAGTCACTACAGGCGGCAAGACGTACCGAGCTTGAGTATGCGTTGTAGCAATCGACAACACGCCCGAATCTGGATGACTGAAATCGTCTGCTATTCGCTTAATATTATTAACTTCGTCGAGTACGGACTCGAACCGTTCTGCCAGCTTTTTACCCTCTGGAGTGAGTCCATTAATGTGCTTGCCACTGCGCTCGAAGATGATCACACCTAGCTCTTCTTCCAAGCGCTTAATTTGGCTACTGACACCCGGCTGCGAGGTAAATAATTTATCCGCGGCGGCTGTCACATTCATTCCGTTTTTGACAACTTCAACAACATATTGGAACTGACGAAGCTTCATCGGCAATCAGCCTTCTGGGTCAACAAAGCAGGTTTGCGGAATGGAGAATTCGCTGTCTAGAGAACCGTTCTGCTCATACAGGTCGCAGTTGGCCATATAATTTGCGGTGGTTACCGGCATGGGCACACGCACGCCGCTGAGATAAGAGATCACGTCCTTACCCATATGCAACAAGCGCAAGCCGTCTTCCCAGTACCGCAATCGATCTTCGCGACCACTGAGGCCACAAGGTTTAAAATCCATGATTTGTTCTTTCGCTGCAACGTACCGCGGCCAGACCTCATAAATTGCCTCGTCTCGACGCATAGTCTCTATCTCGGTCTTAGAAACTTCGCGCAATTCCTCCAGCAGAGGCAGCACATTTTCAAAACCTTCAACGCCGCCAAAGACCGATACCATTCGATCAATCACTTCATCAATCGCAGCAAAGGTTTGCGCTAGTTTGATATAGCGGCTTTCAAAAAACTTATCGCTGGGCATAGAAAAAGCCTTGAAAGGCTCTCCCCAAAGTTCATCCACGCCCTCTTCGCCACTGTAATGCTTTACATCTTTACCTAGTTCTAAGGCTTCCATAAAACATGCCTCACATTGACGCATGAGCTGATTTGTTTCATCAACGTGGATGCCTTTCTCTTCTAAATCAACAACGCTGGTGAAGATATCCGTCGCTCTATTGAACAGAGATCCAGCCAACATCGCCGCCTTAACGCGTTTACGTGCTGGATCAGTTTCTGCTTCATAGTATTTTCTGGCGATCTCCATCCGCCAGCCTGGCGAATTGATTCCTTCTTCGGTGTGATGAAAAACGCGCCGCCTAAGTGAATAAATCAGCTCGCGCTTCTCCGCCATCGTATTAGGCGGCGGAGCGTAGTAACGAATCCAATATCCGTCGATAAAAATACAGATCTTGCCTTGATGCTCCCTGATCGTGCCATTTTCTACCTGCCCATCCTGGTTACTGATTTTGGCGCGAATACTCTTCATCTCTGCATACTCAACTTTTACAAACTCTTTAAGTCGGTGTTACTAGTGCGAATCCATTAGCGCGGCCCGATGTTGGCGTCGCCGCTTGCATTGCTCTTTAATTTCACAGATATCACAGGCGCCTTCTAAACCGTCGATATCATTAAGGCCGCCACAGCTGCCCTTGATTTCGCGATTGCTGAGTATCACCCCAACGGCCATGGCGATCATGACCAAGCCAAAAATCAAAAAACTGAGAAATAAGGTATTCATAATTCATTTACCGGGCAAAGCCCAAAGCTTGAGGGTACTTTAGTAACAGTCTGTTAAAAGTACAAGGTTTAATGCGCGAATGTCGTGAATTCACCAGTCGCTATGGTTTGAAACTCATTCTCGGGTCCGTCGCGCACGATCATGAATACAGAGAGACCCCGCTCCCGAGCAAAGCGCTCTCCATCTATCTCACCTAATATCAATATCGTGGTAGCGATAGCATCCGCTTGCATAGCGGATTCATGCAACACACTGACAGATGCCAACATATGCTCCACTGGATATCCAGTCTTTGGATTGATTGCGTGGGAAAAAATGCGATCATCTATTCGGATAATATTTCGATAATCACCTGATGTTGCGATAGCTTTATCTCGTAAAGGCAAAATCAGTTCCACGCCACCGGTCTGCGACGGCTTCTCGACGGCCACCTGCCAAGCTCTCTCGCCATTGCGACCGGATGCTTTGAGTTCACCACCAATATCGATGAGCCAGTGCTGTAAACCATAGGATTCCAGTTGCCCGGCCACCTTATCAATCGCAAAGCCTTTTGCTATCGCAGATAAGTCCACCTCGATAGTCGTTCGTAATTTAAGGAGATCATCGCCATCCATCAAGAGTGCGTCCCAACCGACAGATCTTAGCGTTGTGTCAACCAGATCAGCGTCAGGAAGATCGCTAATCTTGCCATCTGAACCAAACCCCCATAAACGAACCAACGGATTGATGGTCACATCAAAGGCGCCGTTGGATTGTTCGGACAATTGCAAGGCGGCACTCATCACTTGATGCAGATCCTCACTCATTTCAAATACTGTGTTCGCAGGAAGCTGATTAAATCGACTTAACTCCGAATCATTGATGTAGGTAGACATAGAGCTATTGACCGACTCTAGTTGTGCTTCTATCCCCGCCTTTACCAAGTTTTCATCAAGAGGATTCTCTCCTTGAGCGTCAGTATCAGCGATGACCACGCGGTAATAAGTGCCCATCGTGTTGCCTGAAATGACAACACTAGTAGGTTTATTTGGTGATGAACACGCGCTGATAGTGGCAAACAATACTACAATGAGAGCATGACGAAATCGCAGTGTCGTCATCTCTACAAAGCAAAACAGCGAACATCGTTCGCTGTTGCAGATACCGCTTTTCAACATCGGAATGCGGCTTATCTAACCGCCGAAATCATCCAGCAAAATATTTTCGTCTTCCACACCCAGCTCATGCAACATATTGATTACGGCTTGGTTCATCATGGGCGGTCCGCACATATAGAACTCACAATCTTCTGGCGCTTCGTGATCCTTTAAATATCGCTCGAATAGAACATTGTGAATAAAGCCGGTATCACCAGTCCAATTGTCTTCATCAAGCGGGTCGGATAGTGCAACGTGCCATTCAAAATTCTCGTGCTCTTTTTGTAACTTATCAAAGTCTTCAACATAGAACATTTCTCGAAGGCTTCGCGCACCGTACCAGAAGGTCATTTTACGATCAGTGCCAATTCGTTCGAGTTGGTCAAAGATGTGCGAGCGCATGGGCGCCATACCTGCGCCACCACCAACAAAGACCATCTCTGCCTCGGTCTCTTTGGCAAAGAATTCGCCAAATGGGCCAGAGATGGTGACCTCGTCGCCTTCCTTTAGATTGAAGATAAACGAAGACATTTGACCTGGAGGCAGACCCTCAGTTCTTGGTGGCGGAGATGCTATCCGTACGTTCAGCATGATGATGCCTTTCTCAAGCGGATAATTAGCCATGGAGTAAGCGCGAATGACGGTCTCCGAGACGACTGATTCATACTGCCATATATTAAAGTGATCCCAGTCAGGTTTATATTCGTCCTGAACTTCAAAATCCGTGTAGTTAACCTTATGCGGCGGACATTCAATTTGAATATAACCACCCGCTCTAAAATCGACGTTCTCACCCTCTGGAAGCTCTAGCACGAGCTCTTTGATAAAGGTAGCAACATTGTCGTTAGAACGAACTTTACAGCGCCATTGCTTAACCCCGAAAACTTCTTCAGGCACTTCGATCTGCATGTCTTGTTTGACCGTTACCTGACATGACAAACGGTCACCATCGCGTGCTTCACGCTTGGTTATGTGGGTCTCTTCGGTTGGTAAAATTGAACCGCCGCCTTCGGTGATCTTGACCCGACATTGAGCACACGTGCCGCCGCCGCCACAGGCTGAGGAAACAAATAATTTGTTGTCGGCCAGAGCGCCCAACAGTTTACCGCCCACTGGAACTTCGATGTTCTTCTCGCCGTTAATGAGAATATTAACGTTACCGCTGGCAACCAGTTTACTTTTAGCCAACAGGATAAAAGCAACTAGCACCAACACGATTAGGGTAAAGAAGCCAACACCCAATCCAATTTCTAACATAGATCGAAAACCAATTTAGAGGTTAAGCCGTGGCTCTCACCACAGCGAAGTAATACGTTTATATGTTTTACAACGACACGCCGGAGAAAGCTAAAAACCCAAGCGCCATCAACCCTACGGTGATGAAAGTAATGCCCAAGCCTTGTAAACCGTCTGGCACATCGCTGTATTTAAGTTTCTCCCTCACGCCCGCTAATGCAACAATCGCGAGCGCCCAGCCAATACCACTACTGGCGCCGTAGACCACACTTTCCGCAAAGGAGTAGTCTCGCTGTTCCATTAATAGAGAAGCACCAAGAATTGCACAGTTCACTGTAATCAGAGGTAGGAAAATCCCGAGCGCGTTGTACAAAGCCGGTACAAAGCGATCGAGGAACATTTCCAGCACTTGCACCAAAGCTGCGATCACGCCGATGTAAGAAATAAGACTTAAAAAGGCCAAATCTGTTCCCGGCAACCCAGCCCAATCCAGAGCGCCTTCGCGCAACACGTGTTGGAACAAGAGGTTATTAACTGGAACTGTGATGGCCAACACCACAAAAACGGCGAAACCAAGACCGAGTGCCGTTTCAATTTTTTTCGATACGGCCAAGAACGTACACATTCCAAGAAAGAATGCTAAGGCCAAATTTTCAATAAATATGGCCTTTACCGCGAGACTAGCTAAATCCATTAGTGGGCCCCCGCACGTGATGGACCATGCACCGGTTCTTGGTGCGCGTCCTGCATTTCAAAATCCGGTTTTTCTACCTGTTCGGGATTCAAAGCACGAATCACCCAAATCGTTAAGCCAATAATGATGAATGCACTAGGAGCAAGTAACATCAGACCATTAGGCTGATACCAACCGCCTTCAGTCACTGGTGTAAGTATTTGATAACCCAGCAACGACCCTGAGCCAAACAATTCTCTGACCACCGCCACGATGATTAAAATAAGGCTGTAGCCCAGACCATTGCCAATGCCGTCAAGGAAGGATCTCAGTGGCGGATTCTTCATGGCATAGGCTTCAGCGCGCCCCATCACAATGCAGTTCGTGATAATCAAACCGACAAACACCGCCAGTTTTTTACTAGTTTCAAAGGCGTACGCTTTAAGCACCTGGTCCACCAAAATCACCAG
>CALJJR010000103.1 GCA_937973905.1 uncultured Arenicella sp. | reverse complement strand
CCGAGTGATGGCTGTGATGTAAGTCTGCGCTTCATCCAAGGTGGGCGATGGCAAACCGTGATGTTGGACGCCAGTTGGGATCCCGCTAAAAGCCCAACTGACAGTTCTGCGCTAAGCACACGTGCAGTAAATCTGCTGGCGGCCGACGGTGATGTCAGATATGTGGAATTGTTGCTAACACCCGATGCGGAGGAAAACGGACTACCGCCGACTCGACAAGTTTTAGCTAGCTGGGGTGAAAAGCCGCTTATGAACCCCGGAATTATGATGCAACTGCTGGATGAGGAAGACGATTAGCGCTCGCGAGATCAGAATTTTTACTGCTAATGTTTACGTCATGGTAATGAAGCTGTTCCACTAAGTAATTGTTTTATATTGTGATTTAACTCTCTTCCTCGACTCATTAGGTACCTTTATGCCTGCTTTAACGCATAAGTTTCAGTTTCGGCGAGTGGTGCTAGCGTTTGTTGCTACGTTGCTGTTCGCAAGCGTAACTGCCGCGGTAAATAAGACCAGCGATACCGCTGCGACTATGGTTCCTCTGGTCAATTTGTTGCTGGATGAAGAAGGAGAAAGCCCACCAGCCTCAAACGGTGTACGGGTGTCCGGCGAGCGCCGCGTATGGCATCGAATTACCTTGGATGTTGATGGGCCGCAACTAAGCGAAACCTCAACCGACAATCCCTTTACCGATTATCGATTAGACGTCATTTTTGAAAACGAATCTGAGCGCTTTGTTGTCCCTGGTTTTTTTGCGGCTGATGGCAATGCCGCAAATACTTCGGCAACCTCAGGCAAGGTTTGGCGGGTTCGGTTTGCTCCAAACCAAAGTGGACGATGGCGCTATAGCTATCAATTCTTTAGCGGCGAAGACGTCGCGATACTCGGTGGGGGATCTCCGGTGGCGAGGGTACACGGATTAAGTGGTTCGTTCAGTGTTGCACCAAGTAATAAGACCGGGCGTGATTTTCGAGCGAAAGGTCGATTGCAATACGTAGGCGAGCGTTACCTCAAACATGCTGGGTCCGGAGACTACTTTTTAAAAGTGGGTTCTGACGCACCTGAAGGTTTGCTGGGCTATGCTGACTTTGATGATACTGAACATCAAAACGGAACCGATTTTAGGGTCAAAACCTTTGCTGCTCATGTGGGTGATTGGCAAACTGGTGACCCTACTTGGAAGAACGATAAGGGTAAGGGCTTAATTGGGGCGCTGAACTATCTCGCCAGCGAAGGGCAGAACGCGTTCAGTTTTCTCACTTACAGTTATGGCGGCGACTCGCGAACCGTGTGGCCATTTATAAGCGGCACTGAACGGCTACGTTACGATGTGTCAAAGCTCGCGCAGTGGGAAATCGTGTTTCAACATGCCGATCAGCTTGGCTTGTATTTGCACTTTAAACTCCAAGAGCAGGAAAACGACAACGGCAGTTCTGGGCTCGATGAGGGTGAGGTTGGCATAGAACGTCGACTCTATTACCGAGAATTGATCGCTAGATTTGGGCATCATCTTGCGCTTAATTGGAACTTAGGCGAAGAGAACACGCAGACGACTCAGCAGCAAAAGGATATGGCGGCGTATATCGCCGCGACGGACCCCTATGATCACAATATTGTGATTCATACATTCCCTGGCAGCCAAGAGAGTGTTTATCGGCCGCTACTCGGCAACCGTTCTGAACTTACTGGAGCGTCTATTCAAACTGGCTACGGCAATGTGCATCGCGACACTTTGCAGTGGATAGAAGAGAGCATTGCAGAGGGCAAACGTTGGATAGTGGCCAATGATGAACAAGGTGGTGCGCAGATAGGAGTACCGCCTGATCTCGGCTTTGAAGGCTACGCTGGCCAAGACTCCAACGGCAATGACGTCAATGTGAGCCAATACAATATTCGTCATGAAACGCTGTGGGGTAATCTGATGGCTGGGGGTGCTGGTGTTGAGTATTATTTTGGTTACCGGGTGCCTTGTACTGACCTTACTTGTGAAGACTGGCGCAGTCGCGATCAAATGTGGGATTACAACCGCTATGCGCATGAGTTCTTCACAACGTACCTGCCATTTTCAGAAATGACTAATCGCAATGATTTGATCGGTAATTCCAACAATAGTGACAACGATGGATACTGTTTCGCCAAGGTGGGTGACATTTATGCCGTTTATCTCAACGACGACGAACGAGTCAGTTTGGATTTAACCGGTGTTGGTGGTAGCTACTCAGTCGCATGGTTCAACCCAAGAACTGGCGGTGCCTTGCAAACAGGGTCAGTGAGTACGATTAGTGGCGGTGGCGAGCGCGCGCTGGGTAACCCGCCCGATGCTACCAATGACCCGGATGAAGACTGGGTGGTATTAATCCGGGCGCAGTAGGCTAATCAATTTGCTGGATGACGACTCGCCTGTTCAGCGGCTTTCCAAACCCGCAAAAAATTCCCGCCCCAGATCAAATTGATCTGCTCTTGGGTGTAACCTCGCTCAATCAGTTTGGTCGTTATATTGGCAGCCTCGCTGGCATCTTGAAAACCCTCAACGCCTCCACCATGATTAAAATCTGAACCAATGCCAACGTGTTCGATGCCTACTCGCTGCACGATATAGTCAATGTGATCAACGAGTAAATCGAGGCTGCCAGGTCCAATGAGGTCGCTAACTGTGGTTAGGAAGGTTCTTTTTGCAATTGGGTCGTCCATCTCCCAATAAAGCTCAAAAGGGTAGTAATAGTCTTCCATAATTCCTGCTGTGCGGCGCGCTGCTCGAATTTTCGTGTCCAGCTCTGCATCGCTAGAGTCGTACATATAGGCTCGAAATGGGGTGACGTGAACTACGCCGCCTTTCTCTGCGATCAGATCAATTTCTTCATTCGACAAGCTCCGCGTTACATCCGTGATGGCTCGCACATTGGAGTGGCTGGCTATCACGGGTGCTGTGGAAAGCGCAGCGGCTTGTAAGGTTGCTTGTTTGGATAACTGGGACACATCAACCATGGCGCCCAGTTCGTTGATGCGTTGTATCGCTTGGCGGCCTAGGTCAGATAAACCGCCGTGTTCAGATTCAGGTTCGTGTTTTCCTAACTCAGCAATAAAGAAAGGCCGTGATGAATCCGCATAGCTATTGTGGCCTAAATGCGTCAACGCAAACATGCGCACGCCAGCGGCATAAAACTCGTCGATGCCGTCGACGTCTTCGCCAAGCATGGCAGCATTCTGAAAGCCTAAGATCAGCCCATGTTGATCGTGCTCTACAGAAGTAACTAACTCCGAGCTTGATTTGATCAAGACTAAGTCGTCATCTGGGTCTGCGGTTAGATCCAAGACCGCTTGTAATTCTTCATTCGCGGTTGCGCGAGCAGCGGCATACCCCTCCGCAGTGCGCGGAATTAGGCTTTTGCTGATGGTCATCACCACTGCATCTACCTGGCCAACCCGTAGCTTTGCAGGCTCGACTCTAGATCGACCATCCTCACCGACGTAAATAGAATAGTTCGAGGGTATTTCTATATCGGCATGCGCATCAATGACGAGCGCTTGTTGATGGATATCTTGGGACGCTAAATTCTGTGATTTGGGGCTAACTAGCGGCGTTGTGGAGCAGCCTGCAAGGACAGCCGCCAGCAAGATTAAGTGTCTATTGCGAATATTCAAATTTTATCCAGAAGTGCGTTAATTAGTGGCAGGTGCTGACGACCAATCATATGTTGATCGCCCAAGGTAATTGAAATGCCCGGCATTGGGGATGAGGCCAAGACCTTAGGAGGGTTTCTTAGTAGCTGGATGTTCGAGTCATCGATGGCTTGATTGATCAACTCTGGCAGGTCGTCACTACTCTGATCATGGCCTACATATCGATGTTGATTTATTTCTGCGTTGCGAGCACGATACTCGCGATGTATTGAACCGCGAACATTGCTGGGATCGTGTGGCAGTAAATCGTCCAGCTCTTGAGAACTAATTCGATACCAACTCGCACTTACGCGGCGTTGTTCTAAGGAGCGCACGAGCAGGGGAATGGCGAGCAATGCATCCCAAGAGTTGTCGATTCCGATATGAATTTGCGCCGAATTAATTCGCGGCAAAGTCGCGTTCATGGGTAGTGAATTGGCAATATCCGGGGGTGATTCATGTTGCTCACCAAGCAACCATCCAATCCGCGGTAAATGCTCACGGCCAAAAAACAACTCATTGTTAACTACGTAGGTGGGTACGCCATAAACACCTAATTCGAAAGCGCGACTCTGAAAATCCTTGTTGAACTCCGATCCTTCGCGTTCTGCCCAAGTGGTAAACGCGCCGTGATCTAAGTCTACACTGGTGAGTATATTGTTGAGCGCAGTGATGCTGTGAGCATCGAGTTCGCGTTTCCAGAACGGTTGGTAGATGGCATCGATAAACTGCGGCAGTGTGGATAGCGCGCACTTCTTTACCCACCACATAGCGGTTGCCACCAGATTGGTGTCCCAAATCTTGGTTGTACCGCGAATCGTGAGACCGGCCACATTGGCGTATCTTCTACAATCGTAGTAAGCGTATTTAACCGCCGCCCACTGAGCCGGAGTTCGCTCTTGTTCGATCACCCGTCCTTGCGCGTCGAGCTTCGCACTACCTAAGTAGCTAGGGATATCCAATACGAAGGGTCGCCAATCAAACTCAATGCCCAGTTCTGCTTCTAAGCGTCTGGTTGGCTCAACCGCAAGGTAGGCGTACGGGCTTTTAAAGTCGAGGTAGACAATAGCCGGATGAGCAGACTGTAGTGGGTCCGTATGTAGGATGGAATCTGCTTGAGTTTGGCTTGCAACCATGTGCTGTCGAATTATTTTTACGCTCTTTCAACCTAGGCTAGCGCTTATGTCTATTGATGCCAAATTATTTTGCAGCAGAATCAGCGCGGGCTGGCTTCACCAGTTTATAATCGCTAGCCGAATTTGTATTAGCCATTCCATTCATTGTTGTATGTCTGTATCCCTATCCGAAGCCACTCATGCCCTTAAAGTAGAGAGTTCAGCGCCTCGTTTCACTACGGCTCAAGTTGAAGCCTTGTTTGAATTGCCGTTCAATGATTTGCTGTTTCAAGCGCATAGCGTTCACCGCAAACACTTTGATCCCAATGAGCTGCAACTGAGCAGTCTGCTAAGCATTAAAACGGGCGCCTGCCCGGAAGATTGTAAATATTGCCCACAAAGCGCGCGCTTCAAAACCGGATTGTCGGCAGAACGTCTGATGCGTATTGATGCCATCGTAGCAGCGGCAAAACGCGCCAAACAAGCAGGCGCGGGTCGATTCTGCATGGGCGCAGCATGGCGCAGCCCTAAAGACAAAGATTTGCTTGTGGTTGAAGAAGCCGTTCGCCAAGTGAAAGCGTTGGGCCTAGAAACCTGTGCCACACTCGGTATGCTGACACAAGTTCAGGCAGAAAGCTTGAGCGCAGCAGGCTTGGATTACTACAACCATAATTTGGATACGTCTGAGGACTATTACGCCGAGATAATTACCACCAGAACCTATCAAGACCGATTAGATACTCTGGCTCACGTACGAGATGCGGGAATGAATGTGTGCAGTGGCGGAATAGTGGGGATGGGTGAGAGTCGCTCAGATCGTGCTGCCATGCTTGCGACCTTAGCGAGTTTGCCAACCCCGCCGCAAAGCGTACCCATTAACCAACTGATTAAAGTGCCAGGTACGCCACTAGAGAATGAGGCTGATCTGGATGAGTTCGAATTTATTCGTACTATTGCTGTGGCCAGAATCACCATGCCAACCAGTTATGTTCGATTATCCGCGGGTCGCGAAACCATGAATGATCAAATGCAGGCGATGTGCTTTTTCGCTGGCGCCAACTCGGTTTTTTATGGCGATGAACTGTTGACCACCAATAATGCATCTGTCGAACATGATCGCGCCCTTATGGCGAATTTGGGTCTATATTCTCTACAACATTAGGTTCGGCCTAATTAGCCAGCGGCAGCTCAACGCGTACTAAGAATTCATCGTTCGCTTTCAAAAAGCAGATCTCAGCGCCAATTTTATCGGCGCGTTGTTGCATATTGGCAAGTCCTCGACCAGCAGAATGATCATTGCGTGGAGTGTAGGGGTTTTTAAGTTGGATCCAGGCCGTTTGCTTGACCTCATCGCGACCCGAAGACAGTTCTATGATGCCGACGTCGCCGTGTTTAATCGTATTAGTAAACGCTTCTTCGAGAATTCTCATCAATTGCAGTGTTTTGTCGGGCCCCAGAACTCTACCTTGGTTGGAACTGGCGACGCGCCATTCTAGGGTGCAATTTTTGTTGTCTGCTGCGCGTTGCCAGCGATTACGTAAAGAACCGAGCAGGCTTGAAACTCGTTGTGAACCTGGGTCGAGCGAATTGATGACGAGGCGCAGATCAACCAATGCGCGTTCGACGTAGTTGTTGATATCAACCAGCTTTGGTTGGTTGCTGTCCATCAAGGATTTAATACCAATCAGATGACCACCAAGACCATCGTGCATGTCACGCATGATTCGTTCACGCTCGTCACTGAGAAGTTTCTGCTGTTGAAGTTGTTCTTGTCTCTGATAGCTGGCGACTACCTCGCGGCGACTGTCCTCCACGCGCTGCTCTAGTGTGACATTGAGATGTCTGGCGTATTCAAGTGAATTGGATAGTCTCCGCAGAATAAACCACATGGCGATGATTAGAGCAGGTGGTGTGGCATGGTTGATGAGAAAGCCATTCTCTGGGCTCCAGCGATCCGTGAGTACTAACATGTCCCTAAATCCGAGCATTAACAACGGTAAGCCTGAATACAATAAATAGGCTGCATCTAATTTGTGATGCTTGAGGAAAAGGACCATCAGTTGAACCGCGATCACAATCCCGAGAATAAGATTGCCGCGCACCCATACTTGGTGACCGTAGAACAGCAGTTGATCCATGCTCATGAAAAACATCGGGATCACGGCTGGCACGCAGTAAATAAATAAGCCGATATCAAACCAGCGATTTTTAAAACCAAAATAACGTTGATTAAACAACACCACGAATACGATGCCATAGCCCAGCGTCAGTAACCGCAGTAGTACCCGTAGCTCATCAGTGATAGGAATGACCGGCCACACCAATAAAATTCCGCGCGCGCCCCAAAACAGCGCCGCCAATGAATACCAAAG
Organism: uncultured Arenicella sp.; assembly: GCA_937973905.1. Taxonomy (GTDB): domain Bacteria; phylum Pseudomonadota; class Gammaproteobacteria; order Arenicellales; family Arenicellaceae; genus Arenicella. Next base: position 26,625 of record CALJJR010000103.1, on the reverse strand, counting down.
ATAAAAAGACTCGCTTTTGCGAAGAGTCCATAGATAGAGATTAATTAGGCCGATCACGATCAACAAAATAGAAGTGATCTCTAACCACGTAACTTTGATTGCATAGCGCCATTGCCAAGCGCCATGCAATGACTCAGGGTCGCCGATATAGACTTCACTGAGATAACCCACCTGAGGGCGGTGACTTACCAAGCGAATGGTCAGTGTATTGGAATCGTTGAGTAAGCCGCTTGGTAGCGTGTACAGCTGAGGGTGATTCCAAAGCCTCGCCAAATGAGGCTCAAAATCACCACCTTGAGCTACCCATTGCCCGTTTAGGTAGAGCGCCACATTTTGACGCACGGTTGGCAAATAGATCGAGATCGGCCGATCCGTCCGTGTTGCATACTCAAAGCGAAATCGAAACCAGTGTTCTGAGGAATTAAACTGGTGATTTCTCGCGTCGAAGGGTAGAGATATTAGTTCTGATTCCCCTGACGAATCAAACGCATTGCTTAATTCTGCCCCGCTGATTCGTTCACCTTGAGTAAGAACTACTTCGGCGGCTGGTGTTTTAAAGAAGGAGAATTCAGGAGTGAATATGCCGACTAAAATAACCACGGATACTGCCAGCAGCGCGACGCTGTGGAAAACGAAAACACGGCGGCGGATTGGAGGGGATTCAGGCAAGAAGAGGTGGGAATATTGAGCTAAGTTTGCGCAATAATACCGTGTTTTATTGCCTGACGAGCGGCCTCTACACGGGTCTTAACGCTGAGCTTTTGATAGATCCGTTTTACATGCGTGGTCACGGTGTAATAGGAAATATTTTTCTCACGCGCAATCTCCTTGTCGGTAAAACCATCACTGACCATAACGAGTATTTCCCGCTCCCTGGGCGTCAACGACTCGATTTTTTTATGTTCTTCTGGGGCATCCTCTGCTACTTCGGATGAGAGCTCATCAGTAGCATCGTCTGACGTTGCTTGCGTGTCTTTGAACTTGAGTAATATTTGTCGAGCAATCGCTGGGCTTATAGGAGCGCCGCCTTCAAGTATCATAAGTAAGGCTTGTTCGATTGAGATAGAGGGGTCATCTTTCAGTACATAGCCTGCTGCACCCACGCTAATTGCTTCCATAACGTGACGGCTGTCTTCAAATACCGTCACCACCACCGGTTTGGTTTTAGCTCTTTCACCTTCTAGGTATGAAATCAATTCTAGGCCATTGCCATCGGGCAGATCGATATCAAGGAGCAGGATATCTGGGGTAAACTCGTCCAGGGCGCGACGACCTGCAGCCAGTGTCTCGCAAGCGGCTAGGCAGGTAAACTGTTCGCTGCTTGTTATGACGCGCACCAACCGCTCACGAGTAGTGAGTTCGTCTTCTAATACAACGACGCTAAACTTATTTTGCATAACAAATGGTCAATCACTCTTAGTCACTCATTGATAACACAAAACCATATCCGTCAACATACCTATGACTAGTGATCTACAGAGTTCTCAATTGACAAATCCACAGTATCAAAGTGACGAAATCGTAGCTTCAGTCGTGCAGTGGCTGGAAGAATTCGTAGTCAAGCTCAACATTTGCCCCTTTGCGGGTGGTGTACTAAAAGAGGACAAAATTCGTTTCGCAGTGAGTATTAGTACTACTGAAGAAGCGGTGCTGGAGGAGTTGGTGGCTGAATTTAATCGGCTTGATGCGGATGCTGAAATCGAGACTTCTTTATTCATCACTCCCAATCTATTCAGCGAATTTAGTGACTACAATCAGTTTCTAAATGCCGTTGATGCTCTACTTGTGGGCCTCAATTTGGATGGCGTCTACCAGATCGCCAGTTTCCACCCCAATTATCAGTTCGCTGGCACTGAGCAAGACGATGTTGAGAACTACACTAATCGCGCGCCATACCCGATATTTCACATTTTGCGCGAAGCCAGCGTTGCATACGCCATTGCTGCCTACCCTGATACCCACGACATCCCGACGAGAAATATTGCCTTGATGAAACAGATGGGCGCAGCTGCAATCTCGCAACTTTTACGCAAGAGTTCATGAAAACTGAAAAGCACCTGTTACCCCAAAGTTGGCAAAAACTGCAATCGCCGATTAGAAATCTAGCTGCAATCATGTTGTGCTGTGCTTTGGTCGCTTGTGGGGCTGATGAGACAGAAACAGCTTGTCAGCGTAATCACAGTCCGCAGTTTGTACACATACCTGCTGGTGAGTTTACTAAGTCGGCCAACGCTGAATATCCTGAAGAGGGGCGTGCACAACTGGTTTCGGTTTCGGCGTTCGAAATGATGACGCACGAAGTGACTAATGCGCAGTTTGCGGAGTTCGTGCGTGCCACTAACTACGTCACAGACGCTGAAAAGAACGTGCAAAACCCGGCAGCAGGCTCAGCTGTTTTTGCTTCGCTTGACAGCCAAACTGAGGGGCGTTGGTCGTTGGTCAAAGGGGCGACTTGGCGATCACCAAATGGGCCTGGAAGCTCAAACGAAGCAGTTCCTCATCACCCGGTTGTGCATATTTCTTATCATGATGCTGCCGCTTACGCCAAATGGTCAGACGCGCGATTACCTTCTGAAATTGAATGGGAGTATGCCGCCCATTTAGGCTTGAGGGACCCTACTGACAGTCGCTCGGGGGCCTTTGATAACGATGGCCTCCCAATCGCGAATACCTGGCAAGGAGTCTTCCCAATACTCGATGCTGGTACCGACGGTTACCGAGGCGCGGCGCCAGTGGGTTGTTTTGCGCCCAACAAGTTGGGTTTGTTTGACATGATTGGCAATGTTTGGGAATGGACCAATACACCCTATGCTGGCGGGCCGATAGGCAACTACACCATTAAAGGTGGGTCGTTTCTGTGCGCAAATAACTTTTGCAAACGTTATCGACCTACTGCGCGACAGCCGCAAGAAGCGGATTTCTCTACCAACCATATTGGCTTTAGACTGGCGCGAGATTAACTGCTTTGACACCTACGCGATAGCAGCGAAGAAGTCTGCGGAGTACTATTCTCTGTCGTTTTTCAATCACACTGATCACTATGAAAACAAAAATTACCGAGATGTTCGGCATTGAACACCCGATTATTCAAGGCGGGATGCATTATGTAGGCTTTGCTGAACTGGCTGCTGCGGTATCCAATGCTGGCGGGCTTGGCATTATCACCGGGTTGACCCAAGGCACGCCGGAAAAGCTCGCCAATGAAATTGCGCGTTGCAAGGACATGACCGACAAACCGTTTGGTGTGAATTTGACGTTTTTGCCTTCTTTGGCGCAACCGGATTACCCTGGGTTGGTAAAAACGATCATTGAAGGCGGTGTTAAAGTTGTTGAAACCGCAGGCCGCAACCCAGCGGAAGTGCTGCCTCATCTGAAAGATGCCGGTATCAAAGTGATTCATAAGTGCACTTCGGTGAGACACTCGCTCAAAGCTCAGCAAATTGGTTGCGACGCTGTTTCAGTAGATGGGTTTGAATGTGGTGGCCATCCTGGCGAAGACGACATCCCCAACTTCATTTTACTCCCGCGTGCAGCTGATGAACTCGAAATTCCGTTCGTGGCTTCAGGTGGCATGGCCGATGCGAGAAGTTTGGTGGCCGCGATGGCGCTGGGCGCAGAAGGAATGAATATGGGCACACGTTTTATTGCGACCCAAGAAGCGCCAGTGCATGAGAATGTAAAGCACGCCATTGTTGCGGCGTCGGAGTTAGATACCCGCCTAGTGATGAGACCTCTGCGCAACACCGAGCGGGTGCTGAACAATGATGCAGTGCAGCGCTTGTTGGAGAAAGAGGCCGCGCTTGGGAAAGACATTCAGTTCGACGACATCAAAGAAGAAGTGGCTGGCGTATACCCAAAAATCATGATGGAAGGTGATATGGAGATTGGTGCTTGGTCGTGTGGCATGGTCGCGGGTCTGGTGAATGACATCCCAACCTGCCAGGAACTCATCAGCCGCATTATGACTGAAGCTGAAGACATTATTCGGCAGCGTTTAGCAAGAGTAGGCGCATAGTTTTTTATCGTTGCCCTGGGCTCGCGCACGGGGCAACGGTTAACTTTCTTGGCCTGAGATGGACTCAATGACGAATCCTTTTAAGTATGTATTTCGCGTTCGCTATGCGGAATGTGACCCGCAAGGCGTAGTCTTTAATGGTCGCTATATCGAGTATGTGGATGTCGCCTTTACCGAATATATTCGCGCGATATTTGGCGGCTATGAGGCTCTGCTCGAACAGGGTTTGGATATGCAGGTGGTGAACTTAAATGTTGCGTGGAAAAATTCCGCACGCGCTGATGATGTTTTAGTTGCATCGGTCTCAACGAACAAAATCGGTAATACTTCAATTTCGCTAGGCGTGTCCTTAGTTCGTCACGCCGATAATACGCCGATTGCAAATATCGATGTAGTCTATGTCATGCTGGATTCCAAGACTTACAACAAAGTTTCTGTTCCCGGCACAGTGCGCGAAAAGTTGTTAAGCGGAGCGCCTGATCAAGTCATGAACCATGCCGGAGTTAGCTAGCAATCTACTCACGCCGTGGCTATTTCGGTGTGGCAATAAAATCCCATACCCTATCAGCTCCAACAGCGTGAATGTGATGGCCAAGTTTGGCTTGCCAATAGGTTTCATCGCCATACTCTTCTCGCCATGCCCATAGTCGGCGCGTAAAGTGATGCAATTGATGTTCATGCGTGAAGCCCATTGCACCATGCAGTTGATGGACAATTTCAGTAACTATGGTGATTGCCTCGCCAACTCGTCCTTTCGCGGCGGCTACTTCTAACTCAAAACGATCTTCGCCGATTGACTCCATAGCACCATCGCTGGCGCGCGTGGCCGCAGCCACTTCCGCTGCTGCAACCGCCAAGTTATGCTGTACGGCTTGGAATTTGGCGATTGGGCGACCAAATTGCTCGCGTTCTCCAACGTATTGTATGGTCAACTCTAACACTCGATTTAATGCGCCATTCGCAAGACAGACGCGGCTCAGAGCCATCAGTGCATACCCGGGTTCAGCAACTTCGACAGTCTTAATATCGCCGTTAATACGATCACGAGATTCGAAAGCAAGGTTGCTTCCGGCTTCAGATGATTCTTTGGATATCTCAACAATGCGATTGTCTCGATCTACTGCGAGCAACTTTTCTGCATGCTCCGACCAAGGCACATTGAAGGCATGATCGCCACCCCATTCGCCAATTGAAACAATTGAAGAATTCGTGTTCGCCAGCCAGCGATTGCCGAGCAATACTTCGGCAAGTGGCACAGGCGCAGCGTGGTAGCCTGCAACACGCAGTACTGCAAAAGAATCTGCTAGGTCTGCACCGCTGTCCGCCATCGCTAATTGGTGGAAACCGTTGTCGCAAATCACTTGCCAAAGATCGGTGGGGAATTGGCCAGCTTCTGCTTGGTCTAGGAGTTTTTTATCGATTTGATCAGAGAATATTTTGTCTACACTCTCGATCATTATTTGTCTTAATTCGTTCATAGTGATGTCTCTTCAGGCCCGCGCCGCGCTATCGCAGCCCCAGTCCGCGCGCAATGACGCCGCGTAGAATTTCTCTAGTCCCGCCACGTAGCGTCGTTGAAGGAGACAGCAAAATACTCTCACGGTAGGTTTGATTGAATTCGCGCTTATCTGCCGATAAGGGCGCTGCAAGGCGTGCAATTTCGGGCATGATTTTTTCAAAATTATTACCAAGCTCCTTAACCAAAGCAGCTTCAACAGTGGGCATTTTTCCTTCTTCGAGCATGTTCGCAACTGATAACGACATTCTCCGGAGCGCCATAATATTGCTTGTGATGCGGCCGATCGCTGCCGCTTGCAAATCGTTTGGTGGTTCTTGGAATAACTTTAAAAATTCTACGAATACTCTAAAAGTAGATAGAAACCGTTCAGAACCGCTGCGTTCATAACCCAATTCGGCCGTGCACTGATTCCAACCGTTGCCAAGTTCACCGATAACATCGGAGTCTGGAACAAAGGTGTCGGTGAATACGACTTCATTGAAGTCTTCTTCGCCGCCCATATTTTTGATCGGGCGAATTTGAACTGACGGGTCCTGTAAATCAATCAATAGCTGCGACATTCCAGCATGTCTATTTTCGCCGCGCGGCTCCGTGCGAACCAAAGCAATCATGTAGTGATTACGGTGCGCATAAGTGGTCCATAGTTTTGTGCCATTGACAGCCCAACCGCCGTCGACCTTGGTTGCGGTTGTTCTGATCGCCGCTAAATCAGAACCGGAACCCGGTTCGCTCATGCCAATAGAAAAATACGACTTGCCAGCACACATGTCGGGTAGGTATTTCTGCCGTTGATGTTCAGTGCCCAGATCCATCAATGAAGGTGCGAACTGACGATCTGTAAACCAATGCGCGGTGATAGGCGCGCCCGCCGCCAACAATTCTTCGGCAACCACATAGCGATCAAAAAAGCTGCGGCCACCCCCGCCGTATTCGCGTGGGATGTTCATGCAGATATAACCGTGGCTCCCAAGTAGTTCTGAAAACTCAGGGTTATGCCCAGACAAAAAGTCGGAGTTTGGTCTTCGATCCAAAGGCATGTGTTCTTGCAGAAACTGCCTGATTTCAGGCCTGAGAGCCTCGCTGGACTCCGGCAGCAACGCCGAATCAAATTGGAGCATGATATTTTTTTGGGAGCGGTACGCTAGCGCGTGATTGGTTTCAATACTTCACAAGGATTATATGAACCCCGCTGAGAAATTAATATCATGGCAAATACATCCGCCAGAATTAACGATTAAACTGAGTTCAACCACAGAATATTCGTCAGAGCCTAGAGTTTAGACAAGGAGCTTAGCCTGGCCCTGCTGCAGCCGTTGTGCAAGAGAGTGATCATCAAGGCTCTACCCACCCCTTCGGGACTAATGGACTTTACTCTTGGCTTGCGCAACCCTCGAGCCTGAACGGCGTTCTAGCGCGCCATTAATATAAGCCCCGGCTTCGATTAGCTTCTCAAGGTCCAATCCATGCTCAATGCCGAATCCGTCTAATAAGTAAACTACGTCCTCAGTAGCAACATTGCCGCTAGCACCTTCTGCATAAGGGCAGCCTCCGAGACCGCTGACCGAACTATCAACGACGGCGATGCCACGATCGAGGGCGGTACAAATATTGGCGATGGCCATCCCGTAAGTGTCATGGAAATGGACTGCAACTTGATCAAGCTTGATCCTTGCTTCGACTGTTTCCAGCATGCGGCCAACTGTGGCTGGTGTGCCAATGCCGATGGTGTCGCCAAGTGAGACCTCATAGCAACCGAGCTCGATAAGTTTCGCAGCAACATCCGCAACCTGGCCGGGTTCGACCGCACCCTCATACGGACAGCCCAGTACGCAGGACAAATACCCGCGTACTGGAATATGCTGTTGATTGGCTGCCTCCATGAGCGGCGCAAATCGCTGCAACGATGCTTCGATCGAGCAATTGATGTTCTTCTCTGAGAACGCCTCAGACGCCGCCGCAAACACAGCAACCTCTGAAGCCCCGGCATCCATAGCTCTTTCAAAACCCTGTATATTTGGAGTGAGCGCCGCGTAAGTAACGCCAGGTTTTCTTGCGATGGTGGCGAACACTTCCTCGCTAGAGGCCATTTGTGGCACCCATTTTGGGTTCACAAAGCTGCCGGCTTCGATATAGGCAACGCCAGCGTCAGCAAGTTTGTCGATAAACATCGCTTTGACCTGCGGGCTTAAGGGTTGGTTTTCATTTTGTAGGCCGTCTCTGGGGCCAACTTCAACGATTTTGACACTGGCAGGCCGACGCGACATATCACCCATCCTCCGGCAAGCCCATCAATCTACGATGTACGCGGTTTAACATTCGCTGATTGTCACCAACTCGTTTGATGGCTTTCCGATAACTCAGTAAGTCCATTTCTTGGTGGCGGTTTTCGTGAGCGATTTGAGCCAGCAATTTCCCATGCGCGAGAAAGATTTTATAAGCTTCCAGCAACTTGAATTTAGGGTCGAACATATGGGTCGGTAGTGAAGCCACACCGTTGACCTCGATAACCACAAACTCGCCGCGTTTTAGCGCCTCTTCACTTGCGGCTTTTACATCAACACGGCCGAAGTTGAAACCGGGTTGTGATTCAAAAAGTTTGAAGATTGCTGCTTCCAGCTCCGGTGTGTGCAAGTATCCATCATCGGTAAACTTGCACCCTAAGGTGTGAGAACCGATAAATGAAAGTCGTTTTTCTTGGCCTTCAGGCAGCACTTCGCTGAGATCATGCTCTTGTAAAAAAGCGTTCCAGTGATCGGTAAAACGTTTGTGCTTTCTCGCCAGCGTTGCAAGATCATCAACGCCGTTGCCAATCACGGTTGGGAAGTGCTTTTTATTAATTCCTGTTATTTTGGCTTTGCCATGCAGGCGCGTATAAAACACGCCAGCTTCATAGGGGAAGGGCGTGAACTTCTGCAGTATGAAATTGCCTAACAGTAGTGGAGCCTTCTCATCTATGTCTTGCTGAGAGCCTAGTTTCGCCACGCCCTTACCGACACAGCCCACATCAGATTTGAGAATTAATGGGAAACCATGTTCTTTAGCAAATGCGCTAATTTGTTGTTCTTTTTCTGAATTGCTGCTTTCTGCTCTGACTAAAGCGCTTGGTAAAAATGCACTCTGATCAAACGCAAGCTGGCTCTCTAGTTTTGAGCCTATGCCGATTTCACCGTGGTCCAGCGCGTAGTTTGCCTTGGCCAGCGTTTTGATCCCCATGCCTTTGAGTAGACACTGCACGCCCAGATAGACGTAATATGGAAACTCGAAAATTCTCGGGTTCCAGAATTCATACTCTTTTATCAATGTGGATTTTACGGTTTGAAGCTCAATCGTGGGATTGTAGAGTTGCCGGCTAAATTAATCAAAGGTCTGAGCAAGCAGAACACTAGCTTCAATGCTCGGCTCGGTAGTCCTCGATAATCATATCCGCGGCTTTTTCCGCGATCATCACAGCAGCCGCGTTGGTATTGCCTGAGATGATTTCTGGCATGATAGAACAATCCACCACTCTCAATTGATCGATGCCATGTACTCGTAGCCTGGCATCAACAACGGCATTTGGGTCTGACGCTGGGCCCATTTTACAAGTGCCTACCGGGTGATAAATGGTGGTGCCCCTTTCTCTGGCAAAGTTGAGTAGGTCCGCATCTGACACCACTTCCAGGCCTGGTTCATATTCTGCTTCAATCAAATTTCTTAACGCGGGTGCTGCAGCAATTTTGCGCGTTACCTTAAGAGCCTTGATAACAATCTGCTGATCGAATTCGTCACTGAGGTAATTGGGATGTATCAATGGCGCTTGATCGAATTCTTTGGAGGCCAATGTAATTCTGCCGCGGCTTTTCGGGCGCAATTGACAAACGGATGCTGTAAACGCGGAAAAGTCATGTGTGCCGTCAGCCGGTCTATCAGCGCTCAATGGTTGTAGATGATATTGAATGTCCGGCCTAGTTGCGTTCTCATCGGCGTGAGTAAATATCGCAACTTGGCTAGCTGCCATGGTTAGCGGCCCGGTTCTCGACCATGCGTACTCGAGTGCCATTTTGAGTTTGCTGAATGGGCTGCGTAACTCATCGTTGATCGTGATCGGCTGATTGACGTGATAGATCGAGCGGATTTGCAAATGATCTTGTAGGTTTTTCCCGACGCCAGGCGAGGCATGTTTAAGCTCAATGCCATTGTGGTGCATCTCTTCTTCGGCACCCACGCCAGACAACATAAGCAACTGCGGTGAACCGATGGTGCCGGCAGCGAGCAGTATTTCTTTATCGGCCGTGAACGAAGGCGTTTCGTTGCCTTGCCTGCATTTGATTGTTGATGCTTGCTTGCGACCGTCACGCTCTGATATTTCTATTGATGTTGCCTTGATATCGGTGATTACAGTCAAATTACGGCGATGTCTGACCCCGGCTAAAAACGCTTTCGCGGAGCTGCATCTAAGCCCTTGCTGGTCGATCGTGAGTTGGAAATAGCCGACACCTTCTTGAGTTGCGCCATTAAAGTCATCGTTGCGTGGGATTCCTACCTGGTTTGCAGCTTGGATAAAGCGATCACAGATCTCACGGTGCACGCGAATATTAGACACGTTCAGTTCACCACCAACTGCGTGGAAAGCATCCGCTCCTCGCTCGTTATTTTCCGACTTTTTGAAGTAGGGTAATACTTCATTGAAGGACCAACCTTGATTACCCAGCTGGGACCAATTGTCATAATCTTGAGCTTGCCCACGTACATACAATAGACCGTTGAGGGCGCTCGAGCCACCTAATACACGGCCGCGTGGCCATTCGATGCTGCGATTGTTTAGGCCGGCATCTGGCTCGGTCTTAAAACACCAATCAAACTTCGGATCGTGCATCGTTTTGAAATAGCCAATCGGAAGGTGCAGCCAGGGGTTCGAGTCTTTACCTCCAGCCTCTATCAAGAGCACCTCACACTTTGGATTGCTGGATAAGCGATTTGCGAGGACACAACCTGACGAACCAGCGCCAACAATGATGTAGTCGTAAATTTGGTTAGACACGATAAATCTTTCCATCCGGAGTTCGAGTTGAGGCTAACAATGCATAAGCCGAACATCAACAAATACAGTAAAATAGATAAAAATAGTCTCAATAATTGTCCAAACGCATCAATATATTGAATTGATAAGCATTGCCAGAACTTCGTCGTAGAATGGGGAAATGAGTAAAGAAAGCCACGCCATGTTGGACCAACTGTTGAAGCTGGATGCATCATCTAGGGTGAGTCTGCAGCTGCAGCTCAAGCAACGGATAGCTGAAGCGATTATGCGTGGTCATTTGGCTCAAAACTTGCCGTTGCCATCGAGTAGGAAACTCTCTTCTAAGCTTAAAGTTGCGCGCAACACGGTCGTGCTTGCGTATCAACAGCTTCAAGATGATGGCTATTTGGTGGCTAGGGAGAGGCGTGGTTATTTTGTGAATCCAGAGATTCTTCGCGGCCGAGCTGATCCAAGACAAGACGCGAATGTTGAAAAACCGCGCAGTGCCAGGGTGCCCGATTGGAGCAACACGATCAAGACACGCCAGGCCCAACGACCGAACATCGAAAAGCCCGAGAACTGGCAACGTTTTCGATACCCATTTGTGTATGGCCAGTTTGACACTGATATCTTCCCAACTAACCATTGGCGTGAATGCTGCAAAGATTCAGTCAGCCGCGGAGGCATAAAGGATTGGGCGTCTGATCACTTCATCAATGATGACCCAATGTTGTTAGATGAAATTCGTACGCGAATTTTACCGCGTCGCGGAATTTGGGCCGACAACGATCAAATCATGATCACGGTAGGCACCCAGCAAGGCCTGTATATCCTGATCAAGATGTTACTCGGACCAAACGGCGTGCTTGGCGTGGAGAATCCTGGGTATACGGACATCAGGAATATTGCAGCCTTGAATGACAGCACAGTGCGCCCCTTAGCGGTTGATAAAGGTGGTTTGGTTGTTGATGAAACTTTGCGCGACTGCGACTGTTTATTTGTCACACCGAGTCATCAATCTCCCACTACAGTCACCCTGCCATTAGACCGCCGACAGTCTTTATTAAAAATGGCGGCAAAGCATGATTTCATGATTATCGAAGATGATTATGAGTGTGAAACCAGTTTTACTGCTGCGCATACGCCCGCTCTAAAAAGCCTAGATGAGGACGAGCGCGTCATTTATGCGGGTAGTTTTTCTAAAATTTTGGCGCCGGGTTTGCGCTTAGGCTATATCGTTGCTTCGCGAGAAATAATCCGCGAGGCCGTGGCATTAAGACGGCTTATGGTTCGCCATCCTCCTGCTAACAATCAACGCTCCGTAGCACTTTTTATTGCACGTGGTTATTACGACGCTTTGGCGGCAAAATTGCTGAAGGAATACGAACCCAGATGGCAGGCGATGGCTGATGCCTTGGCAACCCATCTGCCAAATTCTAGCAGCCCACCAACATTCGGTGGTTCAAGTTATTGGGTTGCGGGGCCAGACCACTTAGATGCGCGCGCTTTACACCGCGAAGCCTTGAATAACAGCCTAATCATTGAGCCGGGCGACATCCACTTTTTTGATCAAACACCACCAAGCAACTATTTCAGGTTGGGGTACTCGTCCATTAAGAGCGATCAAATAGAGCCGGGAATAAAACTACTCGCAAAATTGATAGATCAAATTTCCTGACCTCGAAATAGCGCTTAAAGCAACCGAGAATCGTCGGAGGCTTATCGTTGCTTAAGTCGTCGATGATAACCAGCGATCTCTTTCTTCACTATTGGCGCCATGACAATGATGCCGATTAAATTCGCCAGCGCCATCGCAAACAGAGTTGCGTCAGAGAAGTCCAAGACTGCGTCTAATTTTACCGAGCAACCAATCACTACGAACACGCAGAAAATTAGGTTGTAAATCATTTTGGTGGAAGTCTTATTGCCGAACAAATAGACCCAGCCAGAAAGTCCATAGTAAGACCATGCGACCATGGTTGAATAGGCGAACAAAATAACAACGACAGTGAGTACATTCGGAAACCAAGAGACAACGCTGCCTAAAGCGGAAGAGGTGAGTTCGACGCCAGCAATGCCTTCTACTTTTGCGGCCATGCCTGGTTCGTAAATGGTGACTAGAATAACCAGCGCCGTAAGTGTGCAGATTACTACCGTATCGATAAACGGCTCGAGCATGGCCACATAGCCTTCAGTGACGGGTTCTTTAGTTTTAACCACCGAGTGGGCAATTGCCGCAGAACCAACGCCAGCTTCGTTTGAAAATGCCGCTCGGCGGAAGCCGAGAATCAGTACGCCGATCATGCCTCCGGCCACCCCATTGGGGCTAAACGCCTCAGTGAAAATGGTACTAAATGCATACGGCACTTTGTCGTAGTTTGCGGCGATAACGATTAAGGCAGCGGTGATGTAGAGCAAGGCCATAAATGGCACGAGTTTGCTCGTGACTCGAGCGATTGACTGGATGCCGCCGACGATAACGAGGCCAGTCAGGATGGCCAAGCACACGCCGACTAACCATGCTTTGTCGGCAAAGAAACTGGCGTCGCCGCCCGTGGTATTTACAAATTGAGCATAAGCTTGATTGGACTGAAACATGCAGCCAATTCCCAAGGTGGCAATGATAATGCCTACCGCATAATAGTACGCCATACCTTTGCCGATGCGCGGCATATTGAGTGACGCTAAACCCTTTTCCAGGTAGAACATCGGCCCACCAAAATAAGAACCATCGGGGTTTTCATTGCGGTATTTAACGCCTAAGGTACATTCTGCAAACTTTGACGACATACCTAGAAAGCCGGCGACAATCATCCAGAATGCGGCGCCGGGCCCGCCGATGGAAATAACAATGGCGACGTGAGCAACATTGCCAACGCCCACTGTTCCAGAGACAGCGGTCGCTAGAGCTTGAAAATGAGTGACTTCGCCTGGGTCGTTTTTGTCAGAAAAATCACCGCGCACTATCCGCACCGCATGCCCGAAACCGCGAATGTTAATAAAGCCCAAGTAAAGGGTAAAAAATAGCCCGCAACTTACCAATAACGCGATGATGATGGGAACCTCACTGCCCGCGATTGAGACAGAGTAGAACACGACATCAGATAGCCATTTCGCAATCGGTCGAAAGCTTTCATTGATGGTTTGATCAATACTGGCCCATGCATTGGTGCTCATGAACAATAAAGGTAAGGCGGCTAACGTGATTCTGATCATGACGGTTGGCTTTTTAGTTGTGTTTGTGACCGACTGGCTAAAGGTAGCATAGATGCAGAAGACTAGGGATCGCTATTGACAATTGAGAGGCGAGATATCAATATGAAAAAATAACAATAAATTTCATATTTATGGATCTTTTGTAGAAGTTTATTCTCGGCGATCCATTAATAACCCAATAGTAAAAATAAGATGGCAAAACAATTACCTTCTTCCGCGCAGGTCGTCATTGTGGGCGGGGGCGTCATTGGCTGCAGCGTAGCCTACCACCTCACAAAGCTCGGTATGACCGATGTGGTTCTTCTAGAACGCAAACAGCTGACCTGCGGAACCACTTGGCATGCAGCTGGCTTAGTACCAACGCTGCGGGCAAATTATGCAATGTCGATGTTGGCCAAATACAGTGCTGATTTGTATGAAGGGTTAGAAGCTGAAACCGGACAGGCCACCGGATTTATACGCAATGGTTCGCTGACGGTGGCGACCAATCAAGAGCGCTTTGCGGAGCTCAAGCGCGGTGCATCCATGGCCAAGGTGGCTGGTTTTCCTTGCAACGTCATCGAGCCGGATCAGGCCAAAGAGTTGTGGCCGCTACTCAATATTGACGACATCGTTGGTGCAATTCATTTGCCCATGGATGGCATGACAAGCCCGGTAGATGTCACGCAAGCGCTTGCTCTAGGCGCTAGACAAAACGGCGCGCAAATTTTTGAGAATACTAAAGTATTGGATATGCAGCTTACGGATGGCCGCGCAACTGGCGTGGTGACAGAGCAGGGCGAGATTCAAGCTGAATATGTGGTCAACTGTGCTGGCATGTGGGCGCGTGAATTTGGGCGTAAAGCAGGGGTTAATGTGCCGCTCCATGCGGCTGAGCACTTCTATGTTGTTACTGAGCCAATCGCGGGTTTAGACCATGGTTTGCCAACCATGCGAGACTACGACGGCTATTGTTACTTCAAAGAAGACACTGGCAAACTTCTTGTTGGTATGTTCGAACCAGGTGCTAAGCCGTGGGGCATGAACGGTATTCCAGAAGACTTTTGTTTCGATGAATTACCGGAAGATTTTGATCATCTTGCACCGTATCTGGAAGCCGCCATGCATCGCGTGCCCAAAATGGCTGAAACCGGCTTGCAGGTGTTCTTCAATGGCCCTGAATCCTTCACGCCTGATGATCGATATCACCTAGGCGAGGCACCTGAGTGCCGCAATTATTTTGTCGCGGCTGGATTTAATTCAGTGGGAATTCAGTCCGCTGGAGGTGCCGGTAAAGTATTGGCGGAATGGATTCACAAAGGGCATGCGCCACAAGACTTATGGGGTGTGGATATTCGTCGCAATATGCCGTTTCAGAGTACACCGCGATACCTCTATGAGCGCACCACTGAGTCTTTGGGTCTACTGTTTGAAACGCACTATCCATTTAAACAGTTCAAAACCGCGCGCGGAGTGCGCCGTTCGGTGCTGCACGAACAACTGAAATCGCTGGGCGCGGTATTTGGTGTCGAGAATGGTTGGGAGCGCGCAAACTGGTTTGCCGATGAGGGCCAAACGCCCGAATATGAGTATTCGTTTGGGCGCCAAAACTGGTTTGAAAATAATCGTGCAGAGCATGAGGCAGTGCGCAATGCAGTTGGCGTGATTGATCAAAGCTCGTTTTCAAAATACCAAGTTGAGGGCCCAGATGCGGAGCGTTTTCTAAACCGTATTTGCTCCAATAACATTGCCGTCCCCGTGGGCAAGATGGTCTATACCCAGTGGTTGAATGACCGTGGAGGCATCGAGGCCGATGTCACCGTGACACGTTTGGCGCAAGATAAGTTCATGGTGGTGTCGGGCGTGGCGTGTCAAACACGGGATCTGCATTGGCTGCGTTCCAATAAGAGCGACCAAGAGCTGGTGATCATTAACGATATAACTTCTGCCCTGGCGGTAGTCACGGTTATGGGGCCACGCGCCCGCGATACTTTGTCGAAATTGAGTAGCGCCGACCTTAGCAATGAAGGCTTTCCATTCGCGACGTCACAAGAGATCGATATGCATTACGCTCTAGTGCGCGCATCCAGAATTACGTACGTGGGTGAACTCGGATGGGAGTTATACATTCCCACCGAATACGCGCCAAGTGTGTTCGATGCGGTAATGGAAGCTGGCGCTGAGTTCGGAATTAAACCGTATGGTTATCACACAATGAACTCGCTCAGGATAGAAAAGTGTTATCGACACTGGGGGCATGACATTACCGATGAGGATACTGCGCTTGAAGCAGGCTTAGGTTTTGCCTCTGATTTTGACAAAGAAGGCGGTTTTATCGGCCGTGAAGCATTGCTGAATCAAAAAGCAGCCGGCCCGCTAACCAAGCGCTTCGTGGCCTTCTTGTTTAAAGATCCCTTGCCTCTTTGTTATCACGAAGAACCGATTTGCGCGAACGGTGAAGTAGTAGGGCGCGTTACCGGCGCTATGTTTGGTCACACCTTGGGTGCCACCATCGCCATGGGTTATGTTGAACATGCAGCTGGTGTCAGTAAGGATTGGTTAGAGCAAACTGAGTTTGAAATAGAAGTTGAATGTGTTCGTTATAAAGCCACCCCTTCGCTCAGGCCATTTTATGATCCTAAAATGGAGCGAATTAAATGCTAAGGCAATTAGGTTGTTAAAGTGAACTCTGTTAAGGCTAAAACCGAAGCGGCCGATGCGAGCGTTCGCATTGGTCGCCAGATACGCGATCTGCGTAAAGCGAAGGGCATCACTTTGCAGTCGTTAGCACAGCAGATTGATCGATCAGTAGGCTACGTTAGCCAGGTGGAACGGGGGGTGTCTAACTTGCCGATTCCGCTGTTGCAACAAATCGCTGAAGTGTTGGGTGTGCAAATTACTTGGTTCTTTCACAGTGAGGTAGAGCAGCCTCTGCATGAGCTAGGCCACGTGGTGAGAAAGTCGTCACGTCGGCAGTTGGACTTTGCCGGCACCGGTATTCATGAGGAATTGTTATCGCCAAGTTTAAGTGGCGACCTGTTGATGATTCTTACTACGCTCTCACCGCAGGCTCAAAGCGATCAGCAGCCGCGTAAACGGCAGGGTGAAGAAGCCGGTTATTTACAATCGGGGCGATTATTGTTGACGGTTGGGCAACAAGAGTTTGAACTTGAGGCGGGTGATAGTTTTGCGATTGCCGCCGATGAAAATCACCTACTTCGCAACCCGTCAAAGACGGATGATGCTGTCATCGTTTGGGTGATTACGCCCCCGAGTTACTAAGCTCTAAGCACGCTAAGCCGATATGATTCTCTACAAAAATTTATTCGTTGATCAGCTCAATCAGCTCTCTTGCCGCGGCATTCATTCTCGGGATTTGCTGCAATGCCTTACTCATCGACATACGCGCGCTGGGCGCATGAATGGCCAAGGCGCCGTAAAAGCGCCCCGCCTCATCGCTTAACGGTACCGCGACTGCAATCATGCCATGCATAAACTCCTCATTGTCGACACCGATGTTTTGTTTGCGCAATTGCTTGAGTTCTGTTTTGAGCTCGCTGACCTCGACAATGGTGTTTGGCGTGTACTGGGTCAATTCCATTTTAGCCAGCAAACGCGAACGCTTGGTACTGGGTAAATTGTTCAAGAATAATTTACCGGAGGCCGTGCAATGAATCGGCACACGATCGTTTTTTTGCAGCTGCACGCGCAGCGGCCAATGTGTTTCAACGCGATCGAAGTAAACCATTTGCGAACCATCGGGTACCGATATATTGCAGGTTTCACCGACGTCATCAGACAGGCGTTGCAAGATGCTATGACGCTCGGTGCGCCAATGGTCGTTGTTGCTAATTGTGCCCATCGCCATGCTCGATAGTCTTCTGCCCGGCAAGTACCCACGCGCATCCAGTCGCGGTTGCAGAAAGCCTTCTGCCTCTAACATGTTACAGAGTCGATGGATGGTAGGTTTGGGTAGCTTTAGTTGTGCGTTGATTGCAGTTGCGGTGAGTGGCGTTGACGATTCTGCGACTATTTCTAGAATCCGCAGGGCACGCAGAGCTGCTGAAGATTTATCAAATTTTGTTTTATCGTCTTTCACGTTTATTCTGCGCCGTGCTTCGTCAATTCTGCTCTGGCAAGATAGATTGCCACGTCATTTAACTGCACGCAACGAAAGTTGTTCGGCGCTAAAAAGTTGCGTAGCCGAGACCAATACGGCGCTACATGTAGTACGCTTCTGGCGACGACGTATTATTCTAAAAATCCAATAAAAATAAGAGACCACTATGGCACTCAAACCACCTGTACTCGACCTACCGATTAAAACCGCAAGTTCTGGTTTTTATGATGGGTTTTCCCGCCCAGTGACCATTCTTTCAAAATTGCTAGTGGCTTCTCTGATTCTTTGGGCGGTGGTGTTTCCGGAGCAAGCAGGGTCGATTCTGAATAAGTTCAATTCCTTTATCCTGTCCAATTTTGCGGCTTGGTACATTTGGCTGATTGCCTCTTTCATTTTGATTTGTACTTTTATGGCGATCTGGCCAGCGGCTGGCAGGCTAAAGTTGGGGCAACCTGAAGATGAGCCTGAGTTCTCGCGTTTCTCCTGGTTTTCAATGATGTTTGGTGCCGGTATTGGTGTGGGGATGTTAACGTGGTCTATCGCAGAGCCGATATATCACTTTCAAAACAATCCGGAGGTGATCCAAGGTCTGGCTTCTGCCGCCGGTGAAGATAATATCCGCAATGCTTATAAATGGTCGTTCCTGCATTGGGGTATTGGTGCTTGGGCTTGCTACGCCCTGGTTGGCATGGCAATGGCTTATTTCAGCTATCGCCGCGAGCTGCCACTTACAGCAAGGTCATCTCTTACGCCTTTATTCGGCAAGCATTTATCTGGTCCGCTTGGCCATCTTGTTGATATCGTAGCCGTAGTCGCAACAATTCTTGGTGCGGCTCAAGCGTTGGGTTATGGCGTCGAGCAATTTGTCTCTGGGGTTTACCGCATAAGCGGCGGTGCTTGGTTGCTGAATGAACAAGGAACGGGTTCCAGCATCGCTCTGGTGTTGGGCTTAGTCGTCATAATGGGTGCGACCATCATGTCGGCTTTATCCGGCGTCGGCAAGGGTATCAAATGGCTTTCTAACATTAGTATGGTGCTTAGCATCGTGCTGCTGCTGTTCTTCCTTGTGTTTGGCGCAAGCTGGTTTGGATTTAAGGCACTGCTCGTCGGGTTATTTGACTACGTCGTTGCGATGCCCAGCTTGTTATTCACGATTTGGACGCCCGATGGCACCGAAACGGCTCAGCAGTTATCTGATTGGCAAAGCTCTTGGACCGTTTTCTACTTTGCTTGGTGTGTCGCGTTCGCGCCTTTTGTTGGGATGTTTTTGGCGAGAATTTCGCGCGGTCGTACGATTCGAGAATTTGTCTTGGGCGCGATGATCATGCCGTCGCTGATGAGTTTTGTTTGGTTTACTTGGGCGGGCGGTACTGCTATCGATTTAGAGTTCAGTGGGCTTGCCAACGGCGCAATTTTTGCCGCGCCGGACGGCGACAAAATTTTCGCTATGTTTGAGATTTTACTGTCGCCTGCGATGGCCTGGGTAATGGCGGTTTTGGTCGTTGTGTTGGTGGTGACGTTTTTGGTCACAACGGCCGACTCTGCAGTGTTAGTTGTGAATACCATCAGCGCCGCTGGAGAGCACACCGAGAAGGCTCGTTCACACATCATTGTATGGGGTGTTGGGCTCGGCGTCATGATCGCCACACTGCTCTTGGTTGGTGGTCTAAATGCGATTAAAACCGCGATGGTGATCGGTGCACTCCCATTTTCACTAGTTATGTTGTTGATGGGGGTATCGGTAGCGAAAGCAATTTATCGAGATGGGTTGCGCGCTAAGGCTGACTAAAACGGTTTTCATTGCGCTTGGAGATATTTATTAGCAGTTATCTCTGTTGCGGAAGTGAGTAGCTTGTACACTCTGTGATTGCGTTAAAGACTTTAACCTCAGAGTGACTTCAGGTCTGGGAGCTCTCCATGTTTCAGCCAAAAATATTTATGGTCGACGAGTTCGATCAGATGCTAAGTTTAATTCAAGCAAACCCATTGGGGGCGCTGGTTGTTAATGCTGAATCAGGTTTGTTGGCAAATCATCTACCCTTTATTGCGGTGACAGATGAAGAAAATAATACGCGCTTACAAGCGCATATTCCGCGCGTTAACCCGCTCGCCGGAGAACTCCAAAAAGATCTTCCTTCTATGGTGATTTTTCAGGGGCCAGAAGGCTATATCTCTCCGTCTCTCTACGCAACCAAAAAACAACATGGCAAAGTTGTTCCCACGTGGAACTATTCGGTGGTTCATGCGCATGGCTCAACTCGCCTGATAAACGACGCAGATTGGATCGCCGCTCAAATAGATGCATTAACTCGCCAGCAAGAAGCCGCTCGTCAAGACCCGTGGTCCACCGATGACGCACCCAAGCCGTACATCAACAGTTTGCTAAAATCACTCGTTGGCATCGAAGTGATAGTCGAGCGGTTTGAGGCCAAAACCAAGGCCAGCCAAAACCAACCCCAAGAGAACCAGGTGTCGGTGTTGGCAGCGCTGCAGGAAGAAAAGCCCGACTCTAGTTTTACGCGAATGATGCAGAGCGTGTTGCGAAAGCGCTAGGCTAGTGGCGATCGATAAAGATTTTCTCTTCATTGGCAGCGCCGCTATGCCGGGCATGCATGTGTCGGCTACACTACCGGTGATGTTCTTTTTCTCTCAATTGCCATGCCTAAAGTATTGAAGGGCGGTTGTCTTTGTGGCGCTGTTAAGTTTCAGTGCGAAGATGAATTCGCGCGTTTTTATCAATGTCACTGTAAGCAGTGTCGCCAGCTTAGTGGGTCGGCTTACGCGGCAAATCTATTTACTGAAGCGGACAATATTGAATGGCTGGAGGGCGCCACTCAAATTAAGAAGTTTCAACATCCTAGCCGCGATTTTTCAAAAGCGTTTTGCGAGAAGTGTGGTTCAGCACTGCCGTTCGTCACTAAATCTGGTAAAGCTCTATTGGTGCCGGCCGGTTCACTCGATGATCATCCATCAATACCCGTGAGCGCGAATATTTTTATGTCCGAACGCGTAAGCTGGTTACGGCAAGACGATCAGTTAGAGTGTTTTGACGAATTTCCAGACTAGGTCTTAGTCTGTTCTCGGTTTAAAGTTGCGACTTGCGACAACTAATTTTCAGGTACCGTAACATGCCTTCAAACCCAAATGTAATCACTGTGTCCTTGGCGCAGATTAGCCCGGTGTGGCTAAATAAATCGGCCACCATTGAAAAAGTTGCAAACTGCATCAAGCAGGCGGCTGCAGAGGATGCTGACCTAGTGGCATTCGGTGAGGCTCTTGCACCTGGCTACCCTTTTTGGGTGGAATTGACGGGTGGTGCGAAATTTAATTCGAAGGAGCAAAAATCATATTTTGCGCACTACGTTCGCAATGCGATTGATATCGATGCGGGCGATCTTGCGCCAGTGTGTGAGGCGGCTAAGAAGGGCGAGGTCGCCGTTTATCTTGGCACCATCGAGAAGCCGCGTGATCGCACCGGCATGAGTCTTTATTGCTCTATGGTTTATATCGACGCCACCGGTGAAATCCTATCAGTGCATCGTAAGTTGATGCCAACTTATGAAGAGCGATTGGTTTGGTCCCCAGGCGATGGGCACGGACTGGTGACGCATAAACTAGGTAATTTTCGCGTGGGCGGCTTGAACTGCTGGGAAAACTGGATGCCATTACCGCGAGCGGCGTTATACGGTCAGGGAGAGACTTTGCATGTGGCCATTTGGCCCGGTGCGTTGCGCAACACGCAGGACATCACGCCCTTTCTCGCCAAAGAGGGGCGCTCCTTTTCCGCGGCCGTGAGCGGTTTAATGCCAGTTGCAGAAATCCCCGCCGACTTGCCATTTCGCGATGAGCTCATGGAGGCGGTAGCGGGATCTGAGTTTCTGGCTAATGGTGGTTCTTGTTTAGCCGCGCCAGATGGCGAGTGGGTGATCGAGCCTCAGGTGGGCAAAGAAGGATTGTTCAGTGCCGAAATCGATCTGGAGCGCGTTCGTGAGGAACGGCAAAACTTTGATCCTGCTGGGCATTATTCTCGTGCCGATGTGACGCGTTTGCATGTAAATCGAGAACGCCAAAGCACAGTTAAATTTGACTGATGGCTGACGCTCTATTGATCCGAATTTCTCCAGGCTCCCGCAATCGGATTTGCGTGTTACAGAACAACGGAGTCGCTCTATGAAAACCATAGGCTTATTAGGTGGAATGAGCTGGCAAAGTACGCTGAGCTACTATCGGGCGATAAACGAAGGTGTCCAAGCTAGACTGGGTGGTCTCCACTCAGCTGAAATATTACTCGCGAGCGTAGACTTTGCGCCGCTCGAAGCGATGCAACAAGCCGGCGATTGGGACGCTGCCGCAGATCTTTTGATCTCGGCCGCCGCGCGCCTGCAAACCGCGGGGGCGGAAGGCATGCTAATTTGCACAAATACCATGCACAAAGTAGCGCCACAGATTGAAGCAGCGCTTGATATTCCTCTGTTGCATATAGCCGATGCAACCGGGCAGGTCTTACTACAAAAGAATGCTCAAACGGTCGCTCTCTTAGGCACGGCCTTCACCATGGAGCAAAGTTTTTATAAAGATCGTTTGGTGGATAAATTCGGCTTGCGCGTATTGATTCCGGATCAAGCGCAACGTCAGGTTGTCCACGATATTATCTATAAGGAGCTTTGTGTTGGAACTATTCGTGATCAATCTCGGGCTGAGTACCTTGAGGTTATTGATGATCTTGTTGCCCGCGGCGCGGAGTATATCGTCTTAGGCTGTACTGAAATTGGCTTGCTGGTTGAGCCCCATCACACTGTCGCGCGCTTGATAGACACCACCGTTGTACACGCCGACAATGCTGTGGAGTTTATGTTGCAGGCTTAAACGCCTCGCTGGAGTGACGAGATGCAAGTAGGTACTGAGTCGAAACAATTCGTCTGGGAGCGGAGCGAATACCAATCTTGGCTGGCGCAATATGAGCGCGATGGCTTCGTGGTTATTGAAAACGTCTTAAGCGATGCCGAGCTTGCGCTGGTTAAGTCTGAACTCCAACCTTATCTGGATCAAAACGTCACTGGTCGTAACAACTTCGAAGGCGTTCGGTCTAACCGTATCTATGCCACGTTGAACAAGTCCGTCGCGGTGGCCGAGCTGTGTCAGCATCCTTTGGCGCTGAAGTTTGCCGAGGCTGAGCTTGGCGCGTCTTGCCTGTTGTCGGCTTGTTTGGCCATCAATCTCTTGCCAGGTGAGAGCGTACAACCTTGGCACTATGACACCGGTCACCTTGAAATTCCTCGTCCGCGGGCCGCATATGGAGTGAGCACTTTTTGGGCCTTAGACGAGACCACGGACATAAATGGTGCCACGGAAGTGATACCCGGCAGCCATCTTTGGGGAACTGAGGTTCCGGCTGGCGCGCTTGATGATGATCATTTTGCAGCGCATCATTTAGAGCATGAAGATGAGGTGGATTGCGCCGAGGGCGCGATCAAGGTAACGATGGCGGCCGGTTCGTTGATGATCGCTAAAGGCACGCTTTGGCACCGCGGAGGGGCAAATGAAAGTGATGCCCCTAGACTCATCCTTACCCCTCAGTACTGTCCCGGCTGGTCACGTCAGTTAGAGAATATGATGGCCGCCGTGTCACGTTCGAAAGTTGCTGCGCTACCTGATCGGGTCCAACAATTAATTGGATACTCTATTCACCCTCCATTTATGGGTTATGTCGACGGCGTCCATCCGGCGCGGGTATTGTCAGACAAATAAGCTGAAATTCTCCTGTATAGGCATATCTGACATTATTCTTTGGGATAACTGTCACACTTTCGTAAAAAAGCGTTCAAAAAGTTGTTGTATTTTTGTTGAAAAATAGTGTATATACACGTAAAAAATCACCTATCTAATTGAATTATAACAATAATTCGGTTGTTGCCAAATTGCCTAAAGGTGTGCGAAAGAGGCTCTATTGTTATTGTTTTTGTACAATGGATTAGTTACAGTATTACTAATAGTTAAGGTAACAAGACATTTGTCAGTTAGATGACAGAATTTTGCTCCCTTAGCCATACTTAAGTAAGGCGCAGTTACATACTTATGCCAGTGGTTCCGAGCTCATGTTTAGCTCTTAGAAATCGGTAACCCTTGCACCCAGTTTTCGCCTTCCCGGTTAACTACCTATAAAGATAGATCGGGACAGGATGTTGGATTGCAAGCTTTCCGCTTTCATAGCCTTAGAGACTTTTCATAGAGATCGAGCGCTTGATGCGAGAGCATAGAACGCTCGGCCCCGTTGCCTCTCGGCTGCCAGTATCTGCTGTTTTCTAAACGTGGTGTCTTCCAAATGGTGTTTTTGGGGGATAGCACACTTCGAGAGGTACAGTAATGTTCCAAAGAAATAAACTATCACTAGCCATCGCTTCGGCGGTCGGTATCAGTGCGGTTGGCATTAACGCGCCAGTTTTCGCACAAGATGCTGATGAGGCACTAGAAGAGGTCATTGTTACCGGGTCACGCATTCGACGTGCTGATCTGTCATCAGTGACACCGGTTTCTGTTACGACCGGCGAAGAGTTCAAAATTTCCGGCAACCTGAATGTTGAGCAAAAGCTCGCTGAATTGCCACAAACCCTACCTTCATTTGGACCAAGTTCAAATAACCCTGGAGACGGTACTGCGCGTGTTGACTTACGTGGTCTAGGTTCTGCTAGAACATTGGTACTGGTTAATGGTCGCCGTTACATCCCTGCTACGCAGACTGGTGTTGTTGACCTTAACTCAATCCCAGGTACTTTGATTAAGCAGGTTGACGTAACAACTGGCGGTGCATCAGCGGTATATGGTTCTGACGCATTGGCAGGTGTTGTTAACTTCCAATTGGTTGACGACTTCCAAGGCGTTGAAGTAACGACTCTTTATGACGTTACTACAGAAGGCGATGGTGAAAAATTCAACATCGACTTGACCATGGGTGGCAACTTTGATGACGGCCGTGGTAACGCGGTTGTATACGCAAGTTACTCACGTCGTGATCCTGTATTCCAAGCAGATCGCGATTTTTCAAATGTCGCACTAACTGAAAGCGGTGGTGTACTGGTTCCTGGTGGTTCATCAGGTATTCCTGGCACTCGCGTATTCGGTGGCCCAACGTTGCCAAATGGCCAATCGCTTGGCTTCTTTGAGCAAGATGGTTCAGGTCGTGCATTTAATGACCCTGCTGACCGCTTCAACTACGCTCCAGACAACTTCCTCCAGTTGCCACAAGAGCGCTACTTGTTGACTGCTATGGGTCACTACGATCTAACTGAGTCTTCTAAACTTTACACAGAGCTGACTTTCACACGTAACCAAGTTGATCAAGAGTTGGCTCCAACTCCTGCGTTCTTGGGTACTTTGGAAGTAAACCCAGACAGCCCATTCTTCGCACCAGACGTACAACAGGCGCTTAACGGCATCCGTACAGATACTAATGGTGACGGCGTTGTAAATGGTAACGACAATGCGTTCTTACCTTTCATCGGTCGTCGTATGGTTGAGAATGGCCCACGTCAAGCACTGGACACACGTGATGGTAACCGCATCTTGGTTGGCCTTCAGGGTCAAATCAACGATAACTGGGGCTACGATGCATACTTCAGCCGCGCGACGTTGGACAATTCTAACTTGTTGAACAATGACGTTTCAGACTCTGCTTTCCGTCAAGCTGTATTAGTGACTGATGATGGTTCGGCTTGTCAAGACGCGTCTGCCGGTTGTGCGCCATTGAATATTTTCGGTGCAGGTAACATCTCTCAAGCAGCGATCGACTTCGTGAACATTGGTGCAACTAACGTTACTCAAATCACGCAAGAAGTTTATCAAGCTAGTGTTAATGGTACTCTGGGCAACATCGGTCAAGCATCTAACCCTGTTGGCGTAGTTTTTGGTGTAGAAGTACGTGAAGACGAGTCAGTCTTCCGTCCTGATACATTCTTGTCTTCTGGTGACGTTCTCGGCTTTAACGCTGGTAACCCAACTGAAGGTGAGTACGACGCGAACGAACTTTTTGCTGAGATTTCTGCTCCAATTACGGACCAAATCGAAGCTTGGGGTGCATACCGTTATTCTGACTACTCGAACATTGGTGGAGTAAGCTCTTTTGCTACTGCATTGACCTTTGCTCCTAGCGACAAAGCAAGCTTCCGTGTTGGTTACCAACAAGCGGTTCGCGCGCCAAACGTTGCCGAGCTGTTTAGTGGTGGTGGTAACGGCTTTCCATCTGCCACTGACCCATGTGCGGCCGATGGCTTTACTCCAGGTGTCACTGACGCAGCACTTTGTGCCGCTACAGGTGTCGCTGCGAGCCAAGTTGGTGTGTTTAGCCAAGCTAACGCTCAAATCGAGGGTGCGTTTGGTGGTAACGTTAATTTGGAAGAAGAGAGTTCAGACACGTTCACTATTGGTGTAGTACTGCAACCAACTGACAACCTTGATATTACTCTTGACTACTATGACATTGAAATCGAGGATGCGATTGATGTACTAGGTGGCAGTGTGCAAAACGTACTGAACTTGTGCTACAACACAATTCAAGACGCTAGCTCAGCTTTCTGCCAAGCAATCTGACGCCGTCCAGATGGTAACGTTGGTTTGGTTAATGTACTGAACGAGAACATTGCTTTGATCGAAACTTCTGGTATCGATTTAGCTTTGAACTACACAACGGATCTTGACTTCGGAATCGGCGGTAACGATTCAACTCTGGACATCAACGTAAAAGGTACTTACCTTGACAAGTACGATGAGACTCCAGTAGCTGA
>CALJJR010000102.1 GCA_937973905.1 uncultured Arenicella sp. | reverse complement strand
CCGCTTGGCTCACGGCGGCCTTGGCCGCCCGGGCTGAGGGCTCCTTTATTCGCTACGTTCGCTTTGCTCACAGCGGCCTTGGCCGCCCGGACATAGTACTTTCGCTACGTTTACTTCGCTCTTGCGCGGCTTTGGCGGATGACGTTTAGTGCTATTGGCCGAAGATATTGCCCATAGTTGGCATTTCTTGGGGTTCTCCGGTGATTAGACTCTTCGCGCCTGTTGCTCCAAAACTGAGCAATTGCGTAGTGTGAGTGCTTGGTTTTCCGTTCATGGTTGACGTGCCTTCCGCTTTCACCACGCCAAACGGTACTTTGTCTGATAACCACACGGTATTGTCGCTTTGCACTTTGATCTTTTTGAACACAACCTTAGTCTCGGTTGTGCCTGAGCCAGTCACTTTCTTGGCGGTAAAGCTTCCCGCCGGCACTTCGACTGATTCGTTGCCTTGCACCGAAAAGTCAAAATTTACTTCTGTTCCCATTGCCTGCATAAGCCCAGCGAACATCCCGCCGCTGCCGCTGATGCGCATTGGTTGCTCGTTTCCGGATTGCATAATGATTTCTTCACCAAATCCGCGTAAATTGGTCAGCACATTGCCTGGGTCACCTTGTAGAGCGGATTCCGGCACCAAAGTTTTGATAATCATCCGTTTGCCATTTTTTTTACGCTTGCCCTTTTTGCTGACTTTGAAATTATCAACAGCCATCTCGATCCAATAGTAGGCTTTGCCATTGCGTTCTTCCTTGGCTAGCAAAGAACTTTTCATCACCGTAACGGTGGTTTTACCTTTGTGATTGGTCGTTGTTTCTTCTCGCTCTTGCCAACTGCCGATAGGCGTGGCTGAAATAAGGTCGAAATCAAGGCTCGCGCTTTGCGCACTCGCACTAACAACAACAGTGGTGATAAAAATTAGTGATAGTAAAAGTTGTTTGATTGGGTGCCTCATAGTGCCGCTCCAAAAATGATACAGAAGCCGCATTATTCACTTTATTAAGCTCTCCTCCAATCCCCCAATTAGGTGATATTGGCAACAAATCACACTACAAACAAAAGACGGCCACATTGCCATTGGCGGCCTTAACCACAAAACAGTCTTCACGATCAAATTCACCCTCAATGCCACCCGCTACGGCACCGATATCACAGGTGGCACGAGGGGCCCCTCGTTGATCAGTATCGAACATCGGGTTGGCACAAACACTCGGGTCGCCAGCTCCTAACAGCGGGGACGACAATGCAGGCGCATGCGTCAATGTTAGCCCTGGTAAACCAGCGTTGTTGTCCATGAGCGGGTTAAGCTTTGGTATGCCGTTTGCGGTCCCGCTGCAAGTGGCATCTTCGAACCAATTATTCGCGGCGTTCACTTGGCTGCCCGAGAACGAGCAATCATCTCCAGAACTGCCTGCAATTACCGTGTTTGCGATATAGGGCGCGAAATTGCCTGACACAGAATTTGCGCCGGTGTTTTCGTAAAATGTACTCGCCACGAGACTTATTGAACCGGTCCCAAAGACGAGGGCAGACCCTGACTCCATTGAGCCGACTTTATTCTGCGAAAAGGTGCTGGTCAAAACATACACAGAGCCTTCAGTATGGTGAACACCACCACCTGATAACACCGATGAGTTACCTGAGAATGTAGAGCTCTCGATTGTGGTATCTGTGCCTTCAATGACCAAACCACCGCCACGACCGGAAGAATTATCACTGATTGTGGTATTCATTAAGGTAGCACTGTAAACATCCGTTATGCATATAGCGCCTCCAATACCTGCAGCTTGCATTGAGCTATCGACGTACATGGACGTGCTATTTTGCGAGATTGAACCACCAGAGATGGTTAATTCGGCGCCATATCCTTTTGCATAAATCGCACCGCCTCCGGTGCGGGCGTAATTGCCGCTAAACACGCTGTCCGTGATATTCAAAGCCTGAAGGTACACATACACTCCACCGCCGACACCTTCGCTATCATTTCCCAGAGCTCGATTATTACTGAAGGTGCTGTCTATGATCTGAATTGGATCGGTATTGCCATCACTCATCACAGCCAAACCGCCGACAGCACCAATCGCTGTGTTCTGACTCACCGTTACAGATGTCATCGACAAATAACTGGGTTGCAGAGAGTACACGCCTCCGTATCTTCTCAACGCCACATTTGCATCAATTGACGAGTTAGAAAGCACTAACGACGATTCGTTCAAGCTTATCCCACCACCGAGTTGCGCGCTGTTATCTGAAATTTCACTCTCTTGTGTGACGCTCACGGTTGCATATTCGCCCCATATAGCCCCTCCTTCAGCACTGTCTGTGTTGTTTGGGGCTAGCGCTGCGTTGGATGTAAGAGTACTACCTGTGAGCGTCAAAGTGCCGCTGTAAACCGCGACTGCACCGCCCCGCTCTGTCGCTTCTCCACCCTGAATCGTTACGTCGGAGAGCGTCAAATTGCCGTCAATTTGGACGGTTAATAAACGAAAATCAGGCGCGCTGGAATCGCGGCTAATGATACTCCCACCCGCAGCATCACCTTGAATAGTGATCTCACTGGTGATTTCTGGCAGCGCCGCCGGTGTCGAGTTAAAACTAGACGAATAGGAGATTTCAGTATTAGTGAGAACGATGGTGTCCGCACCGCTACCGGTGGTACACAGCCCTACGACAGCATCCGAATTGGCGGATTGGATCGCCTCAATCAAGCTGCAATCTGCGCCCACAGATATGGTTGCAGCTTGTGTTGGTGCAGCTACGACATTCCCTAAAGCCAGAGCAAGAACAGATTTTTGTATTTTTGATAGTGGCGGCATACGAACCTCAACCCATTGAACCCAACTATCTAGTGTACCTCACCACCGCAAAATCAAAATCAAAAAAACGTTAAAACAATGAGGGCGACTCGTGATTCAACAGCCATGCTTTGCGCTCAGTACCCGACGCATAACCCGTCAAACTACCATTAGCGCCAATCACGCGATGACAAGGAACCACGATTGTTAAGGGGTTCTTGCCATTGGCCGCGCCCACGGCTCGCACCGCTTTAGGGTTATTAATTTTATTGGCGATGTCGGCGTATGAACAGGTAAGCCCATAGTCGACGGTGGTGAGTGCATGCCACACCTGCTTTTGAAACGCCGTGCCGTGCGCGTCGAGTGGCAGATCAAACTGCTTACGGCTGCCATCGAAGTATTCCAATAATTGCTGCTTGGTCTGTGCCGTCACGCCGTTGGGTTGTTTGGCTTGTGGTCGTTCAACAAAATGAATAGAACTAATTGCTTTGTCTGTTGCAATAATTTCCATTGCACCTAATGGCGAGATAAAACTGTCGAAGTATTCACTCATGCTGAGTTCCTCAATGCGAGTTGATTCCAAAGTTGAAAAGTAAGATAGCTCCGCCAAGGTTGGCAGCGATCAACATCAATATTTTTATTCACGAGTTGCAGCGCATTTTTGATTCCGGCATCACCTGCTAGCCAAACATCAGGGTCCTTGGTGGCTCTGATTTTTGCGTAGTTCACCGTCCATGGGCCAATGCCTTTGAGGTCCAGCCAGGCGTCTACGTCATCCGGCTCTGGCGAGTCTAGAAAGTGTTGCGCTAAGCGTCGCACCGTATCTTTACGAGCTTGTGGCATGCGAAAAAAGTCGAGTGCATGGTCAGCGACGCGTTCTGGCCTTGGAAACAAGCGAGCAAGCTGTTGATCTCCCACCCGAATTTCCTCGCCAAGCTTGTCAACCAAGGTGGTGACCAATTGCATCGCTTGAACCACAGAAACTTGCTGCCCCAAAATTGCGCGAATACCAGCCTCAAAACTGCCCCAAATACCCGGAATTCTTATGCCCGGCGCGTAGACCAAGGTATCGCAGAGTTGTTCTGACAATTGCGCATCGATTTTTGCAATCGGCGCGTCAACATCGAACAAAGAACGAATACGATGGGTGATCGGGTTTAAATAGCGATAATCATCCAATTGCAGTTCCAGCAACAAGCAACGGTTTGCTTGCGCATGACGAATCGTGAACCATCCGCGCGTGCCCTGATATTCAATCGTTCGACTATAGCTCTCACCGTCCAACCATTCGAGCCCGTCAATCACTCTGTTTTGCAAGAAGCGCCAGGTATGCGCCCAATCAAATGGTGGCCGATAGTGCAGCTTAAGTTGTAAATGGCTGGTGACTACTTTGTCAGATTTGCGTATCTCGCGCGGCGTTAAACCTATCTGCTGCTGCATGGCTTCGTTGAATCTGCGCACGCTGTTAAACCCTGAGGCATAGGCTATATCCGTAATCGGCAAACGAGATTCATGTAACAGTTGCTTAGCAAATAAACACTGCTGATAAGTAGCGTATTTTTTTGGTGATGTACCCAAATTTTGCTGAAACAACTCGCGTAAATAACGATCCGAAATCCCTAGCCGTGCTGACAAGCTTTGCAGAGAATCGGTTTGCAAAGCACCCTCGTTGATCAACTTTATGGCACGCTGAAATGAGGTTTGACTGCCAAGCCATGCGCTTGATTGCGGAGCCGCATCCGGTCTACACCGTAAGCACGGCCGAAAACCCGCGCCCGCCGCTGACACTGCGGTGTCGTAGTACTCCACATTCTTTTCTAACGGTGAATTCGCTGGGCAGATCGGGCGACAGTAAATACCGGTTGTCTTGACCGCAATAAAGAAAAGGCCATCGAATCTTGCATCACGTGATTTACGCGCGCGCTGTCGAGATAAATCGTCGAGGTAAATTTCCATACCCCTATTCTAGGGCTAAGGCACAGTGAAAACTGGCGGTTTTCGGAACTTAATTAGCAGCTCTAATTTCGTCAGCCGTGGCCAGCTCATGCCCTGCCATCTTAATTTTAGCAACCGCGTCAGAGACCAATTGCAGATTGGTGGCTTCTGCTCCAAACGGTGAATCTTCAAGCCCGACCCGCACATGCGCGCCCATCTCCAAGGCGGGCAGCAAAATGTTCTGAATGTCGGCATCCAAGCCAGAGATCATCCATGGGGCGCCAGGCGCAACCGCGGCCAAATGCTTGGCATAGAATTCCAATCCATACAGCGTTGGCGCCATACCAAAGAGTAAATGATCAGAGAACATCAAGCGATAGATTGGCGTTTTCAGCGTTTGGAAGGTGGCCGCCATCGCCGCACCCAATCTCGCAAAACCTGGTTCATAGATAGCGTAGGCTGGTCGCCAGTTGTGTTCCTGCGCTAGCTCTAAACCAGCACGAATATGGGCATCAGGATTGGGATACAACAAACCATCTTGCCGGCCGGCAATTTGAAATTCATGCGTAATGTTCACGCTGCCAGGATCAACCACGCCCCATTCGAGCAAACCTTCTGCGGCCAATGCTCGGATTGGGCCATAGCGCTCTTCAACAGAACCCAACAAGCCTAAGGTAGGATAAACAATGGCATTACAGTGCTGGCGAATCGACCGAATAATTCGCGCATAGACCGCAGGGTCTTCGGTGGGTTGCCCAGCATGGTCGTAGGCATGTAAATGAACAATGGACGCACCTGCTTCCACGCAAGCGAGCGCTTCTTCTACGATGGCATCCTCACTGATTGGAATACCGGGCTGAAGACTCTGGCCGGCAGCGCCATTCAGCGCCACCTCGAGCCAGACCTTATCGCGTGACATCAAAGGTCGTTATAGGAATCGTCTTCTCGATCGACCAAACGACGCATGGCATTGAACTCTAGTTGCCCGGCTGGGCCATCTGGTGCATGTTGCATCTGCAGCTTAAGCAACTCTTCAGTTTTCTTACCAATCTCTTCAGACACAGGAATTAAAGGCTTACCAGTGGCGTCCGCTAAAACTTGAATCTCGCACGATCGTTGCAGCAAGCTCATGTTCAGAAACATCTCCGAAATACTGCCGCCGCAGGTTAGCAATCCATGACTTTTCAAAATTAGAAAATTCTTATCTCCCAAGCTTGCTATCAACTCCTCTTTTTCATCATCCACAACGGTGATGCCATGAAAGTCGTGATAAGCAACCTGGTTGTACAACAGTACCGAATAAAAGTTATCAATCCGCAGACCACCCTCTTGGCAAGCGACCGCCATCCCTGCGTCAGTGTGCACATGGCCAATACAATGGGCATCTTCACGCACCGAATGAATAGCGCTATGAATTAGCATTCCGGCGGGGTTGGCCGGGTAATCAGACTCGCCGATGACGTTACCGTTAATGTCTACTTTAACGAGGTTAGAGGCGGTGACCTCTTTGTAGTGGAGCCCATAAGGGTTGATTAAAAAGTGGTCCTCATCACCTGGCACCTTGACGGTGATGTGGTTGTAAATAAGCTCGTCCCAGCCCATGTAATCGAAAATGCGATAGCAGGCGGCGAGTTCAATGCGGAGGTCTTTTTCTTGCTGATTCATTGAGTTAATATCCGGTCCAATTAAAGGTGCTTGGGTTAGGTATAATACACGCGATTATACTCAGTCCCCAGTTGGGGGTGTGTCGCCCCCGTGAACCAAGACTCGCCACTCGCGCAATTTAAATACGTGTTCCTTGCCTTTGCCGGTTTGGTCGCGATTGGCCCCTTGGCAATGGATACTTACCTGCCGGCGTTCCCTACGCTCGCCACTTATCTCGGCACTGATATTGCCACCATTCAATACACGCTGGTCACCTTCTTATTGGGCAGTACCGTCGGGCAGTTCCTAGGTGGCCCGCTGTCAGATGTGTTTGGGCGTATGCGAGTGGGGCTGATTGGCAGCGTACTCTTCACCATTGCATCGTTGGTCATCGCCGCCACATCGGAATTTGAATTTCTGCTGATAGCTCGGGCTGCACAAGGCGTTGCCGCCGGTGCGGCGGGTGTGGTGGTGAGCGCTTTAATCACCGAGAACTATCCGGGCAAACAGGCCGCCGGGATGATGCTTAACGTCACGATGGTCATTATGGGTGTACCTTTACTTGCGCCATTGCTCGGTACTTTTTTGTTAAAGGCTGAAAGCTGGCGGTCCATTTTTTATTTTCTAGCCATCTATGGCGCGTTGATTTCCATAGTGGTGTATCTCAATACACCCAAACAAAGATTGCGTCCGGTTCCGAGAGAACGGCGGCATTTGGGCACCGGGTTGCGCATCATGCTGGGGAACTATCGAGCCGTGTTTGCTAAGCCCGCTGGCGTCGCTTACATCGTGGGGATGGGCACCAATATTGCGGTGTATATGGTCTTCGCAACCAGCGCGTCCTTTGCGTACATGGAGCATCTTGGCAGTTCACTCGAGATATTCCCCTTCCTGATGGGCGCCAATACGCTGTCATTGATTATTGGCAATCGCTTAGGCAGCCATCTTTTAAGGATCTACGAGCCGCACCAAGTTTGTGTCATGGGCAGCACTGTGATGGCCCTCTCCTGTTTATTGTTAACGCTGTACGTGACCTTCTTTGAACCGCAACTGATGGTCGTCGTGGGCTTGATTATTTTAATCTCAGGCACGATCCCAATGTCAGGGCCGATCGCATCGGCCGTATTCATGCAGCTCTATAATAAAAATGCCGGTACCGCCAGCGCCGCAATGGGCGTGGCACGGGTGGCGTTTATGTTGACGGGTAGCTTCGCAGTGACGTGGTTGCACAACGGCACTTTGTACCCCATGGCGTTACTGATGCTCGTCACCGCCTGTGCTGCGATGGTGTTTTTCCGGCTTGGCAGTCGACTCGTGTCAAATACTCAGATCTAATAAATTGTAATCCTGAAT
Organism: uncultured Arenicella sp.; assembly: GCA_937973905.1. Lineage (GTDB taxonomy): Bacteria > Pseudomonadota > Gammaproteobacteria > Arenicellales > Arenicellaceae > Arenicella. The sequence goes on along the minus strand of CALJJR010000102.1, from coordinate 15,055 downwards.
GGCGTTCATCGCCTCTGGACTCCATTGATGTTGTGGCAAGCTTGGGTCCACGGCTGACGAGGTAAAGGTCTCCTCCTCGGGAAATTTCTCGCGCCTGGCGTTCACGGCAATCCCCATAATCTGTGAACGCTGTTCAATGTGATTTTTGTCGTAGACCACAGCCTCGCTGTGGATACCTGCACCTTTAACATCCAAGACTGATGAACGACGATGAAAACCGGTATTAATCGACAGCCTTGGTTCCAAGCCAGTATTCGCAAAAGAGCCATGTAACAACTGACGGTTAGAAATAATCACATCGCCTGGACCCGCCAGCATGGGCACTGCTTCAGGCAAACGCTCACTGCCGGCCGATTCGACCAATTCTGCGATATCCAACTTGCCGACTTTGTGGGAACCGGGCAGCGCCCAAACACCGTTGACCGCCGTGCTGTGAAACAGCTGCGTCATAAAATTGAAGCCATGGATTCCCTCATCAAATTCTGGGCTGTCCCAATGCGTATTGCCGTCCTGATGCCAGGACACCGCCGCGCCTAGCCCCGGGTCTTTGATAAACAAAGTTTCGTGGAACGGCGCATAGTCGTCGCCGTTAATCGTGGCGGCTACACGAGCAAGCTTGGGGTGCGCGTACAAACGCAAACAAGCGGGTGAAAATTGCAGCGGACCCAACAAAATAAATGGTGACTCAACAGGTGCATCACTGGCAGCCTGTGGTTCATATAATTTTACTAGATGCAGCCCTGCCGCGATCGCAGTACCGCCAAAGGGGTCGCTCAGGGGTTTCGACCAAAGCAAGGTAGGCGCCTTGTTGTTGGCGTTCATCGCGGGCCGTCCGTCAGTAGTGACTTGGCTATTACTGCCCGCTGGAAAGCGATTGCGTAAATCGTCTATGTCGGCACGCAGATCGGCCAACTCGGCAGCTTCTACTGCACCTTCGAATACATAAAACCCAACCTCAGAGTAAGCGGCCAAGATGTCGGGGTGTAAGCGACCATCCTCATCAAACCGAATTGGGCCTCGATTTGTCATAGCCTGTGCCCGTGCTTCCCCGGCTAGTAAGTAATCCCGCATTGCTGGACCATCTTCTCCGTAATAAGCCGCACAGGCGTTGATGGATGCACTTATATCTATGGTCATAATTGGCCCTCGAAGGTTGCTCTTGGTTCCGAGATTTTACACCGGCTAATCAAAAAAGTACTGCAGGCCAACTTGCACGAAACTGTCGTCACGCAGGGCAAACAAAAGGTCGTTGGGATTTTTGGCTTCGAAATAACGCATCTCAATGTTAGCCGTTAGAGAACTGGCGACACGCGTATTAGCTTCTAAAAATACCGAACCACTGTCTGAGTCGTCTAAATCTCGAATCACTCCAAACAAGACCTCGGAACTATTGATGTCGTTAAGCGCCAGCCTGGCGCCCACAAAGGCGTCGTTTTGAAAGGGGCCGGTGGCAAACTCGTCGCGTTCATCCCAAGAGTATTCAGCCAGCACCCCAAGATCGTATATTGAGCCGAAGATTCCGACCAGGGTGTATTCAGCGCCCACAGTCGCAGCTGAAAAATCCTCGTATTGAACGTCATCGAAATCACGTTGAATGGCTTCTAGCTTCAGCAACCAAGCGCCAGTAGTGAGTTGAACATCTGCGCCAAGCTGAGTAATTTGCGGATAGAAAGGTGTCGTGCTGAACGTGGTTGGATCAAACAAACGAAACAAATCTGGCTCTCTCGAAGTGCCATCGAAGAGTGAAAGGCCCACGTCAAAGTTGCCGTAAGTCTGGCTAAAGCGTAAAGCCAAATCCACATGCTTTTCTTCTTCAGATGCCTCGAACACTTCGTCATCATTGTTGACCACAAAGCCACCATTGAGCCGGCTATCTACGCCGGGGAAGGTGCGCGTTCTGAAAAAGGGCAAGACAAACGCATCAAAATTCCCGAGGTCATGGAAGTACTGGAAGCGAATCATCGGCTGGCCTAATTTATCCTCGCCGTCGATGTTTTCGACCAAGTCTGTTTGATTGATTACATCTACCAAGTGTTGTGATTCAGTGACCCCCCAGAAAACTCGCCCCAGACCCGCAGAAAGTTCCCAGTTATCGGCTAAACGAGACCAGAGCAACTGCCTTACATCAGCATGGCTGCGTTCATCGTCCTGTGAATCGACCCGTAGAAAGGGCTCAAAGGTAAGCGTGTCAGCACCGTCGTTAAAATCGCGAAAAAACTCTAGCTCAAGTTTTGCTGAGGTCTGCCCTCGGTCGGTCACAAACGCATCAGCTGCGCTTGCGTCGGTATCAAAAAAATATCTGTGCTCGAGTTCTAAACTGCCGTCCCAACTAAGTTCTGCAGATGCTTCAGCAGCAAGTAAGGCTACGGAGCCAAAGAACCAGAATCTGAAAAAGTTCTTACCGTGCACGAGCCAACTTTTTCTCATTGAAATCAGCGTCGGTTAAACCAGTGTTAAAGCGTATGTTCTTCACCTCGATGACTGTGCTCTTGCCATTTTTATGGTTGACCATGGTTTGCTTATCAGCACGCCAAAACTTGTCTTCATAGAGCTTATAGCCTTCGATGGTAAGCGTTTTTAAATGCGTATCTCGGCGATCATAAAAGTCTATTTTTTGCACTCGGTAGTGTTCTTGATCAATCCACGACACCACGCGCTGATAGCCCGAGTACTTATCGATTGGATCCATCTCAACGACGTAGCAGGTCAAATCGCCACAAGCCTCATCACGCTGATACGCATAGGTGTTTTTCTCTACCTCAAACGATGAAATGTCTTCAAACGCAAACTCGCTGCCTAAAAAGGGGCCGGATTTGTTGCGCGAGGCGATTCGCTTAACTCGTTTCAATGCCGGTAGATACAACCACTGATCGTCATCGCCTTCAATGTGTGAAAACGACAGAAACGCGGTTCCCTTGACGTCTAGGGGTGTATCGAAAATGGTCTGCCCCTTGTCTCCATCGCCATCCACCTCCAGCGTTTTGCTGCGCATTTGACGTACAACTTCACGGCCTTTTCTATCTCGCAAAGTCATCGTTAAATCGCTTTGAGAATCACCCCAGCCAAGATCTCTGGCCTTAATTTTTTTGGCGATTTCCAAGCCTTTCTCGGCCGGTGTTTGGGCCTGTAATGTCAGCGCAAACGCCAACAGAATAACGCTTGAACAAAATTGAATAGATTTATGCATATGCTCCCCCGAGCAGGTTAGGCGCTGAGCGCGGATTCTGTATCGCCACGATCAAAATACATGAGAATCGGTGGCAATATCAGAAAATCGAATATCAAAGCGAGACTCACGGTCACGGCGGTGAGTAAGCCGGCCGTCGAGTTCAGACCGAAGTCGGACAACATCAACAAGCCAAAGCCCAACGTCAGAATAATAGTGGTAACAATCAAGGCCGAGCCGACGTTAGCAAAAGCGTAATGAATAGACTGTTCAGGTGACAAACCCTTTATGCGCCGTCCGCGCCGGTATTTACTAATGAAATGCACGGTGTCATCCACCACGATACCGAGCGAAATACTAAATACTGCAGCGGCAGCCATATTCACAAAACCAACCAGTATGCCCCAAATCCCGAACGCCATTAGGGCTGGAATACTGTTCGGGATCATGCTGATCAAAGCGTAGCGAAACGATCTAAGCGCGATCAAAATTGTGAGAGTAATACCCAAGATCGCAATCGCGCCACCGACCAACATCGAGCGCGTATTGTTCAAGCCAACGTGCGCAAACATCATGGTAACGCTTGAACCTGGCGCAGCGATTTCTGGGTGGTTGTCGTTGAGCCAAGCACTGGCATTTTGTTCGAGCGCGATAACCTCTTCTGTCACCATTTGCTCAGCCAACACGGTAATGCGCGTCGATGATTTGTCGATATTGACCTGATTATTCAGATCAAGTCCAAATGGCAGCGACATTTCATAGAGCAAATTGTATTGTGCGGCAAGATCGTCGTTGACCGGCAGGCGCAGAAATTCCTCGTCGTCACCATTCATACTCTTGTTGAGCCGCCGCAGCACTTCAGCATAGGTTCCTACATGCACTACGCCTGGCTGTGACCTTAAGTAGGATTCAAAGGCTTCAAGTTTACGCAAGTACTCTAAGCCATTAACACAGCCGGGCTCGCCGCAAGACAGTGAAAAATTCAGATCATTAACGCCGAAACCCTTGTCGATCGCGAACTCGGAGGCATCACGAAAAGGCACACCATGGTCAAAGTAAATTATTGGGTCATCATCTATGTGATTGAGTGGCACAAACGAAACCAGTAACAGAGCGACTGCCGTGGTGATAAAAAACACAGGCTTACGATGGGTTACGACAAAGCTGGCATAACGATCGATCAAATTACCTTGCTGACTTTTCTTGCGGCCTTTACGCGCCAGCCAGATCGTCAAAGTGGGCAACAACATAAAGGTAAGCAGCATTGCCCAAATCACGCCGACGGCCGTAATATTGCCTAGCCCTGCAAACGGTGGTGAGGCAGAAAAGTTAAGCGTCAAAAAACCGACTGCGGTGGTAATACTGGTCAACACAATGGGTTCGAAGTTCAAACGCAGACTTTCGCGCATCGCTTCAACCGGGGCCAGCCCCTGCCCCAGACCACGCATATGAATCATTAACAGATGCACGCAGTCACACACCGCGATGGTTAAAATAATCAACGGCGCTGTGGCATTCACGGTATTTAAGGCAACCCCCGCCCAGCCCGCGGAGCCCATCGCTGCGACAGTAGCAAAACCGATGACTAATAGCGTTCCCACTACCGAACCCGGAGAACGCAAGAAAATAGCTAGCCCAATAATAATGGCAATGTACATCAACGGGATCAGGGTGCTCATGTCCTGCGCTGACATTTCATTAAAACTGTTGTTTATTATCGAAGACCCAGTTAAATGAAATTCCAAATTAGGGTACTTCTGCTCGAGTTCAGCAACCATCTCACGACCCCAGCCCACAACCTCTGGGTGAGAGGCGTCTTTGGCGATACGCTGCGCTGTTTGAGTTGCAAAATCTGCGCTGCGATCAATATCGGGCGGCAACTCAGTTGTAATCGATACCATCGCGGCCTTGCCAGAGGCCGATACAAAGCGGTTCAAAACCGCAGGTTCCGACATGGCGATTTGCTTTATCCGCGCGAGCTCCTGAGAGTTCAAGTCGGCGGGGTCGTAGAGCAGATCAGCAACGTTTAGATCTTCACCATCAGCCGAGGTATGTTGAAAGTTGGTTAGCGAATCAACGCGCATAACGTAGGGCGCTTGCCAGCCACGCTCAGTAATCTCAAAGATGGCGGTGAGCGTGTCGGCGGTAAAAACATCACCTTCCTTGGGGCCCACCATTACGCCTAAGGCGTCGCTCTTGGTGTAAGTATCTTCAATCAGCTCATGGGTAACTAGCTGAGGGTTATCGGGCTTAAAGAAAATTTTATAGTCGGATTCAAAAAATAATTTTTGACCACCGCTGGCGAGCAGCAGGGTCAACACTATGCTGAGAAGCGCGAACCAATACCGGCGCTTTATAAGCAAATCGACTAATTTAGTTTCCATAAGCCCTCACTAACGTTTCCCTTCAGCCTTAGCCAGCTGGCGGGGTGATGCCAAAGTGCGCAAGCGCCTTGGCAACAAATTTATTGGTTTGATCGCCACCCATCATCGGCGCATTGGCACCCTCTAGGCTGGTGATCTCGTTCATATTGGCGCGCACATTTTCTGGTGTTTGATCCTCAGGCGGCAGATAGATGCCTTCAGTTTCCAGAATTTGCGTAGAAGCGTAACCACCTGCACCAGCACAAAGAATGGTTTTGTTAGGGGCATCTTTATCACACAAGGTGAGTAGCCCTGCAGACACCGATTCTACCGACATTATGTCCATGACTCGCTCGTCAGAAATAAGGTCCTCAAGCATGCGAGTGCCCGCAGTAGGCGCCAACGCATTCACGTGGATACCGTACTTTGCTCCCTCAAGAACCAGCGTATTCATTAAACCCAGCACACCCATCTTGGCAGAACCATAATTGGTCTGACCAAAATTGCCGTACATGCCACTTGACGACGTAGTCACAACAACGCGACCGTAATTTTGCTCACGCATGATGTCCCACACTGCGCGAGTACAATACACGGTGCCCATCAAATGAACATCAAGGACCAATTGAAAGTCGTCCATTGATCCTTTGACAAACGATTTGTCGCGCAGGATACCAGCATTGTTCACCAACACATCGACCCGACCCCATGCTTCCATTGCTTGGGCCACCATGGCTTCAACTTCTTCAACGTTAGTTACGTTCGCGCCATTAGCGATGGCGTCGCCACCCTTGGATTTGATCTCTTCAACGACGGCATTAGCGGCCTCACTGGAAGCACCCGTGCCATCACGCGCACCACCCAGATCATTGATTACTACTTTTGCGCCGCGCTCTGCAAAGGCCAAAGCATGGCTTTTACCGAGCCCGTTACCAGCGCCGGTTACAATTACAACTTGATCATCAAAACGAATAGTCATTGTTAATTCCTTAATCTTTTCTGTGTTATGAGTTAATCACGGCCATAGTTAACCATTCGGCCATCAACGCGGGCTTTTCGATCCCGTCAATTTCAATAGTGATGGCTGACTTAAACAAATACTGCCCGGGTGACTTTTCCTCAGCAGACATTAACGTAGAGCGCGCACGAATCTTAGAACCAACTCTGACTGGATGAATAAATCTTACTTTATCAAATCCATAGTTAACGCCCATATTGGCATTTTCAACCCATACGCCTGCACCTTTTTCAGCCAAGTGCGACAGCATCGACAGAGACATAAAACCGTGCGCGATGGTGCCACCAAAGGGCGTTTGCGCGGCTTTTTCTGGGTCGATGTGAATAAATTGGTGGTCACGAGTCACGTCAGCAAAGCTGTTAACGTCTTCTTGCGTGACTTCAAACCAATCTGATACGCCGAGCTCTTTGCCAACCGCATCTTGCATGGTTGCTGGGTTTAAAACTGTAATCATGGGTACTCCTGGGGTCTTTAAACAGGGTGTTAACTACTGCGCAGTTTGAAGCGCAAAACGAATTTTTTCTGGAATCAGCACCGATTTATTTTGTTCTCGATCAACGAATACGTGAGTAAAACTCCCATATGCAGACGCGGTCTCAGCGTGGTCGCAGAACACAGCCATACCGTACTCCACCGAACTATTCCCGAGTTGATTCACTCTAAATCCGATCTCTAAATTCTGTGGGTGAGAAATAGGCGCCAAATACTGACATTGCGAAGCCACCACAAAACCAACAATCGAGTCGTTTTGGATATCCAAACCACCCTGCTCAATTAGAAATTGATTGGCTGCGGTATCGAAGTAACTGTAGTAGGTGACATTGTTTACGTGACCGAAAATATCGTTATCGCTCCATCGGGTTGATAGTTTAACGAAATGACGATAGTGGGCACGTTGCGCTTCGGTTTTCACTCAATACGCCTCTTGGTACAGTTTCAATGCGTCATCGAGTTGCACGTCACGCGGGTTGTTGATCAGCAAGCGTTGCTGATCCATGGATTGCTCGGCCAGAGAGACTAGTGCGTCGCGCTGGATATTCATATCGCGAAGGCGCGTCTGCAAACCGAGGCGCTCAGCTAATTTGGAAAAATGTTCAGCCAAGGCGTCACCAATATTGGCTTGTGTTAAATAGGCTGTATCGACGCCATCGACAGCCTCAGCAACGTGTAGATACAAGTCGGCGCAGTGGCTGGAATTAAAACGTAGCACGTGTGGCAACATCAACGAGTTACTTAAACCATGGGGAATATGGTAGGTACCCCCTAAGGGATAAGCCAAAGCGTGCACCGCGGCAACCGGAGCGTTGGCGAAGGCTTGACCGGCCAACATCGCGCCAATCAACATGGCGCTGCGTGCTTCAATATTGCTACCGTCTTGCACCGCAGTCTCAATATTGGCTGACAACATCTGCAAAGCTTGCAGGGCAACCATATCAGAGAGCGGATTCTTAAGCCTTACGCTAGTAAATGCTTCAATTGCGTGCACCATGGCATCAATACCTGTGGCAGCAGTGACTGCGGCGGGTAAGCCTAAGGTTAGCTCTGGGTCGAGAATGATTTCATCCGCAAACAATACTGGGCTCACCACACCAGCCTTACTGGATTCGCCGGTGGTAATTATGGCGACGGCCGTAGCCTCTGAACCCGTACCTGCCGTGGTTGGAATTTGTACTAGCGGCGTTCGGCCGCCGCTGATCATCTCCACACCATACATTTCTTGCAGGGGTTGCGAACTTACCAGCATGGCCGCGACCAGTTTAGCAACATCCATCGAACTGCCACCCCCAAAACCAATCACGCCGTCACAGCCTTGCTCCTTAGCAAGCGCGAGTGATTCATGTAGATTGCTCTCTGGAGGATCCGGCAACACACTGTCGTACACCACTGGTTGCAATCCAGCAGCTTCTAAGTTCCCTTGCGTACTGGCTAAAAGCCCGCAAGCGATGATGCCAGCGTCGGTAACAATCAACGGTTTTTTGACATTTAAACCTTGGCAGACAGCGCTTAAATCAGCCACTGAACCGATGCCAAAATGGGTACGTGAAACGCTGTTGAAAACGAAAGAACCGCTCATAGAAATCAACCTTTTGGATGGCCAAATTCGCGCGCCCAATACACCGACGCGATATAAAAACTAGCAACTGTCATTACCGATAGGATATCAATGGTGACGAGCGACCATGTTAATGGCTCGCCAACTCCAGCATTGTTGTAGACGTCGCTGAGAACACCCGCAATGACGGCGCCAATACCTAAGCCAAACAAGTTGATTGCGAGCAATAACACTGCCACGGTCACCCCGCGTAAACGAGCGGGCGATAAATCTTGCACAGTGGATATGGTAGGGCCGAACATCGCCATAAAACTGATAAACCCCGCGCACATGCCGAGATAAAAAATGAAAGAACCGGGTTCAGCAAAACGATAACCGATTAGAAAAGGCGTCATCACGAAGAGAAAAAGGGCCAAGAATCGAGTCCGGCCGCCCTTGTAGCGTTGCATATACCAATCACTCAATACGCCGCTCACGATAGCGCCTATTGTGCCGAATACAATAAAAAGTAAGCCGTAAGTCACAGCGATTTCGGCGGCATCGAAACCTCGCTCACGCACCAGCCAAATTTGTGCAAACTGAGCAGACCCAATCGGTAAATGCATAAATACAGCACCCAACATCGTCCAGCCCAAGGCCGGTGATTTACGCGCGATGGTTAAAACTTGTCTTAGGGAGTCACCAAGATTTGCTGGGGTTAGCTCATCGGAAGTGCTCTCTTGGTCCTGCGCGCCGCGCTCAGGGTCTCTTAAGAAAAAAATCACCGGCGCCAATAAAAGACCAATAGCGCCGAGCAAATAGAAGCAATTTCGCCAGCCAATCTGTGGGCCCAAAATACCGGCGGCAACGAAGCTCGCGCCCGCACCCAGCGGCACACCAAGATAATAAACGCTGGAGGCCATGCCGCGCTTTTCCTTGGGAAAGATATCCGCCAACATGGCAATGGCCGCAGGCGATAAGCATGCTTCCCCAACACCCACGAACAGGCGTGCAACTCCAATTTGCAAAAAGTTCTTGGCGGCACCACTGGCCACCGTGAGAGCACTCCATAGAACCAAGCCAGCAGTGATCAACTTGGGCCGATTAATGACATCGGCAAGACGCCCAACGAACAAGCCCATTACTGCGTAAAAGAACACAAAGATCAGACCCGTAAGCCAACCGAACTGGGTATCGCTGAGGTTAAGATCATTGGTGATTTGCGGGCCGAAACTCGAGATCAAGTTGCGGTCAACGATATTCAGTATATTCAACACAACTAACAGCGTAAGCACCCACTTAGCTCTTGCAGTGGTATGGTCTGTTGTTGTTACTTGTGTGGGCATAACTGATTTTAGGTTGCGCAGAAAGTACATCCTTGAGTTTACTCGTTAATCTTGGGTGATTATGGATAATTCTGATGTCACCTGAGGGTCATTTGCACAGTTCGCACACCCAGAAAAGCTTAAAGTGTGGCTTCATAACGGAGAGCGAAAATGCGAGTTGTTATTTATGGCGGCAATGGCTTTGTAGGCACCAAAGTCGCAGAAAGTTTGCAGCGGGCTGATCACAGCGTGAGCTGCGTGAGCCGCAGCGGTGTTATGCCAAAGCATCTGGAAGGTGACCTTTGGGCGCAAAACGTCAAGTGGCTAAAAGGCGATGCATTTAAAGCTGAGAAGGAGACGTTGGCCGAGCACGATGTGCTGATATCAACGGTCGGCGCGCCACCATTACCAACCATAACCAAGGCTGCCTTTGAACGTTCGCTGCATACAAACGGAGTGGTCAACCAAGCACTGATTCAACGAGCTGGTGAGATTGGCATAAAGCGCGTCATATTGTTAAGCGCCAAATTGATGCCGTTTATGCAAGGCGATTGGTTCGCATATGCCAAGGGCAAAGCGATGAGCGCTGCCGCAGCGCAGTCATTCGCCGCCTTAAGTAATGAGCACAGCTCAGTAGTGATTAAACCCGGTGTCATCTATGGCAAACGCCACACTCGCTCGGGGCGTGAAATACCTTTAGACCTGGCGATGAAACCACTGGCAAAACTGCTGCCTTCGCAGTTTGTCTCGGTTGACCAGGTTGCACAATGCATTAGCGACGCCGCGGCTGGTCTGCGTGCGACGCAAGATAGCTTCACTGTCATTGAGCACCAGCAAATATAGTTGGTAAAGCCGCGGTTTTTTTGTATAAGGGATAAAAAATAACCAAACACAAAGGAGCATGATGGATACTCGAGCAGCCGTAGCCTTCGCCGCTGGTGAACCACTAAGCATTGAAACAGTACAACTCGACGGCCCGCAAGCTGGCGAGGTTCTCGTAGAAGTCAAAGCCACCGGCATTTGCCATACCGACGCTTTCACTTTGTCTGGCGATGACCCCGAGGGAGCATTCCCAGCCATTCTTGGTCACGAGGGCGCAGGTATCGTGCGCGAAGTTGGCGCTGGTGTCACTTCATTAAAACCTGGCGATCACGTGATTCCTTTGTACACGCCTGAGTGCCGTGAATGTGATTATTGCCTGCACCCAAAAACCAACCTTTGCCAAGCGATTCGCAGCACTCAAGGGCAAGGCTTAATGCCAGACGGCACCTCAAGATTCTCTCTGAACGGCAAACCGCTGTTGCACTATATGGGCTGCTCGACGTTCGCCAACCACACAGTATTGCCCGAAATTGCGCTGGCCAAAGTTCGCGAAGATGCCCCGTTTGACAAGATTTGCTACATCGGTTGTGGCGTCACCACCGGAGTTGGAGCGGTTGTGTTTGACGCCAAAGTAGAACCCGGTTCCAATGTTGTTGTGTTCGGGCTCGGCGGAATCGGTCTCAACGTTATACAAGGCGCTAATATGGTTGGCGCCAATAAAGTGATCGGCATCGACATTAATGAAAGCAAGGTAGAAATTGCCAAGCAATTTGGCATGACCGACTTTATCAATCCGAAAAACACTGACGATTTAATCGAGGCCATCGCCGACCTCACTGACGGTGGCGCAGATTATTCATTCGAGTGCATTGGTAACGTCAACACCATGCGCCAAGCACTAGAGTGCTGCCACAAAGGTTGGGGAGAAAGTATCATCATCGGCGTGGCTGGCGCCGGACAAGAAATTTCAACGCGGCCCTTTCAACTCGTCACTGGGCGAGTCTGGCGCGGCACGGCTTTTGGCGGTGCTAGAGGCCGCACAGATGTGCCTAAAATCGTTGATTGGTATATGGACGGCAAGCTCAACATCGATGATTTGATCACGCACAAAATGCCGCTCGATAAGATCAACGACGCCTTTGACCTAATGCATGAAGGTAAGAGTATTCGTAGCGTTGTTGAATACTAGCCCTTGAAGCGTTGGGCCAGCTCTTGGATGTGGGCCGGCCCAACCTCACAACATCCACCTATGATCGTAGCGCCAGCCTGCAACCACTGCTGAGCAAAATCTGCATAGCGCGCAGGATTTAGATCTTCCCTTGCCTGCAATGAATCAACCGTTGCGCCCACTTCTTTGAAGGTATCGCTTATCTTGGTAAAACCGTTTGCGTAGGCACCAAAAGGCGGCTTGCCTTCTGCCAAAATACCGACTGACGTGTTTACCGCTTCTGGCACCGAGCAATTTATGAGCACGGCGTCGACAGAATGCCGATCAATGATTGGCAGCAATGAAGCCAACGACTCGCCCGACCGCAGCACCGAACCATCTTGGTCATCCACCGTGACCGATAACCAGACAGGCTTACCAGTAGTCTTTGCGCCCATTACCGCACCCTCGGCTTGCTTGAGCGATGCCATCGTTTCTAATAGGTGAAAATCAACAAAGGGTGCGTGCAACCTTGCGAGCTCCGCATAGACTTCAGCGCCTTGCTCTATCTCCAACGCCAGATCAGGACGATACGAGCGGCCGGTTGGCCCCAGACCACCCGCCACAATTCCTGCCCCATGATCATCGCGTGCGCGAGCAGCCAACTCACAAGCTAGGATGTTCAGAGATTCGAACTGCTCCTCGGCGTCATTTTGCTGCAGCCGATCGCGATGCAAAATGTAACTATTGGTGGTGGCGATTTCAGCGCCGGAGCGAAAATAATCAAGATGCACATCAACCACTAAATCCGGCTCATCCTGCATGGTTGTTGCAGACCACAACGGCGTCGCCGCAGCCGATGACCGCGCCATGAGTTCTTGGCCCATGCCTCCGTCTAGTAGTGTGATTGTCATTTAGCCTTCTCGCTTGTGGTTTGTAGCTTATTAATCGGTTCGCTGCAGGCGAATCTTTGCTGTTGATGAAATTTTTGCGGTAACCAGGCCTTCAGAATTAGTGAGCTCGCCGCTGACAAAAGCGATGCTTCTGGACATCTTTTCAATTCGCCCAATGGCCGTTAACTTACCTCGGCGACTCGCCTCTAGGTAAGACACTTTCAGCTCAAGGGTTGAAACACCGCTAATATTTTCGTTGCTGGCAAATATTGCATGTGTGGTCACCGCATCTAACATCGCCGCCACAAAACCGCCTTGGATAATATCGCCACTGTGGCAATAACGTTGCGAGATATCGAACGTCATTTCGCAACTCTGCGCCTGCGCATCAACCCCAATGATCGTGCAACCAAGATCATCCAGAAACGGTTCACGAAATTTATTCAAATGCGCGATTGTGTGCTGTTCAGAATGAGACTTGTTCATGATGTGATCTGCTTAAGAGCGAGCAGCTCGAATAATTCATCTATTGCCGGGGAGACATCACCAAAGGGCACTTTGATTGTCGCCATCCCCATTTCGCGTGCGGGCTTTAGATTGATTCCAAGATCGTCAAGAAAAATCGCTTCGTTAGGCGCTACTGCTAGAGCCTCACACATAAGTTCATAAATTCGCGGCTCTGGTTTTCGCACCCCAACCTTTGAAGATTCGATGACTTCGTCGAAGCGCCGCAAAATATCGGCAGCTTGTTCGCCTTCCTCGGGATCCGCGACCATAGAACCGCTGTCCATGTCCGGCAAATTGTTGGTTATACAGCCAGTTTTGAAACCGTGGCTGATGATTTCTCTATGTGCCTCAATCATCGCAGGTTTCAGTTCCAAGCTGAGTAATGCTAATAAGGTATCACCCGGGACTCGATGCCCAGCCGCTTCTGTCTCAACCGCGAATTGAGTATTGAAGGCCGCTCTATCAATCTCGGCTCGTTCATATTGAGCCCAAGCATTGGTGTGATGATTGTGCTTTATTACTTCGCCCAAAAACTTCTTCGGAAGATCATGCTTCTTTTCGAATAAGGCAAATTGCTCAACGGGTGAAGTGGTGAAAACGCCCCCGAAGTCAAAAATTACGGCTTTAAATCGACTCATTGTGATTTCTCTCTCGCTGGTGGCTAACGGCGTCTTTGCCATCGACCCCCAATTAAATAACTTTACGCACCACCAAATACTGCAGCGCGTTTTTCGACGCGGGCCGCTACTCCTTCGGCAAAATCAGCGGATTGAAAAAGCTTAGCAAGCGCCGCATTCTCTCGATCGAGTGCGTCTGAAATATCATCCACCAGCGGCGTATTAATGAGCTTTTTCATTTCCCTAATGGAGAGCGGTGCGCCCGCAGGCGGCACTAGTTGTGTCGCTTTGCTGTAGGCAACATTCATAAGCTCGTCATGCGGCACCACGTCGTTAACCAGATACAGTTCTTTAGCCTGAGAGGCATCTATTTTTTCTGCGAAGAACATTATCTGCTTGGCTTTTTGCATGCCGAGCAAGCGCGGTAACAGGAATGAAGATGCGAGCTCAGCGCTAATCCCCAGTTTCGCAAAGGGCAGCTGCAACCACGCATGTTCAGACATGTAAATCTGGTCTGCACCGGCCAAAGTAAGAGTGACCGCCCCGCCGATGGCTAGGCCGTTAATCGCCGCGATAATAGGTTTCTCACATTGGAAAATTTTTAACGTCGTTCTCTTTTGTGCAATATCACTAAAATCGAGTTCAGCTAAAACCTCTTCACTGAGATCTTTAAATGCATCTTGGCTAAAATAACCGCCGCTGCTGTATGCCTCCTTACTTGCATCATCGCTTCCCTTAGCACCCGTAATCACCATTGCATAGGCGTTGTTATCTTGTTCAAATGCATCGATCGCCAAATAGATCTCGTAGAAAGAGTAAAGACTTAGCGCATTTTTGCGCTCGGGTCGGTTGAGCGTTAAAGTCACTACCCCACTTTCATCAAGCTGGTATTGGATATCTTGAAAGTCACTGGTGTTCACGATTGGCCTCGTTTTTCTGGCGTTATGTGTCGTTTCTAACTGGTTCTATTCGGGGTTTAGAGCCTACACTAATATTATCGCAGGTATTCGATCACTCCCTAGTCGCACAGGGCTAACGACATGAATCAGATTAACAATTCACTGGATCTAGAGCTGGCGCAGGCGTCAGATCAGAAAAACGTTTGGCACCATCTCACCAATCACACACCATTTGAGGACAGCGCGCCACAAATGATGGTGGAGGG
>CALJJR010000101.1 GCA_937973905.1 uncultured Arenicella sp. | reverse complement strand
CAAGCCGCAAGCAAGATGCATAGTGTCAGCAGCATCAGCGAGCGTAATGAGTTTTTTCCCAAGTGCAGTTTTACGTTCATTTATTTCGACCAGGCAGTTTTTCTTGTTTGTTATTAATCAACGTTGTCGATAGCATTGCAGTTACTCTGCAGCAGCCATGGCGAGATCGACCGTCTCGCACTTTTCATCATCATTCAAGGGTGTCAACGGCAGTCGCAGAACATTCTCACCAAAACCCATCTTTGCAACTGCGTATTTTACTGGAATTGGGTTGGATTCCAAAAATAAATCGCTGTGTAACGCCGAAAGGGAGGCATCAAGCTGCTCGGCTAACTGCCAATCTCGAGCAAGAGCCGCATCACACATCGCCTTCATTTTAGCAGGAGCCACATTGGCGGTGACCGATATGTCACCACGGGCACCAAGCCGCATATAGTCCAATGCCGTCGCATCATCGCCCGACAAAATAGTAATTTGATCACCACACAAATCAATCAACCGCTTGCCCCTCTCAAGATCGCCAGTCGCATCTTTGCAACCAACAATATTGTCAATTTTCGCCAATCTCGCAATCGTCTCATTGTGCATGTCTGCGACGGTTCTGCCCGGCACATTGTATAAAAACTGCGGTATATCAACCGCTTCAGCGACGGTGCGAAAATGTTGATACAGACCCTCTTGCCCTGGCTTATTGTAATAAGGCACGACCAGCAATGCGGCATCGGCGCCAATATCGGCGGCCTGACGCGTCAAGTGGATTGCTTCTCGAGTTGAATTGGCACCAGTTCCAGCGATAACGGGCAGTCGCTTATCCGCTACACGCACGACTTGGTCGATGACAACGAGGTGCTCTTCAACATCCAACGTGGCAGATTCTCCGGTAGTGCCTACCGCAACAATGGCATTGGTTCCTGCGTCAATGTGAAACTCAACCAATCTGCGAAGCGCTTCTAGGTCGACGTCCTTGTTGTGATTCATGGGCGTCACTAACGCCACAATACTGCCTTCTATTTTCACTAAATCACTCTTCGGCTATGAGGGCTTTACGTTCTTTCTAATGCTCAGCAAGTAGAAAACCGCACCACTGGTTAAATATATGACGCCAATACTGAGAAAGGCCAACGGCGGATCCAGATAAATGATGGCGATGACAAGGACCAAGATTATCAAGCCGATAAACGGCATTTTGTCGCGGAAGTCGACGTCCTTAAAAGACCGATAACGAATATTGCTGACCATACTCAAAGCTACTAGCCCCATAGCGAACGCTAACAATCCGTTAATCGGTTGCGTATCGATTTTATAGTCAATACAAACCCAAATGATAGAGGCAATCATGGCCGCTGCTCCAGGGCTGGGCACACCGATAAAATAGCGTTTATCATCAACTTTGGCGACATTGAATCGAGCTAATCTTAGCGCCGCGCATGCGATGTAAATGAATGCGATCAGGCTCCCAAGACGCCCCAAATCAGTCAGCACGAACTCGTACATCAAGAGAGCTGGAGCCACACCGAATGAAACCATGTCCGAAAGACTGTCGTATTCAGATCCGAATTCGCTCATGGTGTTGGTGAGTCTGGCAAGGCGGCCATCCATGATGTCCATAATCATGGCCGCGTAAATGGCCAGGCAGGCCGCTTCAAAGTTGCCCAAACGCCCCTGCATTATTGCGTAAAAACCTGCAAATAAACCAGCTGTGGTCAGCAGGTTTGGCAGTACATAAATACCTATTGCTGGCTTTTTCTCAAGCTCACTGCTGGAATTTTCTTTGCTCGAATCGCCCTGAACCGAAGCCTTGGCCTGCCCGTTAGACTGTGCAGTTTGGCCAGCCCCTTTTGAGATAGGACTAATATTTTTTCGCGATTCGTTCATCTGCGCAGAGTATACACCATCAACCTTTCGAAACTCTTAGGGATAGCCGGGTCGCGCCCAGCGTTTTTAAGTCTACAATTTACCCAAAACAGAACTGCCCGACTGTACATTGTCGCCCAGAGAGACGTCACAGTTAAAGTCCTCGGGCAAGAACAAATCTACGCGCGAACCAAAGCGAATAAAGCCATAGCGCTGCCCCCTTGCCAGTTGATCACCGGATTTCACGTAGCAGAGAATTCGTCTTGCTACCAAACCTGCGACTTGCACCGAAACAATGTCTTGCCCTTGTTCAGTTTGCAGCCAAACCGCGTTGCGTTCATTGTGCTCAGATGCTTTGTCTAAGGCAGCGTTTACAAATTCACCTGAGTGATACCAAATATCCTTTACTGTACCGGAGGTCGGCGCCCGGTTCGAATGCACTGAAAAGACATTCATAAAAACAGATACTTTATAGGCTTGCCGATCCAAATGCGGGTCCGCTACCAGACCGGTGAAGATAACCTTCCCATCGGCAGGCGAGATAATCTGCCCGTCTTCCTGGGGAATTTCGCGGTAGGGATCACGGAAAAACTGTAACACGAACGCCGCGATAATCCAGAAAGGTAAACCGCCCCAGAAACCGAAAACCGCCGTAGTAATTACGGCGGCAATCAGTGTTAGAGCAACATAAAACCAGCCTTCGCGGGCAAGTTTTGGATGGGTATCTATAACGCGCATCGCATTCTCTAACTAGTTATGTTCCTGGTCGACAATTTTATTCGCGGCAATCCATGGCATCATCGAGCGCAACTTTTCTCCCACTTCTTCAATCGGGTGCGCCGCGTTATTGCGTCGCCAAGCTGTCATCATCGGATAGTTCGCAGCGCCTTCGACTACAAACTGCTTAGCATACTCACCGTCTTGAATCGATTTCAGTGCGGCCTTCATGGCTTTGCGCGACTCTTCGTTGATGACCTTTGGACCGGTCACATACTCACCAAATTCAGCGTTGTTCGAAATTGAGTAATTCATATTGGCGATTCCGCCCTCGTACATGAGGTCCACAATCAATTTTAGTTCATGCAAACATTCGAAATACGCCAGTTCTGGCTCGTAACCCGCTTCGGTGAGAGTCTCAAACCCCATCTTCACCAATTCCACTGCGCCACCACACAATACTGTTTGCTCGCCAAATAAGTCGGTTTCTGTTTCGTCTTTAAATGTCGTTTCGATAATACCCGTTCGACCGCCACCGATTCCGCTGGCGTAGCTAAGAGCGACTGATTTAGCATTGCCAGAGACATCTTGCTGTACCGCGATCAAATCGGGAATGCCTTGGCCTTTCACGTATTCAGTTCGAACTGTGTGACCCGGTGCTTTTGGCGCCACCATAATCACATCAAGGTCGGCGCGTGGCACAACTTGGTTGTAATGAATGGCAAATCCATGGGCAAACACCAGCGTGGCGCCTTGTTGGATATTTGGTTCAATTTCATCGCGGTAAAGTTCTGCTTGAAACTCATCAGGCGTCAAAATCGTAACAACATCTGCGCTGGCCACTGCATCTGCCACGCTGGCCACATTAAGTCCATGCGCTTCTGCTTTTTTCACCGAGGCGGAACCGGTTCGCAGCCCCACCACTACGTCGACTCCTGAGTCACGTAGATTACATGCGTGGGCATGCCCTTGAGAACCGTAACCAACAATAGCTACTTTTTTGCCTTTGATGATCGAAAGATCACAGTCTTTGTCGTAATAAACTTGCATGGTTTGAAACCTGGTTAAAATGTTGTCGCGATTACCGCGGATTTAAATAGACGACCGAATCGTAAGTGCTTCAGCACCCGATGTCAGGCCAATAGACCCTGAACGAACCACTTCGCTCAGCATCAAATTACTTAGTGCTTTCAAGAGTTCGTCAACCTTGTCGCTGCTGCCGCTCATCTCAACAATAAAGACGCTCGCGGAAACATCAATCAGATTCGCATTAAACGCCTCTATGACTCGATCCAGCTCATCTTTAGCAGCTTGCTCTTCATTAGTGTCAACCTTAACCAACACAACTTCACGTTCTAGGTGCTGGTGCACAGTG
This sequence comes from uncultured Arenicella sp., assembly GCA_937973905.1. Classification (GTDB taxonomy): domain Bacteria; phylum Pseudomonadota; class Gammaproteobacteria; order Arenicellales; family Arenicellaceae; genus Arenicella. Next base: position 1,235 of record CALJJR010000101.1, on the reverse strand, counting down.
ATGTCTTGCAAAGCGGCTACGTCAACCAGCTTGTTGAGTTGCTTCTCTATCTGATCAATTTTTCGATCATCACCAACCGTCACAATCGTCATTCTTGAAAGCGTTTCGTCATTGGTGGGCGCTACCGTGAGCGATTCAATGTTGTAGCCGCGCGCTGAAAACAAGCCCGCCACGCGCGACAATGCGCCCGATTCGTTTTCGAGCAAAACAGAAATAATATGTCTCATAAGTATTCCCTTACTGACCTTTGACTGGACGCAAGCGCATCTCGTTGTGCGCTTTTCCAGCTTCAATCATCGGATAGACGTTTTCAGTCTGATCAGTAATGAAGTCCATGAATACCAAGCGATTTTTCATCGCGAAGGCTTCACGTAAAGCCGGTTCTACATCTGCCGGTTTTTCAATCAGCATGCCCACATGTCCATACGCCTCAGCCAAAGCGATAAAATCGGGCAAGGCGTCCATGTAAGAATTGGAATATCGCTTGTTGTAGTTAAACTCCTGCCACTGACGCACCATGCCCAAATAACGATTATTTAAATTAATCACCTTGATTGGTAAATCGTATTGTTTGCACGTGGAGAGCTCTTGGATACACATTTGGATACTGCCCTCGCCTGTGACACAGGCAACATCCGCATCTCGATGCGCGAATTTTACCCCCATCGCAGCAGGCAAGCCGAACCCCATGGTTCCCAAACCGCCAGAATTAATCCACTTGTGCGTATCTGAAAATCCGTAGAATTGCGCGGCAAACATTTGGTGTTGACCAACATCAGAGGTCACATAGGCTTCACCAGCAGTGACTTCGTGTAACTTTTGCACAACGAACTGCGGCTTGATGATCTCATCGCTGGCTTCGTATTGCAGGCTGTCCAAGCCTTGCCACTGGCTAATAGTGGCCCACCAATCTTTAACCAATTCTGGGTTAATATCGCTGGCCCGTCTCTCAAGTTCGAGATTTATCTGCTCAAGTGTTTGTTTGGCGTCGCCGATGATGGCAATGTCAGTTTTAATATTCTTATCGATAACTGATGGGTCAATGTCGATATGCAACACCTTCGCATCCGGCGCAAAACCTTCAATTGTTCCGGTAATACGGTCATCAAAGCGTGCACCAATCGCCACAATTAGATCAGCTTGATGCATCGCCATATTCGCTTCATAAGTCCCGTGCATGCCGAGCATGCCGATAAACAGAGGATCATCGTGAGGGTACCCTCCCAGCCCCATTA
>CALJJR010000100.1 GCA_937973905.1 uncultured Arenicella sp. | reverse complement strand
CGCTTAATGGTGGGGCAAGCTACAGCTCGATGGTGAGTATTGGGGACGTCAGAACTCAGGCTCAATGGAGCACCGCCACTGCGACAATTCCAGCCGGGTCAAATGTGCTTGTGAGAGTAAGCGCAAGCGATGGTTCAGGTCAGGGTGACTTAGTTGAAGCCGGAGTTGATAGCGTATCAATCTGTCCAGACTAATGCCGCGATAGACCAGCTAAATTGAGTTAGGAGGAAGGCAACTGAGTAGTGTGTGCCTTCCTCTATGGTTTTCTCTTAGAGGGGGGGGCTTCGAATTTCCAGACCCCTCGAAGGCTATTCTGAGTTATCCCAATAATCGCGGATAAATACAGCATATTTTTCTTCAGTACTTAACGCATAGGATGGATAGCCATCGAGAACAACGATACTTCCCGTGGTCAATTCTCAGCTCAAGTCACATGGGGCGATTAAACGGATGATGAAAGTAGGCTTGTTTCAGTATTGTACTACCAGGATATAGTAATCTCAGGTCTCATGGATAATATCTACTTGACTAATAAGCGACTGAAAAGCTTATCACTGTCGGTGAATAATCTTCTCAGATTGCCTTCGATACTGAAACGGTTGAAGTACCATGCTAATTCTCTAGTAATCACTTTAGGCGTGAATGCTACGACAGGCTTAATCTATGGGGCATCTATTTCATCGCAATGGACGATGATGACAAGGCCATTACGACCGTCCTCGCCACTGGACCCTTCTGATTCGATTGCCGATGGTGCTCCAGTACCGCCACCACCACTGTCTGATTGACCTCCAGTTTCACCATCATCACCTGGCCGCCCGTCAACTCCCGAGGCAACACCGCCGTCGCCGCCCATTTGTGAACTTAAACCATCACCGGCCGTGCCAACAGAAGCACCGCCACCACCACCGCCGCCATTTCCACCCATAGCAGTCACGATGACGCCATCGATAGAAACGGTCGAATTGCCACCGACCTGGCCGCCGCCGCCGCCGGTAAAGGCATTAGTCTCAGCACTAGTATCAACTATTCCACCATCACCACCGACGCCACCTCCACCTACCGTGATATCAATTGTGGTTCCAGGCGTGACAGGGATATTGTTCGAAATAACAAGATCACCTGAAGAGCCTGTTCCTCCCGCGCCACTCACGGCTCCGGAATTTGAAGCCCCGCTACCGCCACCGCCGCCCGCGGCACCTAGTAGTTGCACACTAATAAGGTTTACGTCATCAGGTATCTGATATTGCATAGAGCCTGGTTCTGAAAAGCTCGCATCTTCAGTGAATTCGCAAACAGCTTCAGGATTAGATGTTTGAGCATGAGCCGGTAAGATGACTGAGTCAATCACGGGTTTTTTCCATGCGGGCGCTAGTAACGTCGCCATACCCACGAGCGTTCCTCCTTTAGCTGTTGCTTTCAACAGCTTTCGGCGGCTAGGTTTGATTGGTTTTTTTAACATTGTCAATATCTCCATGAATTAGTAGTGGGAACAAATCGTTAATCTTGTATTAAAAACTAGGCGATTTTCATCGGTAGCTAAGTATCGTTATCAAAAAATTTGCTAGCCTAGATAAGGCTTTTAGAGGCAGAACATGAAGACATTACTGTTCGATGCTTTTACTGGGTAACAGGTTTCACCCATATCTAATTCATAGGCACCTATGTCGCAATGATCGTCATTACGTGGAACTGATCTTTGATCCTCGTTGATACCAAAGTTTTCGCACTCCTGAGCAGCGCCTGCATCAATCGCCAAGCTATTTGGTGATAGGCGATGTGTCATAGTTCTGCCTCCGTTGCCCGCTAACTCAAGGATGATGTCTGCCGCATCTCTACTATTAGGATTCTTACTACCATCTCGTTGTGTGTTCGTGGCGATGATATCGTTCGCGGTAGGAAAGAGCTGAAAGTTGGGGAACTCGATGGACTCTGAAAAAATCTTAGCACTATCACCAAATAAGTTATTGCTACTTCCGGGTACTTCTAAACTGCCATCAAAGTCAAACAAATCCATTGCTGACGTAGATTGATTGCCTGTGATTAGATTGCTAATAAGCGTCACCGAACTATCACTCATCACGAGCCCACCACCTCGAATCTGACTACGATTAAACGCAATCGTTGAGTTAATGATTTCGGCTGAGCCAGCTTCTAATATAAAAAAACCTCCTGCCTGTGATCCGACACCTGTTGTGGAGTTGTTTGAAACAGTTGAGTTTTCTATTTGCGCTGTAGCTCCACCAAGTATTTCGATGCCCCCAGCCCACAGGTCAGCAATGTTATTTGATATTGTTGACTTTTTGATAGTTGCATCCGAAGTCGAGCGCATTGAGATACCAGCGGCAGTTTCAGAAGTATTCGAAGATATTGCTGTATCCTCCATAGTCAGAAAACTCTGAGCATCGACACTAATACCCCCACCGAAGCCATTGGTGTAAGTAACTACTTCCTCGTTAACACTATTGACCCCATACCCAGCATTTTTGCTAAGTCGGCTTTCATAAATCATGGCAGAACTTTGAGACGTAACTTTTATCCCCGCACCTTGTATTGCCCGATTACCAGAAACCAAACTACTTCGCAGTTCTAGCTGCGAGTTGTCGGACACGAGAATCCCACCACCTTCAGTCTCTTCTGGAAATACCAAGCCCATACCCAGATAATCTTGGGCGTTTGCCAACGATTGATTGAAATTAATTTCACTATCCGTGATCATTGCTTTAGCAGAGTTATTTAGAGCTAGCCCTGCGCCAGCGGCTCTGGCTGTATTGTCACGAATATTGGATTGATCTGCCTCTAAAGAAGCACCGTCGATTATTGCTATCCCGCCACCTGCATTTGCCAGATTGTCGTAAACACTCGAGTTTGTTAGTGACACTGTGCTCTCACCCTGCGCCCCAATGCCTCCCCCAATGTCTGCACTCCCTCCATGAACCGTTGAATTCACCAGCCTTAGTCGACCATTATTAGCGAAAATCACACCACCCAAGTATGGTGAAGTAATATCATCGTTATTAACAGCCGAACCATTTGCGAGAGTAAGATTAACGACACTCAAAGTAGCGTTACTGATCTCAACAACACGCTCTAAACTTTCCTTAGCCGCAACGATCGATATGTCGCTATTCTGAGGACCAATAAGATGCATATTTCTAGAAATCAAAAGCTGTCCAGCTTCCAGCGAAATAACAGATAAATTAGGGAGATCAAAAAATATTTGCGAAGTTACATCCGCGAGTCCGCCTTGAGAAACAAGGCAACCGCCCTGTAATGATTGTTGGTTAATCGATTCGATTGCATCACGAAGCGAACAGTGCATCGCAGAACTTACGTCCTGATTTGTGTTGACTGAAATGTCGGCCGCATATGACGCCATCGCGCCTGACAAATACAGAAAAAAAAGGAATTTTGTGATTCTGACCAACATGGTTCTTACGGCTCCCGTAGGCCACAAACTATGTCGGTGTGGCCGTTACTCGAATTAAAAAGTCTCGGCTGTAAGTATTCTTATATCCACAAAATTTCACTATCCCCCGATTGGGGGGTGGCATAAGTGTTGGGTGGGAGTATCGTTATTTCTTGGGGGATATAATTAGGCGGATATTTTCTTGATCACACATTCAGGCTTATTGTGTAATCAGGATCAAGTGTGAAAGTTGACATAAATAGCTGTTTGCAGAAGAACGTTTAATAATTGAATTTAAATAAATTCAATCGTTCGAATCATTTATACGAATTACAAACTCATTGCTCCTTTTACTAAGACTTTCTATTTTCGATTGCCCTACAACTTTGTGTTTATGAATGTCTATTTGCACAAAGCTTTCCCAGCAACCTTCAGAATGGTGGTGCTTAAATTACGGGTCCTCTTGACCTGAAATGCAATGCTTGGATATCGCTACCAATATCTGCTTTGTTTCCACAGAAGTTACTACCTTATTTTGAGCCTGTAGAGCTAACTATTTTTGATGTTATTAGGCGCTGAAAAACTATCTTTACAGCGAACTCTCAATTTTTTCCACGAACTTGCTTTAGTGTTTGTGGCCTGATTACTCGATTCCACCATAAACGACCGATTGATTGATTTACTTACTGTGATGATTCGCTCGTGCACAGCTTGCCATTTGCCCGCTATCTTTTTAATTGATGCAGTGAGCAATAATGGGCTGCCGGGTTTATCTGAACGATGTTGTTTAAAATTCACTTTTCCGGGACCTTTCATATTGGTTTGAAAAGTCGTTCTTACCATCACTTTGCGTGGACACATTTTACTCACCGATGGTTTCGGAAACTTAATTAGATCGACATTGGCAGAGGTAATTTTGAAATTGGGGTTGGTGCGAACAGGAGTTTTCTCAGGTATGGGGTTAGTTCGTGAAGCCTCTGAGCTGTCACACTTCAAGGATAACTTCATTTCGTCGGTTCTGATTAGCTGCCCGTTCGGATTCTTAACAGAAACCGAATAGGTGCGATCAAGAGGACCAGACAATGTGAATGTTCTCGTATGCTTGCCAATCCATCTGCCATCAATTTTCTTGGTTGGTGCATAAAGGTTAAGAGGTTTACTTTGCTTATGAGAGCGATGTAACTTGAAGTGTATTTTGCCTTCTCGATTTGCTGCAAACGTGGAGGTAACTTTTACTTTGGATTTACAAGTGGCGTCGATCGGATGTTTTTTTATGTGCAAACTGGCGTTTGTAACATATAACTTCCCAAGGTTCGGGTCATCTACTTGGCCTTGACCATCATTGTCTGCGGTGGCGTCATCTTCTGGGGTAACGTCATTATCACTAGGGTCATCTTGACTATTGCCATCATCGACTACCATGCTGTCGTTCTGATTGGTCGCTGAAACCTCAAGTGTTCCACAACCCGATATCTGGAAAATTACGAAAGCGAGTAGAGTATATTTACGCCACATCATCATATTACGGTTGATTTTGTTGGTCATGTTCTCTCCAATTACATAAAGGTAAAGCTCGTTAGCTGTAGGGCTTCAAATTCGGGTTGTTTGAAAGTTACGATGTAAATTACTCGGGTAGTCTTGGGTCATCTGGATCCCAGACAACAACGATTACCGTAAAGTTAGTACCTCCTGAAGAACAAACCATTTGACCGTCCTTCTCTTCCCCCTTCATTTTGACCTCACGCGTTTCTCCTTTATGTGTACCATCGTCGCCAGCAGACTTAAACGCGCGCGTAATTTCTTGCTCCAACGCGGCCCTCTCAATAAGGCAAGATTTGGTACTTTCTATTGTCGAACCTCCTTGGCCCGTTGATACTGATTGTATATGTACAGAACCAACGCCTTTAATGTTCATAGGGTACTTTCCATGTGCTGCTTTTATTTCCTCGGCGTCTATGTAGGTCTTACTGTCAAATTGTGCGCTATGTACAGATTGACCAAAAAATAATATTAAAATTGCTAGTATTGTCTGTTTAACTAATTGCATCACTATCTCCATTTATTTAGTTTGAAATAAGATTTTCTACAGCCTGTTCAGGTTCCGCCGACCAAGCTCTTAAATAACGTTACTCTCTGTCTGTCGTCGTAGATTGCAGCTCATCCGCAGTAGAATGACCGCCATTGCAACGCACGTTTAATTTTTTCCAATTGGTAGCTCTGACTTTAGTGCCTTGGTTGGTTGTTTCTGCCATGAATGATCTATCAATTGAGTTTCTTACTGTAATCACTCGTTCATGTGTGGCTCTCCATTTTCCAGCTACCTTTTTTGCGTTAGCAGTCAGTGCTAACGGTTTACCGGGCTTGTGCGAGCGATGTAATATAAAATCCACTTTGCCTCTTTGATTGGTAATGAAAGTGCTTTGAATAAGCACCTTCCTAGGGCACTTAGTGTTTTCTGACGGAGGGGGAAACTTAACAAAAGAGATTTCTGCCGATTTGATTTTGAAAGGTGCTTCAGGTCGTGGGAGGTGCTTCTGAGGGTCAAAAGAGCTCGTGCGCGTCGTTTTTGATGTTTTGGTAAATTTAACCGCTGGGCAATTTGCAGCAAAGTAGATGTCTTTTTTCACCCATTTTGTTCCTTCAAGATAGGGAAATCCTCCTTCAAGAAAACGGCTTCCATCTGCATACACGGCCCATATCATCTGGACTGGGAAGATTCGTTGGAATCGTTCTCCATTACTTTCCTCGGCATATGCCTTACAAGTCTCGATGGCGGCTTGTCTTAATCGATTGGTGTCTTTAGCATTTAAGTAGTATGACGGTATGTCGATCTCTTTACGTATACGTAGTCGGCCTTCCTCGGAACCATTAACAACCATGTCGTAATCGTCTTTCCTTGTTTTAAAGCTAAAACCACTGTATACAAAGCGGACCCCTGCAAATTTGATTTTGGCTTTCTTTGCTCTATTTTCTACCTTTGCAGTTAACGCTGTTGGTAGCGGTGGAAAACTCTCATCTTGAACATGGTAATCACCATTTTTTTTCCTTTTGACCTTAATACTAAACGCATACACACCACCATGATAATCAATTTTGAGATTGCTGAGACGTAGCTCCTCAGCATTCACTCTGGCACTCAAAAGGCTAATGAGCGCAAGCCCTATTAGAGCTATCATGCTATGCGTTTTAATGTATGTTTTTTGTTTTATCATAGTTGAATCTCAATTTGGGTTTTCTTCTATATCGCTATCGACATAGCTCGACCTAGTTAGCTGATACAGCACAATTGTGAATTCAGTATGCACAGATAATTCTGCCCCTGATATCCCTCACATGGGGGGTACCCACCATTGCTATTTTTGCTTAAGGTGGAAATCGAATTGAATGTCCTAGAGGCTATTTCATAACACTAGACTGACAACGAGACCGTTTTAGAGATAGCGCCTATATTCGTATTAACTTTGAGCCAATTTCGATGAACAAGGCGTAGTGAGATATAGTCATCGGGGTTGTGGTGTGGTGCGCCTATATCTCACTAGTTTCTCTGCCTCTCTATTAATGAAAAGCAGAGGCCTTGCCAATTCGCGTTTCAGTTCTGCAAGATACGTATGAGGTCAAAGCATCTAGGATTGAAACGAGAATGCTTGGTCTTTTGTGTATAAATTCACAAAAGAATTCTAAACTCAATTTAGCTAAATCAATATGATCGTTAGTATGAACAGCTATAATTCGTTTAGGCATCCCCCAGATGGGGGAGAGGACTAGGCTTCGCTTGCAATGGTAATGCGTTGTTGATCTTTCTGTCTGATTTGGGATTGTTTTGATACGCAAAGGAATATTCGGCTTGGCACCCCCGTTTAGGGGATAGGCAGACAGATAGGTATTCATTATCTTTGTATAAAGAATGAATCAACTAATCCTAAAATTTCTTTCTTCATTTAGCCTTTGTGCCGTATTTTGGATATCCTCAACCTTAGCTAGCTCCAACGCCGAGCTAACAAAAGGGTGTGCCACATTGTCGGCAACCGGACACGCGAGCACCAAATTGAAGGCTAAGAGAAATGCAGAGTTAAAGCTAAAACAGAAGTTAAGAGAATCTGGACTTACTAGGCGAGATGAAGCGCTAATTTCAAAATGCAGAGAGCGATGGTTGTGGAGATGCAGTGTGGAAGTTACTCTATGTAAGAGCAAACCACAGAGCTTTGAAATTTTTGATGCGCGAAATCAAACCTTTTAGTATTTGGGTATTCTTGGCGGTGCAGCCAGTCTGCGCATTGATACAATTTGCGGTCGGAATTGGGCTGGATAATACTTTACGTGAATTGGGTGTTAACATTCACCCGTGGAAGGAAGCATTTTATGCAGCTCTGGGGGGAATTTTTTTTATGACCACCTGCGCGCCTTTAGCCTGGCGGGTGGGCCTAGTTACAATTCCCCAGTACTTCTTGGCCGCGATGGCATTGCTCATGCCAGCCACCATAATATGGCTTTTTTTGTTTAGTCCTTTTTCACCGATTCAATTTGAAGTTGCACACCTTGATGTTGCGGCAGATGATAGTCGTGCTTTGGCCATGTCGATTTATATTCGTATCGCGCGCTCTACCATTTTGTCGCCCGTCTATGTGCTTACTTTCTGGTATCTTTATCATCATATCTTGCGACATGACAATACTCGTGGCACACACGCCGCGCGAGCACTCTAAGTGGCCGCTCTATCCCCTAAACCCTACAAGTGGCGAATGCTCGCACTTGCACTTGTACCCACAAGTATTATCAGCGCCTTGACTGCAATGCTGCTTGATCAAATTTTAATAGAGTTAGGAGTTGTCATACACCCGTATTTCGAAGCGATAACTGCAGGCGTTTTCGCATTTGTATTTTCAGTACCTGCAGTACCTATATTATGGCGTTTAGGTTTATGCTCATTGCCTCAGTATTTTCTGGGTGGTCTAGCATTAATCGTACCGACAACATTGATTACCTTGTTCTTCATACCGCTGTTTTCGCCTGTGACTCTAGACATCACTGTCATGAGGCCACGTATTAGTAATAGTCAAGTTTGGGCGTTTTCAATCTACGTTCGTTTTGCTCGCTCTGCTGTATTGCTACCGGTACACATATTTAGTTTCTGGCTTATCTATCACAAACTAATGAACTACTCAGCCAAAAAGTTTTAACATAAACCACGTTATGTCGACAGAACAAAGCACAGCCACTAACACTATTAAATCTATAGTGCCTCTAGTGTCAGGCATGCTATCTGCATCTCAGGCTGAACACCCTGAACGACTATTTGATGTTCTAATCGTAACTGCGGTTAAAGAGAGTTGGATTAACCTCTTAATCCATTTTCACACAGCCATATTCTTTGGCCTGATTTTACTCGCTTCAGGTTACGACGGGGTTACCTCGATTACATACTTGGCGATACACCTATCGGCTTCGTTAGTATCCAGCGTGATATTGGTATTGTTAGTACGGCGATCACCTGAACAACTTATGGCTCACCGCAAGTCAACGGTATATTGGCTTACACTATCAGATGTTCTGACTTCTCTTAGCTGGGGTAGTTCGATTTTACTCTTTTTTGTTTCATCAAGCTTCGATCAAGCTAATACGTTAGTCGTGCTAATGTTGGCTGCGGGCATTAGCTCGGCTGCGCTTTCCGCTAAGCTTATACACATTTTGATACTTGGCCGAATACTGGTCTTTATGCCAGCGATAGTCTTGCTGATAATTCAGCAACCACCCGACTGGCTACTCCATATGACCTCACTGACACTAAGTTTTGGAGTATGTGTTGGTGTTGGCTATGCCATTCACGTGCAACTACTACGAGAGGCGTCTGTGATGGTGCAATTGACAGAAACGCAAGATCAAATAGTGCGCGAAGCCGAGTTTCGCGAACGCTTTTTGAAATCTATTACGCATGATCTACGCCAGCCACTTACGTCACTAAAATTACATTTGCACAGCTTGCAAAAACAAGAACCTGAGTTGAAATGCAGTGAAGAGATTCAATCTATTCATACTTGTTTAAATTCGGCCAACCAAATTATGCGTAACGTTTCGCAGCTCGCTTGGGTCAGTGACACCTTACCTACCCCAAAATTACGAGCTCTATCCTTGCAGCCTCTGTTTGAACGTGTTGTTGCAAGTGCTCAACCTATCGCAATGCGCAAAGGGTTGAGGCTTAGTATGGTTAATACCAGCCTCGTTTGTATGTCTGAGCAGAGTTATATGGAGCGAATACTACGTAATTTGGTTGATAACGCTATTGAACATACTCAGGTTGGTCGCATTTTGATTGGTGCGCGCAACCGAAGCAGCATCGGTGAAGTTGAAATTCAAGTGCTGGATACAGGCTGTGGAATTGATAAATCTGAATGGCTGCGTGTGTTTAAGCAATATCAACGTTTAAACGTTGACCTCGATCAAGATGCAGAGCATCTTGGTTTAGGGCTATCCATCGTTCAGAGTATCTGTGACGCTATCGGCGGGTCAACCACCTTGCATAGTGAACCGGGCAAGGGATCATGTTTTGGTGTTAGGCTAAAAAAGAGCACTGTTGCAGATAATTCTGTCCAAGTATTAGGCTCCAAAATTAAGTCAGTATTGGTGGTCGATGATGATCAAGCGTACGCAAAACAGTTAGGATCTACCATTGCGCAGCTTGGTTTTAAATGCCAAGTGATATTTGATCTGCGCAAAATCGATGATCTATTTGATGATGGCTTACCTAAATGCGACTATTACATGATCGACTACCACTTAAGTGAAACCAGAAATGGATTAGATTTGATTAAATTGGCTCCGCCTCACTCGACTCAGTTGTTGATTTCAAATTTTGATAACCCACGGCTTAAAAAAGCTGAAAGTGAAAAAAATATAGCGGTTTTTCCTAAGCCGCAAGGAGTTGAAGCCATGCGTCGGTTCATAGCACAGCAGATCGGTGTATTGTCGAGGACTTAATATAACGGACTGATACTAGATTTAGATTTTATATTACGCCATGTTGCCTAATGAATTCGACCGCTTCAATTCGACCTTCAACATTAATCCGTCTGTAGATGGTCTTTAAATGTGATTTTACAGTCTCTGGAGAAACTCCGATGAGGTTAGCAATTTCTTTGTTCGAGCAACCCTTGGATACAAGTAGCAGAATTTCGACTTGTCGTCGGGTTAGGTCAAAGTCAGCTAAATTTAGTGATGAATTGTCTTTAACTTCCGAAATACATTCACCTGCAAGTGCCAAATTTACTATGTTTAGTAATTCCTCCGGAGACATATTTTTGCTCACAAAGGCAATGGCGCCTGCTCGTTGTGCTTCAATCCGATCGGATGGTGATGGTGAGGCAGACACCACTAAGAACGGGCACGAATAGTGTTGTTTTAATTCTGCAAATGTTTCAACGAAATAGGATCCAGGTAGGTAGAAATCTAGAATAATTAGAGCGACTTGCTTCCTATTTTTTTCTAAAAAATCGCGCGCTGACGTATAACAATCTAATTGATAGTCGCCAATTAAATCTTTAAATAGAGAAGCTAACCCTGAAGCAAATAACTGATGATCATCGATAATAGCGATTGCACTCATTGAATTTA